>NZ_DASZGI010000001.1:0-31156 GCF_035938995.1 Actinocrinis sp.
CTCGTCAGGCTCTTATAAGGAGCCCGCTCTGCCATTGAGCTACGCGCCAGAGGGGTCGGGGGGATTTGAACCCCCAACTTCGAGCGGGCGAAGCGCGGCCTGATCTCCGCGACCCCTTCGAGGAAGGGATCGCGGTATCAAGACGCTCTTTGCCATCGCTCGCCTCGGGCGCGGGTTGCTCATGAGGGTCAGCCCACCGAGCCTTCCATCTGGAGCTGGATCAGCTTGTTCATCTCGACGGCGTACTCCATCGGCAGCTCCTTAACCAGGGGCTCGATGAAGCCGCTGACGATCAGGGTCGATGCCTCGGCTTCGCTCAGGCCGCGGCTCATCAGGTAGAAGAGCTGCTCCTCGCCGATCTTCGAGACGCTGGCCTCGTGGCCGACCTTGACGTCGTCCTCATCGATCTCGATGTAGGGGTAGGTGTCGGACCGGCTCTTCGCGTCGAGGATCAGGGCGTCGCAGACGACGTTCGACTTCGAGCCCTTGGCGCCGTCGGCGATCTTCAGGAGTCCGCGGTAGCTGGCGCGGCCGCCGTTCTTGCTGATGCTCTTGGAGATGATCCGCGAGCTGGTGTAAGGAGCGGCGTGGACGACCTTGCCGCCGGCGTCCTGGTGCTGCCCCTTGCCGGCGAACGCGATCGAGAGGATCTCGCCTCGGGCGCCCTTGCCCACCATGTAGACGGCCGGGTATTTCATGGTCAGCTTACTGCCCAGGTTGCCGTCGACCCATTCCATGACGGCGTCTTCATGGGCGACGGCCCGCTTGGTCACGAGGTTGTAGATGTTATTGGCCCAGTTTTGGATGGTCGTATACCGGCAGCGCCCGTGCTTCTTTACTACGATCTCGACCACCGCAGAGTGCAGGCTTTCGCTCGAGTACATCGGAGCCGTGCAGCCCTCGACGTAATGGACTTGCGCCCCTTCCTCGACGATGATCAGGGTCCGCTCAAACTGGCCCATGTTCTCGGTGTTGATCCGGAAGTAGGCCTGAAGCGGGATGTCCACGTGCACGCCCGGCGGCACGTAGATGAAGGAGCCGCCGGACCAGACTGCGGTGTTGAGCGCGGAGAATTTGTTGTCCCCGGCCGGGATCACCGTGGCGAAGTACTCGCGGAAGAGCTCGGGCTGCTCCTTGAGCGCGGTGTCCGTGTCGAGGAACAGCACGCCCTTCTGCTCCAGGTCCTCGCGGATCTGGTGGTAGACCACTTCGCTCTCGTACTGCGCCGCCACGCCCGCGATCAGGCGGTTCTTCTCGGCCTCGGGGATGCCCAGCTTGTCGTAGGTGTTCTTGATGTCCGCGGGCAGCTCGTCCCAGGACGCCGCCTGGCGCTCGGTGGAGCGCACGAAGTACTTGATGTTGTCGAAGTCGATGCCGGACAGGTCGGCGCCCCAGCTCGGCATGGGCTTGCGGTCGAACAGGCGCAGCGCCTTCAGCCGGGCCTGGAGCATCCACTCCGGCTCGTCCTTCAGAGCGGAGATGTCCCGGACCACGGCCTCGTTGAGGCCGCGCTTGGCTGTGGCGCCGGCGACGTCCGGGTCGGCCCAGCCGAACTCGTACCGGCCCAGGCCCTCAAGTTCGGGGTGAGTGGTAGTCATACTGCTGATTCCCCTTCGGACGTAGATGGTGCTGGTGTGGGCGCCGGACGCCCGGCCGTGGGTGTGGCGCTGGGCGTGACTGCGGCGGCCGGGATGAAGGTGGTGCACACCCCGTCGCCGTGGGCGATCGTCGCGAGCCGCTGCACGTGCGTGCCGAGCAGTTCGGCGAAGACCTGCGTCTCCGCCTCGCACAGCTGCGGGAAGCGCTCGGCCACGTGCTGGACCGGGCAGTGGTGCTGGCACAGCTGCTCGCCGAGGGCCAGTTTCGCCCCGGGTCCTGCATTCTTTCCGGACACAGGCTTTGTTCCGGATGCAGGCTTTGCTTCGGATACAGCCTTCGGTTCGGACACAGCTGTTCCGGACGCGGCTCGCGCAGCAGGCCGGTCGGCACTGCCGGGCACCCGCAGCGAGGCGGCGTATCCGTCGGCGGACAGCGCTTCGGCGAGCAGGCGCGGCCGGTCGGCCTGGTCGGCGGCGGCAAGCGTCGCGGCGTAGCGGTCGGCCAGTCCGGAGAAGCGGCGCCGGGCGAACGCGCCCAGCGCTTCGTCTCCGCCGGTCTGCTCGATGAACCGCAGCGCGTCGATCGCCATGTCGTCGTATGCGTGGTGGAAGACCGCGCGGCCCTCGCTGGTGAGGGCGAACACCTTGGCCGGGCGCCCGCGGCCGCGGTGCCCGTAGACTCGCTGCTCGTGCGCCTCGATCAGGTTCTCGGCCAGCAGGGCGTCGAGGTGGCGGCGCACCCCGGCCGGAGTCAGACCCAGGCGGGCCGCGAGGTCCGCGGCGGTGCTCGCGCCGTTGGCGAGGATCAACCGGGCCACCCGGTTGCGGGTGCCGACCCGGTCCTCCCCGGCCGCCTCGGGGGCGAGTGCGGGCAGCTCGGAACAGGCGGACGGCTCCGCCGCTGCCTGCTCGCGCACTACACCCACGGTTTTCACAACACCATTGTGGCCTTATTCGTTCCCGGCCTACAACTAAGGCTTACCTAAGTTCTCCAGCCTAAGTTCGTCTTGCTCTTCGGCACCGACCCGCGCGCCGAGCGACCGTGTGCGGACCGTAAACTCGCACCATGCACGCAGCGCAATCACCGGCCGTCGAGATCTCCGGCCTGGTGAAGCGATACGGCGCCAAAACCGCGGTCCAAGGGCTCGACCTGACGGTGGAGGCCGGTTCGCTCACCGCCGTCCTCGGCCCCAACGGCGCGGGCAAGACCTCCACGCTCGAGTGCTGTGAGGGATATCGCATTCCCGACGGCGGCACGGTGCGCGTGCTCGGACTCGACCCGGTAGCCGACGCGGCGGCGCTGCGCCCCCGGATCGGCGTCATGCTCCAGTCCGGCGGGATCTACCAGGCGGTCCGCGCGAAGGAGATGCTCCGGCACGTCGCCTCGCTCTACGCGAACCCGCTGGACGTGGACGCGCTGGCCGACCGGCTGGGCCTGGACTCCTGCGGCCGGACCCCCTTCCGGCGGCTGTCCGGGGGCCAGCAGCAGCGACTCTCCCTCGCGCTGGCCGTGGTCGGCCGGCCGGAGCTGGTGTTCCTCGACGAGCCGACCGCTGGCCTAGATGTGCAGGCGCGCCACGCCACCTGGGAGCTGATCGAGCAGCTGCGGACGGACGGGGTGACGATCGTGCTCACCACGCACCTGCTGGATGAGGCGGAGCGGCTGGCCGACATGGTCGCCATCGTGGACGCCGGGCGGGTAATCGCCTGCGACACCCCCCAGCAGCTGGCAAACTCTACCCGGAGCGGCGCGGACGGCACCGGCGACCAAATCCGCTTCGAGGCCCCGCTCGGCCTGGATCTGACCGCGCTGTCGATCGCCGTCGCCCCCGGCTGCACGGCGCTCGAGTACGCGCCGGGCGCCTACCGGATCGAGGGCCATGTGACCCCAGACACCCTCGCCGCGGCGACCGCGTGGTGCGCGAGCCTCGGGATCATGCCGCGCAACCTGGCCGTCGAGCAGCGCAGCCTGGAGGACGTATTCCTGGACCTCACCGGAAGAGGCCTTCGGTGACCACGATCTTCGAACCCGGTGCCTTCGAACCCGATGCTTTCGAACCCGGCGCGGCCGCCCGGAAACCCTCCGGAACGCCGGCGAAGTCCGTGACCGCGGCCCGCCGTGACGCGCCGCCCGGCCCGCTGCGCGCTCCCGGCTCCTTCGCCCCGGACCCGCGCCCCGCTCCGGTGTCCCGGATGATCCTGGCCCAGGCGCGGCTGGAGACCCGGCTGCTGCTGCGCAACGCCGAGCAGGTGCTGCTCGCGATCGTCATCCCGGCGCTGATGCTCGTCGCGTTCACCGCCGAGCCGATCGGGACCATCACCGGTTCGAGCCGGATCGACTACTTCGCGCCCGGGATCATCGGCGCGGCCGTGCTGTCCACCGCGTTCACCAGCCAGGCGATCGCCACCGGCTTCGAGCGCCGCTACGGGGTGCTCAAGCGGCTCGGCGCGAGCCCGCTGCCGCGCTGGGCGCTGATGGTCGGCAAGGCGCTGTCGATCCTCGCGGTCGAGTGCGTGCAGCTGGTCCTGCTCATCGTGATCTCGCTCGCGCTCGGCTGGTCCCCGCACGGCTCGCCGCTCGCCGTCCTGATCCTGGTCGCGCTGGGCACCGCCGCGTTCAGCGGGCTCGCGCTGCTGCTGGCCGGCTCGCTGCGGGCGGAGGCGACACTGGCGGTGTCCAACTTCGTCTTCCTGGTGTTCATGGCGATCGGCGGGGTGGTCGTGCCGCTGGACAAGTTCGGCCACGGCGCGCAGGAGACGCTCCAGTACCTGCCGGTCGGGGCGCTGACCACGGGCCTTCGCGACGTGCTCAGCCACGGTTCGGCGATGCCGTGGACCCCCGTGGGCGTGCTGGCGGCGTGGGCGGTGCTCGCGCTCGCCGCCGCGGCTAAGGCCTTCAAGTGGGAGTAATGGCAGCAGTGAGGGTGGCACAGCGGTGAGCGAGACGACGGCGCACCCAGTCGACACGCGGGTCCCCGCGCCCCGGCCCGCTGGTGACGACCAGTCGCCTGATGGCGCGTCAGGCGCGTGGTGGCGCAGGGGCCTCGTCGGGCGCCTGAGCAATCGACCCTCCGCGCGCGTGGTCACGCTCGCCTGCCTCGCCGCGCTGATCGCCAACACCGTCATCGTCATCACCGGCGGCGCGGTGCGCCTGACCAACTCCGGCCTCGGCTGCCCGACCTGGCCGCAGTGCACCGCCGGTTCGCTGGTCCCGGTGCCCTCCCTCGGCTTCCACGGCGTGATCGAATTCTCGAACCGGATGCTGACCTACGCGGTGACCGCCGCGGTCGGCGCCGCGATCATCGCCGCCATGCGGCAGCGTCCCCGCCGCCCGATGCTGGTCAAGCTGTCCTGGGCGCTGTTCTTCGGCGTCGTCGCGCAGGCGGTGATCGGCGGGATCTCGGTGCGCACCGATCTGGCCCCCATCTGGGTCGCGATCCACTTCTCCGTCTCCACCGCGATGATCGCGATCTCCTGGGTGCTGTGGACCCGCAGCCGCGAGGGCGACGGCCCGGCCGAGCCGCTGGTGCGCCGCGAGCTGGGCCGGCTCGGCCTGACCCTGGTCGGCGCGGTCGGGGCCGTGGTGGTCGTCGGCACCTTGGTCACCGGCTCGGGGCCACACTCCGGCTCGGCGGACGCGACCAAGCGCCTGCCCTTCGCCCCGGTCGACATCACCCAGGCGCACGCGGACCTGGTGTTCATCGTCGTCGGACTCACCGTCGCGCTCTGGTTCGCGCTGAAGGCGACCGACGCCCCCGCCGCGACGCTGCGGGCGACCCGCGACCTGTTCGCGGTGCTCGCCGCCCAGGCGGCCCTCGGCTACACGCAGTACTTCACCGGGCTTCCGGCGTGGCTGGTGCTGCTGCACATGACCGGCGCCTGCCTGACGTGGATCGCGGCCTGGCGGGTGCTCACGTCGATGCGCGTGCGCCGCCCGGTCGCTGTGTAGTGGGCGCTGTGTAGCGGGCGCGACGTCAGTCGCCGGGCGAGGCCAGGAAGAGCAGCGCGTCTCCGGACACGGTCGCAGCGACGTCACGCGCCGAGAGATAGCAGGACTGGCCGCGCCCGATCGTGAGCGACCGCCCGTCCGCGGACACTTCGGCCTCGCCGTCGACGCACAGCAGGATGCGCGGCAGGCCCGGCGCGGGCACGTCGAGCGACGCGCCGTCAGGAGTCAGGCGCCGCAGGCGGAATTCGGGGACCGGGGTGTCGAACTCCTCCACGCCCGGCCCGGTGCGGCGCGCAGTGAGGGTAGGCACCGGCACGGCCGGGTCCAGCACCCGCATGAGCTCCGGGATGTCGATGTGCTTCGGCGTGAGCCCGGCGCGGATCACATTGTCCGAGTTCGCCATCAGCTCGACGCCGGTGCCGCGGATGTAGGCGTGCACTCCCCCAGCCGCCATGAACAAAGCCTGGCCCGGCTCGACCACCGCGTGATTCATCAGCAGCGAGCACACCACGCCGACGTCGCCCGGATGATCGGCGGCGATCCGGCCCACCGCCTCGTATGCGGCCTTGTGCTCGCCGCCGCGCCCGGCCGCTTTCGCCGCCCCCTCGAGTACTCGCTGCACGAGCTCGTCGCGGAGGCGTCCCTCGGGCCAGCCGAGCACGACCGCCAGCGTCCTGCCGACGGTGGCCGGTTCGGGGTCCGACCGCAGCGCGCGCACGAGGTCATTCAGCTCTTTGACGCCGAGGCCGTCGAGCACGTCCGCTGCCTGAGGCGCGGGTCGAAGGCCGGCCAGCACTTCGAACGGGGTCAGTGCGCACAGAACCTCGGGCTTGGGCCAGTCGTCCACATAGACGCGCTCGCGCGCGTTACGCGGCACGCCCCGCGCCTCCTCGGCCGCGAATCCGGCCTGCGCCTGCTCGCGGTCCGGGTGCAGCTGGATCGACAGCGCCTTCTGCGCCGCCAGCACCTTAAGCAGGAACGGCAGCCGACCACCGAAGCGACCGGCGACCTCGGCGCCCAGTTCTCCTACCGGATCGTCCGCGATCACTGCGTCGAGCGGCATCCCACCCTCGCCGCGGACAACATTCGACGGCGCGGACGGGTGCGCACCCATCCACAGCTCGGCCTGAGGCGCGCCATCCGGGTTCCCGACGCCCAACAGCTCCGGGATCGCGGTCGCCGACCCCCAGGCGTAGGTCTGCACGGTGTTGCGCAACAGGTCCACGGGGCCGACTCCCTGGCAGACTTTTTCGAGCTATCGAACGAGGTGACCGCTTAGTGCACGAGCGGATCGATCGCCGCGCACACGAACAGTAGCGCCAGGTAAGTGTTCGAGAGGTGGAACAGCCGCATCGGCTTGAGCGCGACACCGGTCACACCGCGGCGTGCCGACCAGTGCAGCCGGTGCGCCTCGACCAGGAACACCGCGCCGAGCAGGGCTGCGCCCGCGGCGTAGACCGGGCCGGTGTGCGCGACGGGCCACAGCGCCAGCGAGCACAGGACCGTCGCCCAGGTGTAGAGCGTCATCTGCCAGGTCACGTGCCGCTCGGTCGCGACGACCGGAAGCATGGGCACCTGCGCGGCCGCATAGTCGTCCCGGTACCGCATCGCCAGCGCCCACGTGTGCGGCGGAGTCCACAGGAACACCACCGCGAACAGCACCAGCGGCGGCCACGCGACCCGGTCGGTCACCGACGTCCAGCCGATCAGCGTGGGGAAACAGCCCGCGATGCCGCCCCAGACGATGTTCTGGGAGGTGCGGCGCTTGAGGATCATCGAATAGACGACTACATAGAACACGTTCGCGGCCAGCGCCAGCAGCGAGGAAAGCCAGTTGACCGCGAACCCCAGCCACAGCGTCGAGAGCACCCCGAGCGCCAGGCCGAACACGACCGTCTGACGGGCCGTCACCGAATGCTTCGGCAGCGGGCGGCGGCGGGTACGGCGCATCTTGGCGTCGATGTCCCGGTCCACCCAGCAGTTGAGCGCGTTCGCGCTGCCCGCCGAAAGGTATCCGCCGACGGTTACCGCCACGACCAGCCAGAGCGAGGGCACGCCGCGCTGCGCGAGGAACATGACCGGGATCGTGGTGACGATCAACAGCTCGATGATGCGCGGCTTGGTCAGGGCCACGTACGCGCGCAGGGAATCCGCCAGGGAGATTCGTGCCCGCACTGCCCCGCTTGACAGCGCCTCGCCGGAGGCTGCCGCATCTCTCGCCGGGACGGCGGGTGCCGCCGGCGGCGGAGCGGTCATCACCGGACGGGACTCGACTGCGGTCACGGGCAGACCTCGATGCTCGGCACGGCGGGACGAACGCCGCAATACATACAGGCCCCGTCCCGATGGGATTCGACTGAAGACTCTAGACCCCCGCTCCGCGGCGCCCGCGCCCGGGGCTGGGCGAACCGCCGCAAGGGCTTTCGCAACCCCGTCCGGCAAACAATTGCCCTCAAGGTCCGACGTCGCTACCCGGAAGGTCACGCCTACCCGTCCGGACTACCAGGCCGGGCCGCGCACGTCTTCAGGGGTGGGTTCAGGAGTAGGGTTGGCCGTGAGATAACAGAATCGTACGCTTCGCCGCGCGGGGCACTCCCACCTGCTCGATTCCGAAGGGCGAATGGTCGGGCCAGGCAGCGTCGCCGTCCGCCCCGATGCGATGGCGCTTCACCACCATGAAAGGACGCGCGCGTGAGCACGCCCTCCGCATTCGAGTGGACCGAACTGGACAAGCGCACCGTCGACACCATCCGCGTCCTGGCGATGGACGCGGTGCAGAAGGTCGGCAACGGGCACCCCGGCACCGCGATGTCGCTCGCCCCGGCTGCGTTTCTCCTCTTCCAGAAGCATCTGCGTCACGACCCGGCCGACCCGAAGTGGGTCGGCCGGGACCGTTTCGTGCTCTCCCCCGGCCACAGCAGCCTGACGCTGTACATCGAGCTGTACCTGTCCGGCTACGGCCTGACCCTCGACGACCTCAAGTCCTTCCGCACCTGGGGTTCGCTGACGCCGGGTCACCCGGAGCACGGACACACCGTCGGGGTGGAGACCACCACCGGTCCGCTCGGCCAGGGCCTGTCCAACGCGGTCGGCATGGCGATGGCGGCGCGGTATGAGCGCGGCCTGTTCGACCCCGACGCGGCGCCCGGCACCTCGCCCTTCGACCACCACATCTACGCCTTCGCGTCCGACGGCGACCTGGAGGAGGGCGTCACGAGCGAGGCGTCCTCGATCGCCGGCACCCAGAAGCTCGGCAACCTCGTCGTCATCTACGACGACAACCACATCTCCATCGAGGGCGACACCAAGGTCGCGTTCACCGAAGACGTTCTCAAGCGGTACGAGGCATACGGCTGGCACACCCAGGCGGTCGAGTTCATCACGCCGAACGGCTACGTCGAGGACGTCGAGGCGCTGCACCGGGCGATCCTGGCCGCCGAGGCCGAGACCGACCGCCCCTCGATCATCCGGCTGCGCACCATCATCGCCTGGCCCGCGCCCGACGCCCAGAACACCGGCAAGGCGCACGGCTCCGCGCTCGGCGAGGCCGAGGTCGCGGCGACCAAGGTCGTCCTCGGCTTCGACCCGGAGAAGCACTTCGACATCGCCGACGAGGTCTTGGAGCACGCCCGCCGGGTCGGCGCCCGGGGCAAAGCCGCGCACACCGAGTGGGAGACGACCTTCGAGGCCTGGCGCGCCGCCAACCCGCAGCGGGCCGCCGAGTTCGACCGGATCTCCCGGCGCGAGCTGCCGGCCGGCTGGGACGAGAAGCTCCCGGCCTTCCCGGCCGGCAAGGACCTGTCCACCCGCAAGGCCTCCGAGGCCGCGATCCAGGCGATCGCCGAGCAGCTGCCGGAGTTCTGGGGCGGCTCCGCGGACCTGGCCGAGTCGAACAACACCACCATCAAGGGCGGCCTGTCGTTCCTCCCGTCCTACCACGAGGAGACCCCCGAATTCGGCGGCTCCTCGCCGTACGGGCGGATCCTGCACTTCGGCATCCGCGAGCACGCGATGGGCTCGATCCTCAACGGCATCACCCTGCACGGCAACACCCGCCCGTTCGGCGGCACCTTCCTGATCTTCTCCGACTACATGCGCCCGGCCGTGCGCCTTGCGTCGCTGATGCACCTGCCGGTGACTTACGTCTGGACCCACGACTCGGTGGGCCTCGGCGAAGACGGCCCGACCCACCAGCCGGTCGAGCACTACGCCGCGCTGCGGGCGATCCCCGGCCTGTCCTTCGTGCGCCCGGCCGACGCCAACGAGGCGGTCGCGGCCTGGAAGGCGGCGCTGGAGCAGGACGGCCCGGTCGGCCTCGCGCTGACCCGGCAGAACATCCCGGTGTTCGACCACGAGGCGCTCGGCGCGGCGCTGTCGGCGCAGCAGGGCGTCAAGCGCGGCGGCTACGTGCTGGCGGAGGCGAGCGACGGGGCGCCGAAGGTGATCCTCATCGGCACCGGCTCCGAGGCGCAGCTGGCCGTCGCGGCCCGGGAGAAGCTCGAGGAATCGGGTATCCCGACCCGGGTGGTGTCGATGCCGTGTGTCGAGTGGTTCGACGCCCAAGACGACGAGTACAAGGAATCCGTGCTGCCGAAGGCGGTCAAGGCCCGCGTCTCCGTCGAGGCCGGCGTCGCACAGCCCTGGTACCGCTTCGTCGGCGACGCCGGGCGGACCGTCTCGCTCGAGCACTACGGCGCCTCCGCCGACTACAAGACGATCTTCCGCGAGTTCGGCATCACCGCCGAGGCCGTCGAGGCGGCCGCCCGGGAATCGCTCACCGCGGTTCAGGCCACCGCGTCTCATTAACTTCGCCACACAGGGGAGATGACAATCCATGAGTGAACGACTGAAGAAGCTCTCAGACGCCGGTGTGGCGATCTGGCTGGACGACCTGAGCCGGGAGCGGATCACCTCCGGCAACCTCGCCAGCCTGATGACCGACAAGCAGGTCGTCGGCATCACGACCAACCCGACGATCTTCCAGAAGGCGGTCTCGGGCTCGGCGATCTACAACGAGCAGCTGCGCGACCTGGCCGCGCGCAAGGTCACCGTCGACGAGGCGGTGCGGATGATCACCACCCGCGACGTGCGCGCCGCGGCCGACATCCTGCGCCCGGCCTACGACGCGTCGCAGGGCCAGGACGGCCGGGTGTCGATCGAGGTGGACCCGCGCCTGGCGCACGACACCACGGCGACGATCGCCGAGGCCAAGCAGTTGTGGTGGCTGGTGGACCGGGAGAACATCTTCATCAAGATCCCGGCGACCGTCGAGGGACTGCCCGCGATCTCCGCGACCCTCGCCGCGGGCGTGAGTGTGAACGTGACGCTGATCTTCTCGCTGCGGCGGTACCAGGCCGTGATGGACGCGTTCCTCGACGGCATGGAGAAGGCCTACGCCAACGGCCACGACCTGTCGAAGATGGCGTCGGTCGCGTCCTTCTTCGTCTCCCGCGTGGACACCGAGGTGGACCAGCGGCTGAAGAAGCTCGGCACCCCCGAGGCCGCCGCGCTGCTGGGCAAGGCCGCCGTGGCCAACGCCCGCCTCGCCTACGAGGCCTACGAGCAGGTCTTCGGCTCGGAGCGGTGGAAGACACTCGCCGCGAAGGGCGCCAAGCCGCAGCGGCCGCTGTGGGCCTCGACCGGCGTGAAGGACCCGGCGTACAAGGACACGATGTATGTCGACGACCTCGTGGTCCGCGGTGTCGTGAACACCATGCCCGAGGCGACGATCAACGCGGAGGCCGACCACGGCGAGCCGAACGGCGACTCGGTGCACGGCACGTACGAGGCGTCCCACAAGGTCATCGCGGACCTCGAGGCGCTCGGGATCTCGTACGACGACGTGGTCCAGGTGCTCGAGGACGAGGGCGTGGAGAAGTTCGACGCGTCCTGGAAGGAACTGAACGACGCGGTGCAGTCGGAGCTGGCCAAGGAGAGCGCGGCGTGAGCCCCAACCCACCCGGCGTCGCGGCGGCGTCCGCGAAGGACGGTTTCAACCCGTCGATAGCGCACCGGCAGATGGACCAGCAGGAGCACGCGGGCACCGACTGGTCCAACCCGCTGCGCGACGCCCAGGACCGGCGGCTGCCCCGGATCGCCGGCCCGTGCGGCCTGGTGATCTTCGGGGTGACCGGGGACCTGTCCCGCAAGAAGCTGATGCCGGCCATCTACGACCTGGCCAACCGCGGCCTGCTGCCCCCGGGCTTCGCCCTGGTCGGCTTCGCCCGCCGGGACTGGGAGCACCAGGACTTCGCCCAGGTGGTCTACGAGGCGGTCAAGGAGCACGCGCGCACCCCGTTCCGCGACGAGGTGTGGAAGCAGCTGGCCGAGGGCTTCCGCTTCGTGCCCGGCGAGTTCGGCGACAAGGCCGCGTTCAACCAGCTCAAGGACACCATCGACGAGCTGGACCGGCTGCGCGGCACCAACGGCAACCACGCCTTCTACCTGTCGGTGCCGCCGAAGTTCTTCCCCGGGGTGGTGCGCCAGCTCAAGGAGTCGGGCCTGGCCGACGGCGGCCCGGGCACCTGGCGCCGGGTGATCATCGAGAAGCCCTTCGGGCACGACCTGGCCAGCGCCAAGGAGCTCAACCGGGTCGTCAACGAGGTCTTCCCGCCCAGGTCGGTCTTCCGGATCGACCACTACCTGGGCAAGGAGACGGTGCAGAACATCCTGGCGCTGCGCTTCGCCAACGAGATGTTCGAGCCGATCTGGAACCGCAACTACGTCGACCACGTGCAGATCACCATGGCCGAGGACATCGGCATCGGCGGCCGCGCGGGCTACTACGACGGCATCGGCGCGGCCCGCGACGTGATCCAGAACCACCTGCTCCAGCTGATGGCGCTGACCGCGATGGAGGAGCCCACCTCCTTCGACGCGGACTCGATCTTCACCGAGAAGGTCAAGGTGCTCTCCGCGGTGCAGCTGCCCGAGGACCTCGGCGCGCACACGGTGCGCGGCCAGTACGCCCGCGGCTGGCAGGGCGGCGAGAAGGTGACCGGCTTCCTCGATGAGGACGGGATCGCCCAGGACTCGATCACCGACACCTACGCCGCGATCAAGCTGGAGATCGACACCCGCCGCTGGGCCGGGGTGCCGTTCTACCTGCGCACCGGCAAGCGGCTCGGGCGGCGCGTGACGGAGATCGCCGTGGTCTTCCAGCGCGCCCCGCACCTGCCGTTCACCGCCACGATGACCGAGGAGCTCGGCCAGAACGCCCTGGTCATGCGGATCCAGCCGGACGAGGGCATCACGGTCAGGTTCGGCTCCAAGGTCCCGGGCACCTCGATGGAGGTGCGCGACGTGACGATGGACTTCCAGTACGGCGAGGCCTTCACCGAATCCTCGCCCGAGGCCTACGAGCGGCTGATCCTGGACGTCCTGCTCGGCGACGCGCCGCTGTTCCCGCGGCTGGAGGAGGTCGAGCTGGGCTGGGAGGTCCTCGACCCGATCGAGGACTACTGGGCCGCGCACGACCGGCCCTCCCAGTACCAGGCCGGCACCTGGGGTCCCAAGGAGGCCGACGAGATGCTGGCCCGCGACGGACGCACCTGGAGAAGGCCGTGACGCGCGCCCGCAGCCTGAACCCGACCCACACCGCGAGCGCCGGGGAGCGTCAGCCGTGATCCTGGACCTTACCGACACGACCGCGAGCAAGATCGCCTCGACGCTCGTCCAGGCGCGCCGCAGAGCCGGCTCGCCGACCACGGGCGCGGTGCTCACCCTCATCATCGCCACCGAGGAGCGGCACCACTACGACGCGATGAAGGCGGCCAGCCAGGCCGCGCGGGAGCACCCCTCCCGCATCATCGTGGTCGTGGGGCGGCCGGAGGTGGCCCGCACCCGCCTGGACGCCGAAGTGCGGGTCGGCGACGAGACCGGCCCCGGCGAAGTCATCGTGCTGCGCCTGTACGGCGAGCTGTCAGCGCACGCCGACTCCGTCGTGCTGCCCCTGCTGCTCCCGGACGTCCCCGTGGTCACCTGGTGGCCGGACGACGGCCCGGACGTGCCGAAGGACGACCCGCTCGGGGCGTTCGCGCAGCGGCGCATCACCGACGCAGCCGAGTTCCACAAGCCGATGCAGAAGATGAGGGCGCGCGCCGCCGGCTACACCCCCGGCGACACCGACCTGGCGTGGACCCGGCTGACCCCCTGGCGCTCGATGCTGGCCGCCGCGCTGGACCAGTTCCCGCGCAAGGTGACCGGCGCGTCCGTCTCGGGCGAGGAGGGCAACCCGTCGGCGAAGGTGCTGGCGGTGTGGCTGCGCCAGCGGCTCGGCGTGCCGGTGACCCGGACCGCCGACGAGGGCCCGGGCATCACCGGGGTGACGCTGCAGACCGAGGACGGCCCGATCTCGCTGACCCGCCCGGACGGCGAGCTGGCCACCCTCTCGGTCCCCGGCCAGCCGGACCGCCCGGTCGCGCTCAAGCGCCGGGAGACCGCCGAGCTGATCGCCGAGGAGCTGCGCCGGCTCGACCCGGACGACGTCTACGCCCGGCTGCTGGAGAACATCGACATCCCGTTCACCGAGCCGTTGAAGGTGGCCGGGCCGACGGTCGAGCGCGCGGCGAAGGAGGCCGCGCAGCTCAGCGGGGCCGAGTCCGCCGCCGGCGCGGCCGCGTCCACCTCGTCCGACGGGCCGGGCAAGGGTGACAAGGGCTCGAAGGAGGATTCCGTTTGACTGTCCGAGGCGCCACCCCCGAGCTCATCGTCCACCGGGACGCGCCGCTTCTCGCCGCGGCGGTGGCTGCGCGGCTGGTGACGAAGCTGGTCGACGTGCTCGCCGCGAAGGACGAGGCCCACCTCGTGCTGACCGGCGGCACCGTCGGCATCGGCTCGCTGGCCGCGGTCGCGGAGCTGCCGGCCCGGGTCGCGGTGGACTGGCGGCGGGTACACCTGTGGTGGGGCGACGAGCGGTTCCTGCCCGCCGGAGACAAGGAGCGCAACGACACCCAGGCCCGTGACGCGCTGCTGGACCAGCTCGATCTCGACCCGGACCGAGTGCACGCGATGCCCGCCACGGACGGCCCGGACGGCGCGAACGCGGAGGCGGCCGCCGAGCGGTACGCCGCCGAGCTGGCCCGCCACGCGCCGCACGGCGCCGACGTGCCGGAGTTCGACCTGTCGCTGTTCGGCATGGGCCCGGACGGCCACATCGCCTCCCTCTTCCCCGAACACCCCGGGGTCTACGAGGAGGGGCCGTCGGTCATCGCCGTGCACAACTCCCCCAAGCCGCCGCCGAACCGCCTGTCGCTGACCTTCCGCGCCATCGAAGGCTCGCGCGAGGTGTGGGTGGTGGCGGCGGGGGCGGAGAAGGCCGCGGCGGCACACATGGCGCTGTCCGGCGCGGGCCGGGTGCAGGTCCCGGCGGCCGGAGCGCTCGGCCGAGTCAGAACCCTGTGGCTGCTTGACCGCGCGTGCGCGTCGGAGCTGCCGCCGGGCCTGAACCGCATCGCCTCACCCTGACCACACCGCCTGACCACCGCGATCCACAGCGACGAAGGGCGCCGACCACCTCGTGGTCGGCGCCTTCGTTTCTCCCACCTCTCACAACTCTTCACCACTCCATCCCCCTGTCCCCTGCTCTGGACCACCCCGCCCAATTCACGCTGACAGTTCTACTAGTTCCTAGTAGAATGGCGGCATGGCCACGGTCACAGTCAGCGAACTCAACCAGCAGACGGCGCGCGTTCTGGAACGCGTCAAAGCCGGCGAGTCCATCGTCGTCACCGAGTACGGGCGGCCGGTCGCGCGGCTGGTGCCGGATACACCGGTAACCGGTGTCCCCCTCCTTGACGAGCTGATCGCGCGAGGGCGGGCGATCCCGGCAGCCGCCCCGGGCCCGATACCGCCGACACCTCCGCGGGAGTCCGCGCACGGCGACATCAGCCTTTCCGACGCGTTGCTCCAGGCACGAGACGAGGAAAGGTACTGATGATCTACCTTGACACGTCCGCGGTCCTCAAACTCGTCGCTCCGGAAGCTGAAACCGCGGCGCTGGAACTCTGGATCGCCGAGCGGTCCGCCATGCCGCGGGTCTCGTCCCGCCTGCTGCGCATCGAGTTGCTCCGGACCGTCACCCGCCACGCTCCCGACAGGATCGATCGCGCGCGTCTCCTGCTCTCGGGAATCGCGCTGATCGGTATGGACGAGGTCGCAAGCAGCGCTGAGGTGATCGGCGACCCGCTCTTGCGAAGCCTCGACGCCATCCACCTCGCCACGGCCGACAGTCTGCGCTCGGCGATCAGCGCGTTCGTCACGTATGACAAGCGGCTGGCAGGCGCGGCGACGGCCCTGAGCCTGCCGGTGGAAGCTCCCGCCTAGCGCGCGAAACGCGTCTCCTGGAGCGGGCTGCCGGATTCAGTGGGCCACGGGGACCGGGGACCACTCCAGGCCGGCGCCGTGCATCCGGACGTTGCCGAGGCGGAAAAGGCGCTCCTGACCGCCGAGGTACACGGCCGCGGCGAGGACTTCGAACGGGGTGACGCCGTCCGGGGCGTGCTCGTCGGGCCTGCTGGTGAACAGTCCGAGGCCGGCCTGGTGCGCCTCCTTCATGATGCAGACCAGGTCGCGGCGCGCGCCGAGGCTCCGGATGAGCGCGGCGAAGTCGGCGCGGCCTTCTTGCGACCAGTGCGGGATCGTGTTGGAGACGAACACGCACGGGATCGCGTTGCGCGGCACCGAGTCCACGGCGTCGGGCAGGATGCGCAGCGCGTCGCCTTTGCGGAGACGTACCGGTCGCCGTGCGGCGTGGGCGAGGGCGGCCTCGAGTCTTGCCCGGCGCTCGGTGTGTTCGGGCCAGACCAGCGCCCGCAGCCAGGCGACGTGTTCGGGGTCGTCGGGGCCGAGCGGGTTGATGTCCAGGCCGACCCTCGACGCGATGCGCAGTTCCTTGGACACGAACGGTTCCAGCGCCTTCGCCGCTGCCGTCGGCTCTCCCTCGGCCTCGGTGCGCAGCGTGGGCACGCCGTGCGCCTCTCCCGATCCCGCTCGCAGCTCCGTCCCGTCTTCGAACTCGTATACGTAGGCGTAGCGGTCGGCGTGCAGGAGGAGACCCGCGCTCGACCCCGCCTCGATCAGGCCGAGCGGGCGGCGGGTGCACGCCTGCGCCCAACCGAACGCGGGGAACAACGGTGCGGCGCGCAGCACCTCGTTGGTTTGCGTCTCGCCGGTGGACAGCAGCGCCTCGATGCGAGCGCGGTGCGCGGAGACGAACGCGTCGAAGACCTGCGGGAGCTCGTCGTCCGGGCCTCGGTGGCCGCCGACGGAGGGATAGTACGCGGCGAGGTCGTCGTCTGGCTCGTCGAACAGGACGCGCTGAACAGCCGCGAACAAGAGGTTCGGAATCCGCTGGCGCTCGGGAGCCGCCGCCAGAACCCCCTCGAACAGACCCCCCTCGGCCACACTGTCGGCCACATGCTGCGCGAGACGCGTGTAGAGGGGCGAGGATTCGCGCACCTCTCGGTCGATGAACCGCTGAAACCGGTCGACTACCTCTGCTCCGGCGTCCGCGCTCATGGCTGCGATCTTACGCCGCGCCGGGTACGGCGCAGCGGGCGGGAGCGCGGGTCAGGCCTCGCCGCGCAGCTTGGCCAGGGCCTCGGCCAGGATCGCCTCGCCGTCCTCGTCGGAGCGCCGCTCGCGGACGTAGGCCAGGTGCGTCTTGTACGGCTCGGTGCGGGGCGGCGCCGGGGGGTTTTCGCGGTCCGGACCGGCCGGGAAGCCGCAGCGGGGGCAGTCCCAGGTGTCCGGGATCTGGGCCTCGGACGCGAAGCTCGGCTTGGTCTCATGGCCGTTGCAGCAGTAGAAGCTTATCCAGATCCGCGGGGCCGTCTCGCCGCGCTCGGCTTCCCCCATGGGGCCGGCCCCGACCCGACTTCCGCGAATCGCGTTGCCACTAGCCACTGTTCGTCTCCCTGCCAGGATCGTTCCTCGCCCGTACGGTGCGCGATGCACCAGTGTACGAGCGAAAACGGAGACGTGTGCGGGGGTCGGATCGGTTGCACGCGAACCGCACCGCGATTTGTCATCAAATACTACACGCCGTCACGTTCCCGGTACGGGGAGACGATGACGGCGCGTCAGGGTGGCGGCGTCGAGCAGACGCCGGGCGGGCCTACGGCTTGTAGTAGATCCCGAGGCCGACGATCGTGGCGATCCAGACCACCGCGAGCACGATCGTGATCCGGTCGAGGTTCTTCTCCACCACCGAGGAGCCGCCGTGCTGGGACGTGAAGCCGCCGCCGAACATGTCGGACAGGCCGCCGCCCTTGCCCTTGTGCAGCAGGACGAAGACGATCAGCAGCAGGCTGGTGATCGCGAGGACCACCTCGAGCGCGATGACCACGGACGGCTCTTCTCTCTACGACCGGCGGTACCGGGCGCGGTTTCTCCATACGACGGATGCAGCGTACCTGTGCGGGCGGCTCGCGGGCCAGTGGCGCTGATCGGCGACTGCACAGCGACTGCCGAGGGCCCGGCGTCCCGGCCGGATGTTCGCACATCCGACCGGGACGCCGCAGCTCACGAGGCCGTGATGTGGTCGCGGTAGCGCACGATGCGCACGAAGTCCTCGGCATCGAGGGAGGCGCCGCCGATCAGCGCCCCGTCCACGTCCTTCTCGGCCATGATCCCGGCCGCGTTCGAGCCCTTGACCGAGCCGCCGTACAGGACGCGCAGCTTCTCGGCCACCTCGGCGCCGTATGTCCCGTCGACGAAGCCCCGGATCGCGCCGATGACCTCCTGCGCGTCCGCCGGGGTCGCCACCTCGCCGGTGCCGATCGCCCAGACCGGCTCGTACGCGATCACGCACTGCTCGACCTGCTTGGCGCTGAGCCCCTCGAGCGAGCCCTTGAGCTGGGCCAGCGTGTGCCCGACGTGCTCGCCGGACTTGCGAATGTCCAGGCCCTCGCCGACGCAGACGATCGGGACCACGCCGCTGCCGAGCGCCGCCCTGGCCTTGGCCGCGACGAGCGCGTCGGTCTCGTTGTGGTACTGGCGCCGCTCCGAGTGCCCGACGATGGCGTACGAGCAGCCGAGCTTGGCCAGCATCGCCGCGGACACGTCGCCGGTGTACGCGCCGCCGGCGTGCTCGGACACGTCCTGCGCGCCGTACTTGATCTTCAGCTTGTCGCCGTCCACCAGGGTCTGCACCGAGCGCAGGTCGGTGAACGGGGCCAGCACGGCGACCTCGACGGCGGCGAAGTCCTTGTCGGTGAGCGAGAAGGCGAGCTTCTGGACGTGCGCGATGGCCTCGAAGTGGTTGAGGTTCATCTTCCAGTTGCCCGCCATCAGCGGGGTGCGGGAGTTCTGAGCCATGGCTCCGGTTCAGCCTTCCAGGACGGAGATGCCGGGCAGGTCCTTGCCCTCCAGGTACTCGAGCGAGGCGCCGCCGCCGGTGGAGATGTGGCCGAAGGCGGCCTCGTCGAAGCCGAGCGCGCGCACGGCCGCGGCCGAGTCGCCGCCGCCGACGACGGTGAAGGCGCCCGAGTCGATCAGGCCCTGCGCGACGGCGCGGGTGCCGGCGGCGTAGGGCTCCATCTCGAACACGCCCATCGGGCCATTCCAGAACACCGTCTTGACGCCGGCGAGCTTGGCCGCGAACAGCTTCCCGGACTCCGGGCCGATGTCCAGGCCGAGGCGATCGGCCGGGATAGCGTCGGCCGCGACGACGTCGTGCTCGGCGTCCGCGGCGAACGCGGTGGCGGCGACCACGTCGACCGGCAGCACGATCTCCACGCCGCTGTCCTTGGCCCGCTCCAGGTAGCCGCGCACGGTGTCGAGCTGGTCCTCCTCCAGCAGCGACTTGCCGACCTCGTGCCCCTGGGCCTTGAGGAAGGTGAACACCATGCCGCCGCCGATCAGGATCCGGTCGGCCTTGTCCAGCAGGTTGTCGATGACGCCGAGCTTGTCGGAGACCTTCGAGCCGCCGAGCACGACCACGTAGGGCCGCTCGACGTTCTCGGTCAGCCGCTTGAGCACGTTCAGCTCGGCGGTGATGAGGTATCCGGCGGCGTTGGGCAGATCCTCGGCGACGTCGTAGACGGAGGCGTGGCGGCGGTGCACGGCGCCGAAGCCGTCGGAGACGAACAGGTCGGCGAACGCGGCGAGCTGGTCGGCGAACTTGCCCCGCTCCACGGCGTCCTTGCTGGTCTCGGCCGGGTTGAAGCGGACGTTCTCGAGCAGCGCGATCTCGCCGTCCTTGAGCGCCGCGACGGTTGCCTTGGCGGACTCGCCGACCGTGTCGGCGGCGAAGGCGACCGGGGCGCCGAGCAGCTCGGACAGGCGCACCGCCACGGGGGCGAGCGAGTACTTCTTGTCGCCCTCCGGATCGCCCTTCGGCCGGCCAAGGTGCGCGGTGACGATCACCTTCGCGCCGCGCTCGAGCAGCGTCTTGAGGGTGGGCACGGAGGCGCGGATGCGGCCGTCGTCGGTGATGCGGGTGCCGTCGAGGGGCACGTTGAGGTCGGCGCGGACCAGGACCCGCTTGCCCGAGACCTCGAGATCGTCAATCGTCTTCATCGCTACTCCCGATAGGGATAGGGCTGCGCGCAGTGCGTACGGGATCCCGCCCTAGGGTGTGGGCGGGCTGGTCAGGCAGAGGCCCGCGGAACACCGGCGGTGTCCGCGGGCCTCGAGCCACGGTGCGTCCACGTCGCGGGACGCCGCTGGTTACAGCTGGGCGCCGACGTGCTTGATCAGGTCGATCAGGCGGTTCGAGTAGCCCCACTCGTTGTCATACCAGCCGACGACCTTGGCCTGGGCGCCCTGCACGAGCGTCAGCTTCGAGTCGAAGGTGCAGGAGGAGGCGTCGGTGACGATGTCCGAGGAGACGATCTCGTCCTCGGTGTAGGTCAAGAAGCCCTTGAGCGGGCCCTCCTGCGACGCCTTCTTGAACGCCGCGTTGACCTCTTCCTTGGTGGTCTCGCGGGACAGGTCGACGGTCAGGTCGGTGACCGAGCCCACCGGGACCGGCACGCGGAACGCGAAGCCGTCCAGCTTGCCCTTGACCTCCGGGATGACCAGCGAGATGGCGCGGGCGGCCCCGGTGGAGGTGGGGATGATCGACTGGGCGGCGGCGCGGGCGCGGCGCAGGTCGATGGTGCCCTTGCGGGTCAGCGCGATCTGGTCGAGCAGCTGCTGCTCGGTGGTGTACGCGTGGATCGTGGTCATCAGGCCCTTCTCGATGCCGAACTCGTCGAGCAGGACCTTGACCAGCGGGGCCAGGCAGTTGGTTGTGCAGGAGGCGTTCGAGATCACGTGGTGCTGGGCGGCGTCGTAGTTGTTCTCGTTGATGCCCATCACGATCGTGATGTCCTCGCCGGTGGCCGGCGCGGAGATGATGACCTTCTGCGCGCCCGCGTCGATGTGCTTGCGGGCGTCCTCCGCCTTGGTGAACAGGCCGGTGGACTCGACGACGACGTCGGCGCCGAGCTCCTTCCACGGCAGCGCGGCCGGGTCCCGCTCGGAGACGACCTTGATCTCCTTGCCGTTGATGACCAGGCCGGCCTCGGTGGCCTCGACGGTGCCCGGGAAGCGGCCGAGGTTGGTGTCGTACTTGAGGAAGTGGGCCAGGATCTCCGGCTTGGTGATGTCGTTGATGCCGACGATCTCGATGTCGGCGCCGGAGGCCAGGGTGGCCCGGAAGAAGTTGCGGCCGATGCGGCCGAAGCCGTTGATGCCAACGCGGGTCGTCACGAACCGGTCTCCTCGCTCCTCCGCGCCGGGCTGCGGGGCCCCCGCCACCCGGCTGCTGGTGGTGTTCAGTCTGTGGATTCTGTCTCAACCTACCGTGGCCGGTCGGCGCGGTGCGAACCGGCCCGGATTTTGGTATTACCAGCTGGTAGCACGGGGGTGACGAGAAACTCTAAAGCGCTTCTTGGGGTCACATCCGTCTCAGCGGCTGGGACGATTACGCCCAAACGTGCTCATCCCCACACCGCGTCCGCGGACGGAAATCACAGTGAACTGATGCGGGCGCACATGCCGGGACTTCAACGCAGGTTAATCGGCATGCGACCAGTGGCGGCGACCGGTGCCGACCCGCTTTCGCATCCCGCTTTAAGACGGGCGGTCATCTTGAAACGGACGGAACCCCGAGGCCAGTTATAGCGGCCCTTTAGCCCCGCACCCCGCTCGGCTCTCAGTCCGCGCCGACCCCGGCCTCCGCGAACAGTTCGGGCGTCAAGCTCGCCTCGGTGCCGGGCAGGCCGAGCTCCGCCGCGCGACGGTCTGCCAGAGCCAGCAGCCGCCGGATGCGCCCGGCCACCGCGTCCTTCGTCAAGGGCGGCTCGGCCAGCGCGCCCAGCTCCTCCAAGGACGCCTGACGGTGCTCCAGCCGCAGCCGCCCCGCCACCGCCAGGTGCTCCGGCGCCTCAGCCCCGAGGATCTCCAGCGCCCGGCCGACCCGCGCTCCCGCCGCCACCGCGGCGCGGGCCGAACGCCGCAGGTTCGCGTCGTCGAAGTTGGCCAGCCGGTTGGCGGTCGCGCGCACCTCTCTGCGCATCCGCCGCTCCTCCCAGGCCAGCACCGACTCGTGCGCGCCGAGCCTGGTCAGCAGCGCGCCGATGGCGTCGCCGTCCCGGACCACGACCCGGTCGACGCCCCGCACCTCGCGGTTCTTGGCCGACACGCCGAGCCGCCGGGCCGCGCCGACCAGCGCCAGCGCCGCCTCCTGCCCGGGGCTGGTGATCTCCAGCGCGGAGGAGCGCCCGGGCTCGGTGAGCGAACCGTGCGCCAGGAACGCCCCGCGCCAGGCCGCCTCCGCGTCGCACACCGAGCCGGAGACGACCTGCGGCGGCAGGCCGCGGATCGGCCGTCCCCAGCCGTCCACCAGGCCGGTCTGCCTGGCCAGCGCCTCGCCGTCCTTCACCACCCGCACGATGTACCGGCTGCCGCGCCGCAGCCCGCCCGGCGCCATCACGCCGAGCTCGGAGGTGTGCCCGTAAACCTCGGCGATGTCCTTGCGCAGCCGCCGGGCCGCGGCGGCGGTGTCGAGTTCGGCCTCGATCACGATGCGGCCCTGCACCAGGTGGATCGACCCGGCGAACCGCAGCAGCGACGCGGCCTCCGCCTTGCGGCAGCAGGGCTTCACCACGGTGAGCCGGCTCAGCTCATCCTTTACCGCCGCGGTCATCGCCATCGCCTCGCGGCCTCCTCATCGCCTCGAAAATCCCCGTAAAGCCCGCCAATGGCAGCCAGGCCGGAGGCCGGCCGGTCCCATCACGTGCCCCCACATCGCTGTAGCGTAACGGCCCACCCACCCCGGGCCTTCCCGTTCCCGCTTCCGCGTCACCGATCAGGATGACACTCGGACGGGCCAATCGGCAGCCGGTTGACAAAAGTCACCAAGCGGATACGCGGGGGTGGCACCGGGCGCCGGGGATCCGTGCGTGACTCCGTCCGCAGGTCAGGCGAGGATCACGCGCAGGGCCGCTGCCAGGCGCTCGGGGTCGTGGTACGGCACGCCGCCGTCCGCCGCGACCTCCGCCATATGCACCCGCGCACCGAGGGCCGACGCCGCCTTCGCGAGGTGTTCGGCCTCGTCGCGCGAGCGTATCGAGGACGGGTCCACCAAGACCGCGTCCAGCTGCAGCGCCGGGGCGTGCGCGGCCAGGACCTCGACATGGTCGGCGGCGGTGTAGCCGTCGGTCTCGCCCTTCTGCGGCACGAGGTTGAGCACGAGCAGCCGCCGAGCGGAAGTCGAGATCAGCGCTTCTGCCAGCCCGGGTACCAGGAGGTGCGGAAGCACGCTGGTGAACCAGGACCCGGGTCCGAGGATCGCCCAGTCCGCCTCGCGGATCGCCGCGACCGCCTCGGGTACCGCGGGCGGGGCATCTGGCAGGAGACGCACTGACAGCACCTCGCCCGGCGTCTTGGCCAGCGCGTGTTGTCCGCGCACCATGGACAACTCGTCCGGCTGCGCGGGGTTGGCGCCGCGGACGACCGCCTCGATGTGCAGCGGGACCGCGGACATCGGCAGCACCCGGCCGCGCGCCCCGAGCAGCCTGCCGACCAGGTCGAGCGCGCCGACCGGGTCCTGCAGCTGCTCCCACAGCGCGACGATCAGCAGATTGCCCAGCGCGTGGCCGGCCAGTTCGCCGGTGCCGGAGAAGCGGTGTTGCAGGGCGCCGGCCCAGGTGCGGCCCCACTCGTCGTCGCCGCACAGCGCGGCGAGCGCCATCCGCAGATCGCCCGGCGGAAGGACTTCGAGTTCCCGCCTGATCCGGCCGCTGGAACCACCGTCGTCGGCCACTGTCACCACGGCGGTGAGCCGGTCGGTCACCCGCCGCAGGGCGGACAGACACGCGTGCAAGCCGTGCCCGCCGCCGAAAGCCACCACCCTGGGTTTGCCCGTGCTGCCACCCGATGTCGCCGCGTCGGCAGCATCGGCGCTGCTTTCGATCACTCGCGTCCCATGTCCCGGTGGACCACTGTGGTGTCCACACCGTCGTCGTTCAGACGCGCCGCGATCTGCTCGGCCATCGCGACACTACGGTGTTTCCCGCCGGTGCACCCTACCGCAAGGGTCAGATAACGCTTTCCCTCCCTTCGGTATCCCGCGGTGATGGTGCGCAGGACGTCGCCGTACGACTCCAGCAGCTCCTTGGCGCCAGGCTGGGCCAGGACGTAACCGCTGACTTCGGGCTCGAGGCCGGTGTGCGCGCGCAGCTCGGGGATCCAGTGCGGATTGGGCAGGAAGCGGCAGTCGACCACCAGGTCGGCGTCGACCGGCAGCCCGTATTTGAACCCGAACGAGATCACGGTGGCGCGCAGGTCGGGCTCGCGTTCGCCGGAGAACACGCTCTCCAGCGCCGTGCGCAGTTCGTGCACGTTGCGGGTCGAGGTGTCGATCACCACGTCCGCCTCGCCGCGCAGTTCGCGCAGCAGTTCCCGCTCCCGGGTGATGCCGTCGGTGATGCGGCCGTCGCCCTGGAGCGGGTGGGGGCGCCTGACGTTCTCGAACCGCCGCACCAGGACGTCGTCCGTGGAGTCCAGGAAGACGATCCGGTGGCGCAGACCGCCGGACTCGATGTGCCCGAGCGCTTCGTGCAGGTGCTCGAAGAAGGAGCGGCCGCGCACGTCGACCACGACGGCGATGCGGGGCACCGAGCCCTGCGTGCGCGCGGCCAGCTCCACCATGGTCGGGATCAGGCTGGGCGGCAGGTTGTCCACGACGAACCAGCCGAGGTCCTCCAGGACCTTGGCCGCGGTGGACCGGCCGGCCCCGGACATGCCCGAGATCACCACGAGCTCGGGCGGCTCCCCGCCCGGCGCGGTGTGCTCCTCTTCTGCCTCTTCCCTGTTCGCCATTTCCATCGCGTCCCCCTTGGATTCGGTGTGCCGCTGCGGCGTCGGGGCTGCTCCCGGCCGGGCCGGGACCCCATCCCCTGGTGTTCGGATGCTCAAATCAAGTGTCGCCCCCCGGCGCGCTTCACGCCCCCTCTTCGATGATCTCACCGGTCGCCGTGTTGACGGCCACGACCTTCCCGGCGCGCCGGGACGACGCCGCGGCCAGGGCCTCGGCGATGGCCGCGGCGGTGGCCGGACCGATTCCGGGCACCTCGGCGAGCTGCTCCGCCGAGGCGGCCTTGAGCGCCTTGACCGATCCGAAGTGTTTGACCAACGCCTTGCGCCGCACTTCACCGAGACCGGGTACCCCGTCGAGCGCGCTTTCCGTCATCGACTTCGACCGCTTCTGGCGGTGGAAGGTGATGGCGAAGCGGTGCGCCTCGTCGCGCACGCGCTGGAGCAGGTACAACGCCTCGCTGGTGCGCGGCAGGATGACCGGGTCCTCGCGGTCCGGCTGCCAGATCTCCTCCATCCGCTTGGCCAGGCCGGCGACGGCGACCTCGTCGATGCCGAGTTCGGCCAGGGCCCGCGCGGCGGCGGCCACCTGGGGCGGTCCGCCGTCGACGAGCACCAGCTGGGGCGGATAGGCGCTGCGGCTGAGCCGGTCGCCGTCCTCGAGGTCCGGCGCGGGCTCCGGGTCCTCGCCGAGCTCCCCCGCCGGGATCAGCGCCTCGCCGCGCTTGGCGGTCTCGGCGAGGTAGCGGCGGAAGCGGCGGGTCAGCACCTCGTGCATGGAGCGCACGTCGTCCTGGCCCTCGAAGCTCTTGATGGTGAAGCGGCGGTACTCGGACTTGCGCGGCAGGCCGTCCTCGAACACGACCATCGACGCGACCACGTTCGTGCCCTGCAGGTTCGAGATGTCGTAGCACTCGATGCGCAGCGGGGCCTGGTCCATGCAGAGCGCGTCGGCGATGTCCTGCAGCGCCTGGCTGCGGGTGGTCAGGTCGGAGGCACGCTTTGTCTTGTGCAAGGCGAGGGCCTGCTTGGCGTTGCGCTCGACGGTCTCCATCAGGGCCCGCTTGTCGCCGCGCTGCGGAACGCGCAGCTCGACGCCGTTCCCGCGCAGAGTGCTGAGCCAGGTGGCGACGGCGGCGGAGTCCTCCGGCAGCGCGGGCACTATGACCTCGCGCGGGACGGCCTCGCCGCTCTGGTCGCCGTAGAGCTGCTGGAGGAAGTGCTCGACCAGGCCGCCGGTGTCCAGCTCCTCGACCCGGTCGACCACCCAGCCGCGCTGGCCGCGCACCCGGCCGCCGCGCACGTGGAAGACCTGGACCGCGGCCTCGAGTTCGTCCTCGCTGATGCCCACGACGTCGGCGTCGGTGCCGTCGCCGAGCACGATCGCATTGCGCTCGAGCACCCGCTCCAAGGCGGCGAGGTCGTCGCGCAGCCGGGCGGCCTTCTCGAACTCGAGCTCGGCCGCGGCCTGCTTCATCTCGGTCTCCAGCCGCTTCGTATACGCGGCGGTGTGCCCGGCGAGGAAGGCGCAGAAGTCGTCCACGACCCGCCGGTGGTCCTCAGGCGTGATCCGGCCGACGCAGGGGGCTGAGCACTTGCCGATGTAGCCGAGCAGGCAGGGCCGGCCGGAGAGCTCCGCGCGGCGGTATACGCCATTGGAACAGCTGCGCATCGGGAAGACGCGCAGCAGTGCGTCCACGGTCTCCCGGATGGCCCACGCATGGGCGTAGGGGCCGAAGTAGCGCACGCCCTTGCGCTTGGGCCCGCGCATCACCTGGACCCGGGGGATCTCCTCGCCGACGGTCACGGCGAGGCTGGGGTACGACTTGTCGTCCCGGTAGCGGACGTTGAACTTGGGGTCGAACTCCTTGATCCACGCGTATTCGAGCTGGAGCGCCTCGACCTCCGTGGCCACGACCGTCCATTCGACCGAGGCCGCCGTGGTGACCATCGCCTGGGTCCGTGGGTGCAGCGCGGCGAGGTCCTGGAAGTAGTTGGACAGCCGCGACCGCAGGCTCTTGGCCTTGCCCACGTAGACGACGCGCCCGTGCGGGTCGCGGAAGCGGTAGACCCCCGGCTGGGTGGGGATGGAGCCGGGGGCCGGTCGATAGGTCGCCGGGTCGGTCACATCCCCACCCTAGTGCGCGCGGGTGACAGCGCGGGGCCGGGGAGGCTAGAGGGTCTAGACCTTTGGTGGAGTGCGACCGAGGCGGGCGGCCGTTCGCGTGTCAGTCGGTGCGGCTGGCGCAGCCAAGTCGCCCGGGTTCGGTGACGCGCCGGGGGGCGCCGTCACGCCACGACTCAGGACGCAGTGATCTGTCCGTTGGAGACAGTGATGTTCTTGGCGGCGAGCGGCGCCTGGGCCGGGCCTTGGATGACCGAGCCGTCTGAGGCGCTGAACAGCGAGCCGTGGCAGGGGCACTGGATCACGTTGTGGGCGACGGCGGCGACGGTGCAGCCCTGGTGCGTGCAGATCGCGCTGAAGGCCTTGTAGGTGCCGGCGGCCGGCTGGGTGATCACGATCTGGGCGCTGGCGATGATCTCGCCGCCGTTCAGCGGGATTCTCGAGGTACTCACCGTCACTGCGCCGTTCGCAGCCGCGTTGGCCGGGTTGGCCGGGTTGGCCGGGTTGTTGGAGGAGTTGCCGCAGGCGGCCGCCGCGACCGCGACCGCGGCGACGGCGGCGCCCGCTCCGGCGGTACGCAGGAGCACCCGCCTGCTGAAGTCGTCCGGCCGGTCACCGTTCCCGCGGCACGGAGCGGCGCTGTGCTCGTCGGCGATCTGGCACCGGGTCAGTTCGTCGGCCATGGGTCGAGACGTCTCCTTCGCGAAAAAGGGCGCGAGGCCCGGCCTAGCCGCGGCCGGGATCGACGCTCTCACGCTCCCACGGGAAACGGAAGAGCCGACACCGAGGGTTCACCTGCCAGGCCGCGAACTGCGCCGACGTCTCCTCACGCCACGCCGGGAGGTCGGCTCAGGCCGCCAGGATCTCCTTCAGGAACCGGCCGGTGTACGAGGACTTGATCGCGGCCACCTGCTCGGGTGTTCCCTCGGCGACCACCGTGCCGCCGCCCCGGCCGCCCTCCGGGCCCATGTCCACGATCCAGTCGGCGGTCTTGATCACGTCCAGGTTGTGCTCGATCACGATCACCGAGTTGCCGGTGTCCACCAGCCGCCCCAGAACCCCGAGCAGCTTGCGGATGTCCTCGAAGTGCAGGCCGGTGGTCGGCTCGTCCAGCACGTAGACCGTGCGGCCGGTCGAGCGCCGCTGCAGCTCGGAGGCCAGCTTCACCCGCTGCGCCTCGCCGCCGGACAGCGTGGTGGCGCTCTGGCCGAGCCGGACGTAGCCGAGGCCGACGTCGTTGAGGGTCTTCAGGTGCCGCGCGATGCCGGGGATCGGCTCGAAGAACTCCAACGCCTCGGCGACCGGCATCTCCAGCACCTCGGAGATCGTCTTGCCCTTGTAGTGCACCTGGAGCGTCTGCTCGTTGTACCGGCGGCCGTGGCAGACCTCGCAGGGTACGTAGACGTCCGGCAGGAAGTTCATCTCGATCTTGATGGTGCCGTCGCCCTGGCAGTTCTCGCAGCGCCCGCCCTTGACGTTGAACGAGAACCGGCCGGGCTGGTAGCCGCGCACCTTCGCCTCGGCGGTCTCCGCGAACAGCCGCCGGATGTGGTCGAACACCCCGGTGTAGGTGGCCGGGTTCGAGCGCGGGGTGCGGCCGATCGGCGACTGGTCCACGTGCACCACCTTGTCGAGGTGGTCGACGCCGGTGACCCGGGTGTGCCGCCCGGGGACCGCCCGCGCGCCGTTGAGCTCCCGCGCCAGGTGTGTGTAGAGGATGTCGTTGACCAGGGTCGACTTGCCCGACCCGGACACCCCGGTGACCGCGACGAAGCAGCCCAGCGGGAACGCGACGTCGATGTCCTTGAGGTTGTGCTCGCGGGCGCCGTGCACCGCGAGCATCCGCCCGCGGTCGATCTGCCGGCGCTGCTTCGGGATCTCGATGCGCATCCGGCCGGACAGGTAGGCGCCGGTGAGCGACTCCGCGGAGTCGAGCAGGTCGGAGACCGGGCCGGAGACGACGACGTGCCCGCCGTGCTCGCCCGCGCCCGGGCCGATGTCCACCACCCAGTCGGCGACCTTGATGGTGTCCTCGTCGTGCTCGACCACGATCAGGGTGTTGCCGAGATTGCGCAGCCGCACCAGGGTCTCGATCAGCCGGTGGTTGTCCCGCTGGTGCAGCCCGATCGACGGCTCGTCGAGCACGTACAGCACGCCGACCAGGCCGGAGCCGATCTGGGTGGCCAGCCGGATGCGCTGCGCCTCACCGCCGGCCAGGGTGGCGGAGGCGCGGTCCAGCGACAGGTAGTCCAGGCCGACGTCGACCAGGAACTGCAGGCGCTCGTTGACCTCCTTGAGCACCCGCTCGGCGATCTGCGCCTCGCGCGCCGAGAGCTTCACCTCCTTGAGGAAGGCGGCGCACTCGGCGACCGGCATCGCGGCGACCTCGGCGATCGACTTGCCGCCGCTGTGCGGACCGTCCGCCTGCTGTGGGCCCTCCCCCAGGGTCACGGCGAGCACCAGCGGCTTGAGGCGCGTCCCCTTGCAGGCGGGGCACGGCGCCTCGCGCATGTAACCCGCGTGCTTCTCCCGGGCGCTGTCCGACTCGGCCTCGGCGTGCCGGCGCTCGATCCACGGGATGACGCCCTCGAAGCCGGTCGAGTAGGAGCGGGTGCGGCCGAAGCGGTTGGTGTAGCTGACCGTCACCTTGTGGTTGTGGCCGCTCATGACGGCCTTGCGGGCCTTCGGCGGCAGCTTGCGCCAGGGGGTGTCCAGGTCGAAGCCGATCTCGTCGGCCAGTCCCTGGAGCAGGTGGCCGAAGTAGTCGGAGGCCTGGCCGGTGCCGGACCAGGGGGCGATCGCGCCGCCGCTGATCGACAGGTCCGGGTCGGGGATGATCAGCTCCTCGTCGACCTCCATCCGGATGCCGAGGCCGGTGCACTCGGGGCAGGCGCCGAACGGCGAGTTGAACGAGAAGGAGCGCGGCTCGAGCTCCTCGAAGGAGATGTCGTCGTACGGGCAGTACAGGTGCTCGGAGTACATCCGCTCGCGCTGCGGGTCGTCCTCGGGCAGGTCGACGAAGTCCAGCGTGATCATCCCGCCGGCCAGGCCCAGCGCGGTCTCGATCGAGTCGGTGAGGCGCCGCTTGGCCGAGGCTTTGACCGCGAGCCGGTCGACGATCACCTCGATGGTGTGCTTCTCCTGCTTCTTGAGCACCGGAGGCTCGGCGAGCTGGATCACCACGCCGTCCACCCGGGCCCGGCTGTAACCCTTGGTCTGCAGCTCGCGGAACAGGTCGGCGTACTCGCCCTTGCGCTCGCGGATCACCGGGGCGAGCACCTGGAAACGGGTGCCCTCGTCCAGCTCGAGCACCCGTTCGACGATCTGCTGCGGGGCCTGGCGGGAGATCGGCCGCCCGCACTGGGGGCAGTGCGGCCGCCCGGCGCGCGCGTACAGGAGCCGTAGGTAGTCGTAGACCTCGGTGATGGTGCCGACGGTGGAGCGCGGGTTCTTCGAGGTGGACTTCTGGTCGATGGACACGGCGGGCGAGAGGCCCTCGATGAAGTCGACGTCGGGCTTGTCCATCTGCCCCAGGAACTGCCGCGCGTACGCCGAGAGCGACTCGACATAGCGGCGCTGCCCCTCGGCGAAGATCGTGTCGAAGGCGAGCGAGGACTTGCCCGAGCCGGACAACCCGGTGAACACGATGAGGGCGTCGCGCGGCAGGTCCAGCGAGACGTCCTTGAGGTTGTGCTCTCGCGCTCCACGCACGATCAGCTTGTCCGACACCGTGGCTCCTAGCTCCCGACCCTGTTCCCACCGACTCGATACCCGCTGGACTTCCGGACCGCCGCCCGCGTGGGGACACTCCGAAAACATGCTAGGCGCACCCACCGACAGGCTTCGCCGTTCCCGTGGAACCCCACTCTGACCGGGGTCGGACACCTAAGATCGGACACGGACCGGATGCGCGGATCGGAGATGCATGGCCGCGCCCCACTGCGGGAGAGTGGTCCTATGACAGTCGATCCCCGCTCCCCCGATTTCGATGCGGCCGACCTGCTCGAATTCGAAGCGACGGACTGAAGAGGGAGCCGAGCTATGGCTTACCACGGACACGTGATGGTCGGTGGCCCGCCCGACGTGCGCGAACTCCCCGCCCTGGTGATCACCAAGGTCGCGGTCGGCCCGTACGACAACAACTCATACCTCCTGCGCTGTCGCTACAGAGGCGAACAG
>NZ_DASZGI010000002.1:0-15246 GCF_035938995.1 Actinocrinis sp.
TAAAGCGTCGACGGGTGGACGTGCCTGCCCTCCATCAGACAGAACATCTCGCGCGTATAGCGGCTGATCTGGAGCGCCTGCCGATAGAACTCGCCCGTGAACGGGTTCAGCGAGGTCATGATGTCGGCGATCGTCTTGTAACCGTGGATCTTTGCGTTGGGAGCCTCGGCCTTCTTGGCCTTCTCCCAGACGGACGGGTTCGTCTCGCGGACCATGCGCTCGCAGAAGTCGACCCCCACCAGGTTCTCCTGGAAGATGTTGTGGTCGAACATGAACTCGGCCGCCTCGCCGAGGTTGATGACCCACTCTCCCAAGTGCGGCGGCCGCACGCCGAACGCCATGTTTTGTGCGTAGACCGAGCAGCAGCAGTGGTTGTCGCCGCAGATCCCGCAGATCCGGCTCGTGATGAAGTGAGCGTCACGCGGGTCCTTGCCCTTCATGAAGATGCTGTACCCGCGGAAGATCGACGAGGTGCTGTGGCACTCGACGACCTTCTTCTGCTTGAAGTCGATCTTGGTGTAGATGCCGAGGCTGCCCACGATCCGGGTGATCGGGTCCCAGTTCATCTCGACGACACTGGTGTCCTCGGCGGTCCGTTCTTCGGCGACGGTCATCGTCGGTTCAACTCCCTTGTTCGCCGTCCTGCCTCGTCACCAGGTCTTCTGGTAGCCGGTCGTCAGTTCGCCGCCCTTGTGCCGCCACTTGGGCTCCGCGTCGGCGGTGTGCGCGGTGTACCTGCGCAGGGTGCGGATCGCCGTGCCGTACAGGCCGCTGGCCATGGTGGACACCCGCGCGCCCGGGGGCTCGTCCATGAACGGCATGAACTTGTCCGGGAAGCCGGGCATCGTGCAGGCGACGCAGATCCCGCCGACGTTCGGGCAGCCGCCCACCCCGTTGATCCAGCCCCGCTTGGGCACGTTGCACTTGACCACCGGGCCCCAGCAGCCGAGCTTGACCAGGCACTGCGGCGAGCCGTACTCCTTGGCGAACTCGCCCTGCTCGTAGTAGCCGGCCCGGTCGCAGCCCTCGTGCACGGTGGCGCCGAACAGCCAGGTCGGCCGCAGCGCCTCGTCCAGCGGGATCATCGGCGCCTGGCCGGCGACCTGGTAGAGCAGGTAGAGGATCGTCTCGGACAGGTTGTCCGGGTGGGTCGGGCATCCGGGCACGCACACGATCGGCAGCCCGGCCTTGGACCGCCAGTCCCAGCCCAGGTAGTCCGGCACGCCCATGGCGCCGGTCGGGTTGCCCGCCATCGCGTGGATGCCGCCGTAGGTCGCGCAGGTGCCGGCCGCCAGGATCGCGGTCGCCTTGGGCGCGAGCCGGTCGAGCCATTCGCCGGTGGTCATCGGCTGGCCGGTCGCCGGGTTGTTGCCGAAGCCGCACCAGTAGCCCTCGGACTTGATCCCCTCGTTCGGGATCGAGCCCTCGACCACCAGGACGAACGGCTCGAGCTCGCCGCGGTCGGCCTTGTGCCACCATTCGATGAAGTTGTCCGCGCCCTGCTCCGGTCCGCATTCGTAGTCGATCAGCGGCCAGTGCACGGACACCTTGGGCAGGCCGGGCAGCGCGCCGAGGACGATCTCCTCGATACTCGGCTGGGTGGCCGCGGTGAGCGCGACCGAGTCCCCGTCGCAGCCGAGGCCTCCGTTCATCCAGAGGATGTGCACCACCGGCTCGGGTGCGGGGTCGTCTCCCGCCGCCGGGGTCTGGCCGGCCTGCGTGGCTGTCGTCATCGACCGCCACCTCCTCGCTTCCGCCGCCGCATCCGCGAACCGGGCCGCACCCGGGGTCCCTGGCGCGGATCCGGGGTCCGGTCCTGCCGCGGCCGACGAATATGAGGTGGCGCCTTAAATGGCGCCGATATGCGCACCGTACGTCAATAGTGTCCGGTCGGCAATACACTGGAGATCGGTCCGGGACATTTGTGTCCGCGCCGCGGACGGAGCTGGCAGGGTTCGGAATCGTGCAGGCTGGGCGGTACGTTAGGGTGAGTGCGGGAGGATCCGCGCGGGTACCGCGGGAGGCGTGGTGGGCGGCGAGGAATACCAGGGGAAAGGGATCGAGGTATTTCCCTTGATCGTGCTTTCGCGGATATTTCCGGCCCGCCCTTCCGCGATTCCGGAAATCCGGGAATTCGTCCGCGGGGCGCTCGCCGAGTCCCCGATGGCGGCGGCGGACGCCCGCGAGGTGGACCGCGCGGTCTCCCGCGCGCTGCTCGACGCGGCCGGACCGGTCGGGCGCATCCAGGTCGCGTTCCGCGTCTTCCCCGACCACATGGAGGTGGACGTCCTGCACTCGGAGGGCGTCTCCGGCGAGCCGACCATCTCCGAGCTGGGTGCCGCGGCGGAGCGTGCCCGCGCCCGCCCGCAGGTCCCGGCGCATCGGACTCCCGAGGCGGGCGGCGCACCGGCCGGGCACCGCCACGGCCAGCCGGCCACCTTCGCCGAGTGGATGACGAACCTGCTGGAGCGTCAGGGCGTGAGCCGGGAGGCCGCCGCGGAACAGCTCGGCGTGTCGGTCAAGACGGTGGGCCGCTGGATCGGCGGCGAGACCGAGCCGCGGCTGCGCGATCTGCGCCGGATTCAGGCCGAGTTCGGCGAGCTGCCCTTCTCGTGACGCGCCGCGTACTGGCGGTACCCGAGCGGGCGACCTAGCGTGGACGGCATGTCCGGCCCCGTGCGACTCGGCCCGTCCGACGGACGCCTTGTCCTGCGCACCTATCGCGAGGGCGCGGCCGCGCTGGTCGGCCACGATCTCGTGCTGGAACTCGCGCTCTGGTCCGGCGTCGCGACACCGCCGGGCACCGAGGGCGGTCCCGCCCTAGAAGTACGCGTCGACCTCACCTCGCTGCGCGTGCTGGAGGGGACCGGCGGCGTCAAACCGCTCGGTGACCGGGATAAGCGCGACATCGTCGGCAACGCCCGCAAGTCCCTCGACACCGAACATCACGCGGAGGCGGTCTACCGGTCCACCGGATTCACGCCGACCGGGGACGGCGGCGTGTTCGACGGCATGCTGACCTTGCGCGGTGTGGACCGACCGCTGCGCGTGACGATCACCCGGATGGCGCAGGGCGGGTATCGGGCCGGGGCCACAGTCCGCCAGACTGACCACGGCATCAAGCCGTACACCGCGTTTTTCGGCGCGCTCAAGCTGCGCGACACCGTCGAGGTCGAGGCGCGGGTCGACGCGGATGTCGACGCCGCTGATCCGGAAGCGCCGGACGCATGAAGTTCCTGGTGTTGTGGCGGGTCGAACTGAGCCTGGTCTCGCGCGAGATGGCCGCCGCGGTCGCCCGGATGCCCGCGTACGCGGCGGCGCTGCGGCGCGACGGGAAGCTGGCCGCGCGCTACCACCTGGTCGGCCAGCACGGCGGCGCCTGGATCTACCAGGTGACCTCGAACGAGGAGCTCGAGCGGCTGATCGGCCTGGCCCCGGTGTACAACTTCGCCCGCTACGAGGTGCTTCCGCTGGCCGAAATGCCGGACGACGAGTGGATTGATCCGGGACACGCGGATTAGCCGATTCGCCGATTGACGCCGCCGTGGGCCGGACGCAAAATCTTCAGAGCCTGGAGACGGCGGCGCGACCAATGGCGGTGGCGGCATGCGGACCGAAGGACAATCCCTTCCGCGCGAGCGGCACTGGATCTGCGCCCGGCGGCTGCGCGAGCGCCGGGTGGCACTCGGCCTCACTCAGCTCGAGGTGGCGCAGGCGCTTCGTCGGCAGGGCCTCGACCTCGGCAATCGCACCCTGAGCGCGATGGAGCACGGCCACGCCCTCGATGTCGGCTGGCTGCCGGAACTCTCCGCCGCGCTCGACTGCACCACCACCTACCTGCTCGGGATGACCGAGGATCCGCACGGGTGGCAGCCCTCGCCCGCCACGAATTCGATCCTCGAGCCGCTCACGCCGGTACCGGAAGCCCCAGACAGAGACAACGCAGGCAGGAACGACGCGGGCAGAGGCGGCACAGACACAGACGACACAGCCACGACTGTGCACCACGGCTGGATCCTCGGGCCGAACGTCCCCGACCGGAAACCGGCGGGCGGATAAGGACGGGGGACCGCGATGAACGCGCACGTCACACCGTCGAGCTGTAGACCATCGACTCGGGGCCGGGCCCGCCACGCCGCACTGCTCGCGCTTCTGGCCTGCCTGGCCCTGATCGTCGCCGCGTGCAGTTCCAACTCCTCGACTCAGCCCTCGGCCCTCTCCCAGTCCGCGGCCTCGACCGCGCCGCCGTCGCTGACCCTTTACACCTCGGTGACACAGAACACTGTCGACTCGGTCGTCGCCGGGTTCAAGTCCGTGCACCCGGGCGCGAGCGTGACCGTCTTCCGCGCGACCACCGGCGCCATCAACGCCCGCCTCGCCGCGGACGAGCGCACCGGCGGCGTGCGCGCGGACGTCATCTGGGGCACCGACCCGCTCTCGATGCAGGCCTACGCCGCGCAGGGCCTGCTGCGCGATAAGCCCATCGCCTCGCCGACCGGGATCCCGACGCAGTACGAGACGAACGCGCTCTATCCAACCCGCCTGCTCTACGTGGTCATCGTTGCCCGCAAGGGCCTGACTCCGCTGCCCGTGAGCTGGTCCGACCTGACCAATCCGGCTTACCGCGGAAAGGTCGCCATCCCCGATCCGGCCGCAGCCGGATCCGCGCTCGCCGCCCTCGGCTACTTCGCCACGGCGCCCGGTTATGGGATGAGCTACTTCCAGCAGCTGAAGTCCAACGGCGCCGTCCAGGTCGCCACCGTCCCCGAGGTGGTCACCGACGTGGCGCAGGGCCGCTACGAACTCGGCATCACCCTCGACTCCGAGGTGCGCACCGCCGCCGCGGCCGGGTCGCCGGTTCAGATCGTCTGGCCCACGCCCGGGCCGATTGCGCTCTACAGCCCGATCGCGGTCACCACCGCGACCAAGCGGGTCGCTGCCGCCGACGCGTTCCTCGACTACGTCCTGTCGAGCGATGCGCAAAAGCGCATCGCCGCGACCGGCTGGCAGCCGGTCCTTCCGGGCATCGCCGGACCGCCGATCCCGGCCGGGGTCGTTCCGGTCTCCGCCGACTGGCCGAGCCTGTTCGGCCAGCAGAAGGCCCTGCTCCAGCAGTACCAGGCCCTCTTCGGAAGCTGAGATGGCCGGCCGGACCGCAGTGCGCGCCGGCGCCGCCCTCGTGGCCGCCGGGCTGCTCGCCGCGCTCGCCGGGGCGCCGCTGGTCGAACTGGCCCGGATCGCGGCGGAACGCGGCTGGCGCGCGGCTTTCGACGCTCTCGGCTCCGCGCAGAACCTCGGTGCGCTACGCAATACCCTGATCGTCGGGTGTGCGGTGACGGCGGTGGCCGTGGCCTGCGGCGCGGCTGCCGCGCTGGCGGTCGAGCGCCGGCCGCTCCGCGAGCGGCGCCTGCTGCGGCTGGCCGTCGCCGCGCCGCTGCTCACGCCGGAGTTCGTGCTCGGATTCAGCTGGTCGCGGGCCTACGGGCCAGCCGGATTCACGGACCGCTACCTGCACGTCCAACTGCCCGGCCTCCTCGGGCCCACCGGGATCATCGTCGCACTGTCCGCTCACGCTCTTCCACTCGCGTACCTCGTGGTGGCCGCGAGCCTGGCCACCCGGCCCGTCGGCCAGCTCGAACGCGCGGCGCACGCGTCCGGCGCGGGCACGCTCACCGTCCTGCGCACGATCACGCTGCCCCTGCTGCGCACGCCCCTGCTCGCGGCCGCCGCCCTCGTATTCGTGACCTGCGTCAACAGCTTCGCCATCCCCGAAGTGCTCGGCACACCCGCCGGATTCTCGACCATGTCGACACTCGTCTACGACGACCTGAATCTGTCCGCTGATCCCGACGCCTTCCGGCAACTGGCCGCCGTCGCGCTGACGATGGCGGCGCTGGTGCTTGTGGTCATCGGTGCGGCAGACGTCGTACTGGGCGGGCCGCAGACAGCCGAGGCCGCTGGTCGCGTCACTTCGACGCCGTCAGCGGTCGCGCGCCGGTCCCGGACGGCGACCTGGACGCCCCGGGTACTCGTCACGGCGTTCGCCCTATTCGCGGCGGCGATCCCGCTCGTCGTGCTGGCCGCCGACGCGATCACCCGCGCTCCCGGCCTCAGCCCCGCCCCGTCGCACTGGACGCTGGCCAACTTCAGCGCGGCCATGGCCGGCGAGACGGTCCCGGCCCTGGCCCGCAGCCTCGCGCTGGCCGCGGCAGCCGCCGTCCTCATCCCGGCGATGAGTCTGGCCGTCGTCGCGACGGGTCCCCGGGTGCGCGGCCCGCTCGGCACCGCCGTCACCCTGGCTTACGCGATCCCGGGCTCCGCGCTCGCCGTCGGGGTGCTCATCGCATACGGACGCTGGTTCGTCGGTTCCGCGCTGATCATCCTCATCGCGTACGCGGGCAAACTCTGGGCCCTCGGACACCGGCCCGTCGCCGCGGCCGCCGCCCGGCTCGATCCGGCGCTGACCCGCGCCGCGCGAGCGAGTGGCGCCGGACCGTTGACCGCCTGGCGGGCCGCGACGCTGCCAGGCCTGGCACCGGCGCTGGCGGCGGGCGGCGCGCTCGTCCTGATCTTCGCCAGCCACGAGCTGACCATGTCCAGCATCCTTTACGGGCCCGGAACGCAGACTCTCGCCGTCGTGGTGCTCAACCAGCAACAGCTGGGCCAGACCGGGCCTACCAGCGCGTTGGCCCTGGTCCTGGGTATCCCGCCGCTGCTCGCCGGGTTGGCGCTCGCGCACGGCCGCCGCACCGCTGCGGCTGCGAACGCGACGTCGAGGCGCCCAACCACGGCCGCAATCCCAGTCACGGCGGGCACCGCATGAACCGGGCGACAGAACCTGACGCCGCCGCGGGGGCGCTCGAATGCCGCGGTCTGGCGGTCGGCCGCGGCTCCGTGCCGGTCGTCGAAGACATCGAGCTGTCCGTATCCAAGGGCGGACTGCTGGCCGTGCTCGGTGCGTCCGGCAGCGGGAAGACCACCCTGCTCGACACGATCGCGGGCTTCATCCCGCCGCTCCGCGGAGAAGTCCGGCTCGGCGGCCGACTCGCCTCGGATCCGCAGCGCTGCGAGCCCCCTGAGCACCGCTCGGTCGGCGTCGTCTTCCAGCACTACGCCCTGTGGCCGCACATGTCAGTACTCGACATCGTCGGCTACCCGGTCCGCCGGGCGGGGCGCGGGAGAAGCGAGGCACGCGCGCAGGCGGCCTCGCTGCTCGAACGGCTCAGCGTCGGCGCGCTGGCGCACCGCCGCCCGGCCGAGCTGTCCGGCGGCGAGCAGCAGCGGGTCGCGCTGGCCCGGGCCCTGGCCCGCCGCCCGGCGCTGTTCCTCTTCGACGAGCCGACCGCCCACCTCGACGCCCCGCTGCGCGCGGTCGTGCTCGACGAGGTGGCCCGGCACCGCGCCGAGAGCGGGGCGGCCGCGGTCTACGCGACCCACGACGCCGCCGAGGCCCTCGCGATCGCCGACCTGGTCGCGGTGGTCGATCGGGGGCGCCTCGTCCAGGTCGGGCCGCCGCTCGCGGTCTACCAGTGCCCAGCGGACTTGCCCACCGCGCTGCTCACCGGGCCCGCGTGCGTTCTGGACGCCGCCGCCCGCCCGCTGACCGACGGAACCGCGGAGGTCACGATAGGTGGGGCGACGGCACTCGTGGCGTGCGCGGCGGACGACTTCGGATCCCAGCCTGCGCCCCGCCTGCTGGTCAGGCCCGACTGGGTCGCCCTCGACGGACCCTTCGACGCCGTCGCCGCCCGGGTCCGCTTCCGAGGTCCGCACACCGACTACGCCCTCGACACCCCGGCCGGCCGTCTCGACCTGCGCGTCACCGGGCCGCCCCGACACGCCGTCGGAGACCGGCTGACCTGGTCGCTGTCGCGCATCTGGCCGCTGCCCGGCCCGGCGAGCGCAGCCGAGGCGCCACCGACCGGCGCCGACGTGTTCCCCACGGAAACTCCTGCGGATATCGTCCAGTAGAGGAGTACCGACGGTGCACGAGCTGGCGATCACCCAGAGCATCGTGGAAGCCGTGACGCAGCGGCTGCCCGACGCGCAGGTCACCCGCGTGTGCCTCGTGATCGGCAAACTGTCCGGCGTTTCCGTGCCGTCCGTGGAGTTCTGCTTCGGCCCGACGACCGAGGGGACCGCGCTCGCGGGAGCCGAACTGCAGGTGGAGCAGACCGGCGGCCGGGTGCGGTGCCGGCACTGCGGCGACGAGTTCCCCTGCGACGACCTGCTCGCCGTCTGCGCCTGCGGGAGCGTGGAACTCGAGGTCATCGCCGGGCAGGAACTGCTCATCCGCTCGGTGGAGGTGCGCAACCATGTGTGAGACCTGCGGCTGCGGTGAAGGTGCCACGACGACCGTCACCGATCTCGGCGTCCCGCGCGCGCACGAAGACACCCGCGAGCACGAGCATGATCACGCCCGCCAGCACCACCACGACCACGACACCCACGACTCCGGCGCACAGACGGTGACCCTCGAAGAACGCGTGCTCGCCAAGAACGACCTGCTGGCCGACCGCAACCGGGAACGCCTCGCCGCGCTCGGCGCCGTCGCGGTCAACGTGATGGGCTCGCCCGGCGCCGGAAAGACCGCCCTGCTCGAGCGGACCGTGCGCGAGCTCGGTCCCCGTACTCCGCTCGCCGTCGTCGAGGGCGACCAGGAAACCCTGCTCGACGCGAAACGCATCGCGGCGGCGGGCGGCCGGGTGGTGCAGGTCAACACCGGTGCGGGATGTCACCTCGACGCGGCGATGCTGGCCGAGGCGCTCGACCGGCTCGCGCCGAGCCGCGGCGCGCTCGTCCTCGTCGAGAACGTCGGGAACCTCGTCTGCCCGGCGCTGTTCGACCTCGGCGCCCGCACCGCGGCTGTCCTGTCCTCGGTGACTGAAGGCGCTGACAAGCCACTCAAGTACCCGCACATGTTCCGCGCCGCCGACGCCGTCGTGCTGACGAAGATCGACATCCTGCCCTACGTCGACTTCGACGCCGACCAGTTCATCGCCAACGCCAGGAAGGTGCACCCGGGCATCGAGGTCCTGCGCCTGTCCTCGGTCACCGGCGAGGGCCTTGACCAGTGGTTCGCCTGGCTGGACCGCGCACGGCTCGCCGCAGCGTGACACAGCAGCGGAAACGGGAAGGTGCGTTCGGCAGCGGATTCGACCAGCTCTTCGTCAGCTTTCCGCGGCCAGCCGCGCGAGGTTCGCCAGCGACCGACGGATGACGTCGGTCTGGGTCTCCAGACGGTGCGCCTCGGACGGCGGGATCTCCACATGCACCGCGATCTCGGTCGCCGCGCCGCCGTCGCGCGGGGTGAGCTGCCAGCTGAATTCCAGGTCGGACACAAGGCACGAGATCTCGACCCGACCCCGGGCCCGGCTGGTGCGCAGTTCCTGCGGCATCGGGAAGTCGGGGTACCCGTCCGGATACATCGTGTACGCGCCGCCGTCATCGTCATGGTCATCGTCACTGCCGCTGCCGCTGCCACCGCCCGGCTCGATCGTCGCGACGCCGACCCACCAGTCGGGGAACCGGGCCGGATCGTAGAGCAGCTTCCACACCTCCTCAGGGGGTGCCGCGGCGGTCGTCCGCTCGTCGAAAGCCGGCATGTTCGCTCTCCTCCCTCCTTGGGTTTGCTCGCTCAGGTGTCCAGCGCGGCCAGTTCGGTCTCGATCGCGGCCAGCTCCCACTCCGGCTCGGTGAGCGAGCTGAGCGGCGGGCGGCCGAGGTCGATCAGGGCCGCGACATAGCTGTCGCCGGTCGCGGCGTTGCCCAGGCGTCGCCGCCATCCCTCCGACGCCTCCGTGAGGCGGGCGCGGGCGCGCTCACGGTCGCCACGTGCGGCGGCGGCCAGGCCCTGCACCCGATTCATCCGTGCGACGAGGGTGTCGGGGAAGTCGCCCGGCGCGACGGGTTCGAGCGCTGTTTCGCGCAGTTGCCGGTCCGCGGCGTCGTACTGTCCGGCCCGCACCAGGGCCTCGGCCAGCCACAGCCGGGCGAGCGGCCTGCTGACCGGCGCCCCCAGTTCCAGCGACCGGGTCAACAGCCGTACCGCGTCGGCGGTGTCGCCGCAAGCCAGGGCGAGCAGGCCGCGGTCGTGGTCGGCGAGTCCTTCGAGTTCGGCGCGGCCGACGCGCTCGGCGAACTCGGCCTCGGCTCGGCAAGCGACGCGAGCCTCGTCCAGCCGGCCGAGCCGGCGCAGGAGGGTCGCGCGGGCCGAATGCGCGTAAACGCACGGCCGGAGCAGCCCGTTCGGTTCGACCAGCGGCAGGCAGCGGTCGGCGAAGTCCAGCGCCCGCTCGAAGTCGCCCGTGCACGCCGCCGCGCTCGCGGCGTTGATCAGGCAGGAGTACGCCATGTCGGGGCGCCCTGCCCGTCCGGCCGCGGCGCTGGCGGCGACGAGCGGAGCGTAACTCTCCGCGAACCGCGCGGACCTGATCAAGGCATGCGCGCGGGCGAAGCCGATGTCGTGAGTAAGCAGATCGCTGGGCGCCTCACGCCGACCGAGGGCGAGGTCGACGTCGCGCAGCAGCCACCCGCATTGCGCGGGGTCGCCGGCGACGGCTTCAGCCCACGCCAGACCGGCGAGAGCCTCGGCACGTGCGTAAGGATCGGCGGATGGATCGCGGTCGAGGACGTCGAGTGCGCTGCGGTAGGCGCGCCGCGATTCGCGGGGGTAGCACAGCCCTCCGCGCAGCCACCGGCCGCGCCGCAGCCATGCGCTGATCAGGGAACCGTCGTCGTCCGGGGCGATCAGCTCGAGCGCCCGGCCGAACGCCGCGTCGGATTCCTCCTGAAGCCCACGCCACGCCTCGACCTCGGCCAGTTCCACGTACAGGTCCGCGTCGTGCGGATCGATCGCGACGGCCTCGTGCAGGAACCCGGCCGCCTCCGGCAGCGCGCCGACTGCCCGCGCGTCCGCCGCCGCCCTGGCCAGTTGGCCGACCGCGAGGGTGTCGCGTCCGGCCAGGCGGAGGTGCCGGGCGATCTCGGCGGCGCGCCGCCCGCCGGCCGGACCGCCGGCGCGACGGCGCAGCAGCTCGGCGAAGGAGTCGTGCAGCCGGGCACGTTCTGGATCGGGAAGGTCGCGGTAGACCGCCTCGGCGAGCAGCGCGTGACGGAAGCCGATCATGCCGGATCGCGCACGCAACAGGTCCGCGCCCAGCGCCTCGGTCTCGGCACGCTCCGGGTCGGGCAGCGGCAGCGTGAGCAGGTCGGCGTGCTCGACGTCGCGGCCGGCCACCGCGAGCAGTTCGACGAGCCGGCGCGCCGCGGGGCTGAGGCGGTAGACGGCGGCGCGGGTGGCCTCGGCGAGCCCGAGTACCGGTTCGCCGCCGTGCGAGCACGCGAGCGCGGCCTCCACGGCGAGCAGCGGGCTGCCGCCGGACGCCGCGGCGATCTGCTCGACGGTGGATCCGGGCAGGTCGACGACGCTGTGGATGAGCTGTCGCACCGTGGCGGTGGGCAGCGGCGTGAGGTCGAGCGAGCGGCGCAGCGCTCCCCGGGCGCGCAGGGCGGCGAGCGCGGCCTCGAGGTCCGGCCGCGGCGGCAGGCGGCGGCGGGTGAGCAGAAGCAGGACGGGAAGGCGGGTGATCCGCCGGCCGACGTAGACGGCGAGCTCCAGGCTCGACGGGTCCGCGGCGTGCATGTCCTCGAGTACCAGCAGGACCGGGCCCTCCCGGGCGGCGCGGATGACCAGGCCGGCGACCGCCTCGAAGACGCGGACGCGTTCGAGTTGCGGTTCGGCGGCCGCATGGCCGACTAAGACTGGGGTGTCGGGCGACGCGGGGTTCGGTGCGGCGGCAGGGAGGTCCGCTGCGGCGGCGGGCACGAGGCGCGCGAGGTACGGTGCGGCGGCCGGGTCGATCGCCGACCGGTCGAGCTGTGTGATCAGGTCGCCGAGGGCTTCGGACCACACGGCGAGCGGCGTCGGTGCGCCCGCGCCGCCGCCCGCGGTGCCGGTTGCCGTCATCGCCCCGGGGAACCGGCCGGCTTCGGCGCGCAGTGCTTCGCAGAGCCTTGTCTTGCCGATGCCTCCCTCGCCGGCCACGACGACAACGCCGCCGCTCTCGTAGTGAGTCCGCTGCCACAGGAGGGTCAGGACGCCCAACTCGACGCCGCGGCCGACCAGCGGTTGAGAGTCGATCGGCCTGTTCAGCGGCGCGTCGGCGGCGTTGATCCGCGCCGCGGCGCGGACGGGCTCGGGACCGCCGCGCAGTTGCAGCGCGAGGGCGGTCGTGGCCGGTGACGGCGCACAGCCCAACTCCGCCCGAATCCGGCTGCACGTGCGCTCATAAAGCTCCAGCGCCGCGGCTACGTCGCCCGCCGCTGCCAGCAACCGCATCGCGTCTCGGCAGACACTCTCGTCGAGCGGTCTGAGCTGTAGCAGCCATTGTGCGGCGTTGAGTGCTTCCGCGCCGCGGCCGTCGGCTTCGGCCTCGCGCGCCAGAGCGCCGAGCACGTTGGCGAGTCGGGCGAGGTGGCTCTCCCGCGCCACACCGGCCCATTCGTCGTCGAAGCCGTCGAGCAGTTCACCCCGGCACAACGCGACCGCTTCGCCGAAGTGCCCCGCGGCGGCCAGCCGGTCGAATTCGCGCACGTCGACGGTCAGACCCTCGCCGTCCAGGGCCACGGTTTCGCGGTCCGCGGACAGATACGCCCCGCCGTCCGGACCAAGGGACGCCCGAAGCGCCCACACGGCGCTGCGCAGACTCGCCCGGGCGCTCGCGTCGAGCACGTCGGGCCAGAACTGGGCGGCGAGCCGGGAGCGCGGGTGGCGGCCGGGGCGCAGGGCCAGCCAGGCGAGCAGGGCTCTGGCCCGCCTGCCGGCCGGCGGCGCGATCCGCGTGCCGTCCCGCCCGATCTCCAGCCCGCCGATCAAGCGGATCGCCAACATGTTGAGGCCAGCTTAGGACGGACCCGCCGAAATGGCGCCCGATCTGCGCGTTGACGTTCGATTGACGGTGCCGCCGGATGCTCGGGTCAACAGATCCCCATGAGAAGAGAGGAACGGATCATGAGCACCCTCCACGAGGCGGCTGCCGGCTCCCCCACGACCGCTCAGTTCGACGCCGCCGCTTTCCGCCGCGCGATCGAGGAGCGCGACGGGGCCGCGGTGCGGTCCTTCTACACCGACGACGCCGAGCTGGTCGTCGTCGACCGCGAGGCCCAGCCGAGCAAGCCGCGGGTGCTGCGCGGCAGCGTGGCGATCGGCGCCTACTTCGACGACGTGTGCGGCCGGGACATGACGCACAAGATCGACCGCCTCGTGCTCGGCGACGGCGGTGCGGCGTATCTCGAGACCTGCGCCTACCCGGACGGGACCAAGGTGCGCTGCGCGGCCGTTCTCGACCTGCGCGACGGGCGGATCGTGCGCCAGTCCGGCGTGCAGGCGTGGGACGAGTAGTCGCGGCAACACGCAGAACTCCTCGCCGCCGTGCCGGCCCGCGATGTCGGCGTCGCGGATCAGATCCGACAACGTGTCCGCCCCGCCGACCAGGACCTGGTCGCCGTTCGCCTCGGTGAGGTGCGCTGAATCCGCCAGTGGCCTCATTGCGGGAACGCGAGCAGGTGAGCGACGTCTGGCGCGAGTCGATGTCGGTCGCGCAATACGGCTGACGAGCGGTGCTGGCGATGCTGCGGCGCTCGACGAGGTGGTCAGCCCCACCAGAGGGGGGCGCAGGCGGTGGCTGCGGCGACGAGGTCGTCCCTGGTGACGGTGTCGTCGGCGAGCCAGGCAGCGATAGCGCCGGCGAAACCGTTGGCCATGAATGCGGCGACGATGGCGCGGTTGGCACGCGGGACGTCGGGGTGGGTTGATCGGGCGATGAACGCCACCGTGTAGTCGGCGAAGTGGCGCACCAGGGCGTCGTATACGCCGCGGTCTTCGGGGTTCTGGAGCGCTTGCCGGTAGACGGCTGTGAACCGCTCCACGTGCTCGGCGACTTCGGCGGTTGCCAGGCGCAGCATTTCCGCGGGCGAACGCGAGCCCTCGGCCCGGAGCTGCTGCTCGCGGCGGTGGCCGCGGTCGAGGTCCGCGTAGAGCACCTGGATGAGCAGGTCCAGGGGAGAGTCGCACCGGTTATAGACCGTCGCCCGGGTCACCCCGGCACGTTCGGCGAGCGCGGCGACGGTGATGCGTGACACCGGCTGCTGCGCAGCGAGCTCGACGATCGCCTGCTCCAGGCTGCGCACGGTCCGGGTGATGCGCGGATCGGTATGAGCAGCCACCCGTTGCCTCCTCGCCGTTGCCAACCGCCACATCCTATGATCTTATACAGGTGTCAAATAGTTTCGTGAAGGGACCCCTATGACCGCCCCCGCCACGATCTCACCCCAGCAGGCCGCCGACCGGCTGGCCATCCGCGAACTGTTCGACGCCTACGCGCACTGCGCCGACCGACGCGACGCAAAGGGCCAGATGGCGCTGTTCACCGAGGACACCCGCTTCGTGGTGTACATGGACGCGAAATCGGCCGAGCCGACCCAGGAGCTGCACGGCCGCGAGGCTCTCGCCCCGGTGTTCGACGACCTCAACCAATACGCCGCCACCACGCACTTCAACGGGCAAAGCACCGTACGGCTCGACGACGACACCGCTACCGGCGAAAGCTACTGCATCGCCCACCACCTCACCGTCGGCGAAGACGGCCGCCGGACCTTGATGATCGCCTCCATCCGGTACCTCGACACATTCGTCAAGCAGGACGGCCAGTGGCTCTTCGCCGAGCGTCGGCTCATGGTCGACTGGACCGAGACGCGGCCATCCACTCCCTGATCGTCCGGCGCTCGTCGAAGGACGAATAAGGACCCGCATAGGCGGGGCCGCCCGGTTTGTGCCGGGCGGCCCCTGGTGTGGTGCGGGTGGTGGGTTAGCAGTTGCCGATGTCGCTGGTCGAGGACGCGATGACCACGTCCAGCAGCCCGAGGGCCTTGATGTGTACGGCGTTGACCGTCAGGCCCTGGTCGGCGCCGGTCACCGGGATCTGCTCGTTGAGCACCAGGGTGACCCCCAGCACGCTGATCGTGGTGTTCGCGCCCGGGTGCACCGCCACGTTCAGCGGGATCCCGCCCACGCTGATCGACGCGATCGTGACCGCGCCGACCGATCCGGCGCAGCCGGTCGAGGAGGAGGACTGCACCACCCCCACCTTGATCACCGGCAGGCCGAGCACCCCGATCGTGGCGTCCTGCACGGACGCCGACGCGGCCGCACTGCCCGGGTCCACCGCGGTGACGACCTTCGCGCAC
>NZ_DASZGI010000003.1:0-2187 GCF_035938995.1 Actinocrinis sp.
CATCTGCCAGGTATCGCTGCAATGGGAGACCGCGTACGCGACCGCGTTCCAGATCCAGGTGTCGGCCGACGGCGCGACCTGGAACTCGATCTACTCGACGACGACGGGCACCGGCGGGACGCAGACATTGAACGTGACGGGTACCGGCCGATACATCCGGATGTACGGGACTGCTCGGGCCACCGGCTACGGCTACTCGCTCTGGGAGTTCCAGGTCTTCAGCTCCGGCAGCTCCGGTGGCGGAACCGGCCCGACCGAGTATTGCGGCACGCAGGACCTCGCGCTGGACCAGCCGACCACGGCCTCCTCGACCTATTCCCCGACTGGCAACCTGGCGTCCGCCGCGACCGACGGCGATCCCGGCACCCGCTGGGAAAGCGCGTACAGCGACCCGCAGTGGCTGGAGGTCGACCTCGGCTCCCAGACCCAGATCTGTAGCGTGGGCATACTGTGGGAGGCCGCGTACGCCTCGGCGTTCCAGATCCAGGTGTCCAGCGACAATGCGAACTGGAACACGGTCTACTCCACGACGACCGGCGCCGGCGGGAACCAGACGTTCACCGTCTCCGTGACCGACCGGTACATCCGTATGTACGGCACGGTGCGCGCGACGCAGTGGGGCTACTCGATCTTCGAGTTCGATGTCTACGGCCTGACCACCGTCGCCCCGATCAGCGGCGGCAACGGCAACGGCGGCAATGGGGTCTGCCCGTGGGTCGGCTCAACCGCGCCGGTCGCCCAGCGGGTCCAGCAGGTGCTCAACACCATGGACCAGTCGGAAGAGGCCACCCTGCTCTCCGGCGACGGCGCCTCGTCCTACATCGGCCAGGTTCCCGGTATCCCGAATCTGTGCATCCCCCCGATCAACATGGAGGACGGCCCGTCCGGAGTCGGTGACGGCAACGGCGGCGTGACGGCCTTCCCTGACGGTGAGAACGCCGCCGCGACCTGGGACCCGACGCTGATCGCGCAGGAAGGCGCGGCGAAGGGCGCGGAGTTCGCCGGCAAGGGCGTGAACGTCTCGCTCGGCCCGACGACCAACCTGGTGCGCGACCCGCGCTGGGGCCGGACCTACGAGACCTACGGCGAGGACCCGTACCTGGCCGGCCAGATCACCTCGGCCGAGGTCGACGGCCTGCAGAGCCAGGGCGTGATGGCCATGGTCAAGCACGCCGCAGCCTACGACCAGGAGCGGTACCCGAACGGCGGCGACAACGAGATCGTCAGCCAGCAGGCGCTGGAAGAGCTGTACCTGGCACCCTTCCAGAGCGCCATCGAGCAGTCCGCGCCGGCCTCGGTGATGTGCTCCTACGCCGTAGTCAACGGCGCTTCCTCCTGCGCGAACGCCGACATGCTGCAGGACGGTCTGGACAACCAGGCGAACTTCGGCGGCTTCGTCACCTCCGACTGGGGCGCCGCCGGTTCCGCCGCCGCGGACGCCGAGGGCGGTATGAACATAGCAATGCCGTTCTCCGACGCGAGCGCCGTGTCCGCCGCCCTCGCGAACGGCACGCTGAGCCAGGCGGTCGTCAACACGCGCGTGGCCCAGATCCTGACCCAGATGTTCGCCTTCGGCCTGTTCGACAACCCGGCCAGCGGCTCCCTGTCCGCCACCGTTACCAGCGCGGCGCACCAGCAGACCGCGCTGCAACTCGGCGAGGAGGGCACGGTTCTGCTGAAGAACAACGGCATACTGCCGCTGAACCCGAACCCCGGCAGCAAAGAGTCGATCGCGGTGATCGGCACCGACGGCGGCGCCGCGGTCGAACTCGCCGGCGGCGGCAGCGGCGGGGTCGACAGTTCGAACACGGTCTGGCCGCTGACCGGTATCCAGAACGCGGTCGGGCCGAATGTCACGGTTACCTACACCGCGGGCGACGACAACGGCACCACCGACATCCCACAAGCGGTCGCCGCGGCCCAGTCCGCCACCTACGCGATCGTCTACGCCAGCGCTCCGGAGGGCGAGGAGAGCGACCTGACCACGCTGGACCTGTCCACCGCGGACGAGACGATGATCGCGGACGTGGCCGCGGCGAACCCGCACACCATCGTGGTGATCAACAGTGGTTCGCCGGTGGTCATGCCGTGGCTCAACTCGGTGGCCGGGGTGTTCGAGAACTGGTACGGCGGCGGGGAGACCGGCGCCGCGACGGCCGCGCTGATCTTCGGCACCGTCGACCCCTC
>NZ_DASZGI010000004.1:0-23503 GCF_035938995.1 Actinocrinis sp.
GCCGAAGGAATGTCCAAAAAGGACGTCCTACGGTGCCTCAAACGCTTCATCGCCCGCGAGGTCTACAAGCACCTGACCAGCCCGACAACCCAAAACAGACCGCTCCCACAGGCCGCTTGACATCTATAGGAGCTTCCTGGACCACACCGTCCCCTACACCCAAGGCGGACCCACCACCCCCGACAACCTGCACCCCCTGAGCCGCCACCACCACCAACTCAAAACCCACACACAATGGACCGCACACCACGACACCGAGGGGCGCCTCACCTGGACCGCACCCACCGGACACACCTACACCACCACCCCGCACCACACGATGTCCACCTGACACGGACAACTCAGGAAACTGATAGCGCAGACACGCAGGCCGCTCAACGCCACCAACTCCCACGCGCACGCAACGAGAAGGGCCTGCGGTGGGCAGGACACACCTGAGCCGACCTCGCCCTGCCGCATAACAACACATGAGCCGGTGGACCAATCCGGCCACCGCGCTAGCCGGGCAACCGGGCGAAGGCGCGCACGGGGATCGTGCCGAGTCCTTCGATGCGCAGCGGCACCGCGGTGAAGCGGGCACCGGACGGCGGCAGTCGGCCCAGGCCGGTGAGGTGCTCGACGAGGGGGATGCCGGCCGCGAGAATGCGGGTGTGCGCGGGGCGCGCCGTGTCGCCGACGTCGTCGATGTTGACCGCGTCGATGCCGACCAGCGCCGCCCCGTGCTCGACGAGCCACTGCGCGCCCGCCTCGGTCAGGAAGTGCGCCTCCTCGGCATAGGCGGGAGTGCCGAAGCGGACGTCGTCGCCGGTGTGCAGCAGGACGGCCGCACCCCGCACGTCGTATGCAGCCAGATCGGCCGGCTCGATGCCGCGCGCAGCACCGGCCACGACGCGCACGACGATCGCGGGCAGGTCCACGGTGGCCGTCAAGGGGATCGTGCTGAGGTCACCGCCGTCGGCGAACCGGTGGTAGGGCGCGTCCATGTAGGTGCCCGTGTTGCCGATCAGGCTGATCCGCCCGATCTCGAATTCGGTGCCGGGGGCGTAGTGCTCGCGGGATGCCTCGCGGGTCAGGTGGGCTTCGATGGTCGGCCCCGGCAGCCCGGGATATGTGACCATCCCGGCCCGGATCACGTGACTGAGCTCGACCAGCCGGCCGGGCACGGCGGAGTCGGGGTTCGTGAGGCCGGCGTTCACGGGGTCAGGGCTCACAGAGTCCGAGTTCACAGGGCCCGAGTTCACAGCACCGAGGCGAGCCATTGCTCGACGCTGGCGATGTGCACCGTGGCCCAGGAGCGCGCCGCCTCGGGGTCGCGGGCGGCCAGCGCGTCGAGGATGGCCCGGTGCTCGGCCAGGGTGCGGGCCGCGGCGCCCTCCTGGGTCAGGCCGCGCCACACCCGGGCCCGCGCGGTCGGCGCGGAGAGGGTCTCCAGCAGCGAGCAGAGCACCGAGTTGCCGGACGCGGCCGAGATGCGCCGGTGGAACTCCAGGTCGTTGGCCACCAGCTTGTCGATGTCCGGGTTCTCGCCGAGCCCGTCCATCAGGTCGCGCAGGCTGCCCACTTCCTCGAGGCTGATCCGAGTCGACGCCATGGCCACCGCCGCCGGCTCCAGGATCCGGCGCACTGCGAGGAACTCCAGCACCGTGTTGTCCTGGTGGAAGTCGACGATGAAGCTGAGCGCCTCGAGCAGCAGCGGCGGCTCCAGGCTGGTGACGTAGGTCCCGTCGCCCTGCCGCACGTCGAGGATGTTGATCAGCGACAGCGCCTTGACCGCCTCGCGCAGCGAGTTGCGCGAAAGCCCCAGGTCGGAGGCCAGGTCCGCCTCCTTGGGCAGCCGATCACCGGGGCGCAGCGCCCCGGTCACGATCATGCCCTTGATCTTCTCGATCGCCTCGTCGGTGACCGCCACTGCGCCGCTCCCGCCGTCCACCCGGCCCGAACCAATCATCGGACCTCTCCGTCACTCCAGTATGGGGGATGCGCGGCTCGCGCACCCCGCGGATCGGGACGCCGGGTGACTTCCTAGCTCTGCTCGGGGCTCAGGCACAGGCAGAACGGATGGCCGACCGGGTCCAGCATGACCCTCCACCGGTCGGGCCGGGGCTGGTGCGCCGCCGTCGTCGCGCCCAGGACGAGCGCGGCCGCCTCCGCCGTGTCGAGGTCGTCGTCGGTGTAGAAGTCCAGGTGGAACTGCTGCGGCACGTCCTGCCCCGGCCAGGTGGGGGCGGTGTAGCCGTCGACCCGCTGGAAGCTGATGTCCGGATGCGTGTTGTCGCCGCGGGCCGGGCCGATCGCGACGACCTCGTCGTCGTTCTCGTAGGTCACCGCCCATCCGGTCAGCGCCTGGTAGAACGCGGCCAGCTTGCGCGGTTCGGGGCAGTCGACGACGGCGGCGATGAGCTGGCTGACGACCGGCATTTCAGGCTCCTGGGAGGCGTGGGCCCCATCGGTGGGCCCTGATCCGTCCTGTCGGCACCGACTGTAGTGCGCCGGGCGGAAGCGGGCGGCCGATCCGGGGCAATCCGACCTCGAAGAACAGATCAAGTGCAGCTTAAAGCCCGCATCGAGCACCCAGCTCCACAAGCTCCTCGCGGAGCCGGGCGATTTCGTCCTCTGCCATGCCGTGCGCGGCGAGGTAGCCGGGCGCGTCGCCGTGCTGTGCGCGGACGCTGGCGAGCGCGCCGGAGATCAGCGCCGGATCGACGTATCTGCCGGTGAGGTACGCGCCGTCCGGGGCGCGGTCGGCGTCGGCGCCGGGGACGGGCTCCGTGAGGCCGAGGCCGTCGTTGCTGAGCACGTAGTCCGCGACGATCGCCTCGTCCGGGACGCCGGCGGCGGCCAGGGCCAGCGCGACGGCGAACCCGGTGCGGTCCTTGCCGACCGCGCAGTGCACCAGGACCGGGTCGGGCAGGGCGCGGGCGACCGCGCGCACCGCGGCGGTGAACCCCGCGCCGCAGCGTTCGGCCATGTGCGCGTAGAGGCCCGCCTGGTCGGGCGGAACGGGCCGGTCGCCGAGCACGGCGACGTTGACCCGGACGATCGCGGGGTCGTCGAGTTGGTATGGCCACTCCGCCGATTCGGCCTCGTCGCGCAGGTCCACGACGGTGCGCAGGCCGAGCTGCTGCGCCGCGAGTGCGCCGGACGGGAATTTGGCAGGGCAGGCGGAGCGGTAAAGCGCGCCCCGGCGTATTCGTCCGCCGCCTGACACGGGTGCGCCGCCGACGTCGCGGAAGTTGAGCAGTCCCGGATACCCCGAAGTCATCGTGCCCCTCTGATGGCGTCTACTGAGCGGGCGTCGCCTTGCGGCGAATGCGGTAGTGCAGGACGAGGAATGGTAGGCCGAACACCCAGAACGCGTGCTCCGCGCGCAGTTCCCCGTCCCGGGCGTACACGTCCAGCTGCTCGGCGAACCCGTGCACCGCGGCACTGGTCAGCTCGCGCGACTCAGAGTCGATGTAGGTCAGGTAGTGGCCCGGCTGGTCTAGGTCGCTGCGGCTGGTGAGCACGAGGCCGCCGTCCGGACGGGCCTTCGGCAGCAGCGTCGCGGTGAAGCTGGCCTGCGGCAGCGGGAAGCCGACGCTGACGTATCCGCGCCCGGCGTGCCGGTACGTGGTGTAGATGCCGACGTAGATGGGCTCGTCGGTGTCGGCGAAGGAGCGGATCCAGCCGCGCACCGCCACCACGTCGTCGTCCGGGGGCACGATCGTGTCGATGCGGCTGTGGATCCCGCGCAGCGCCTCCCGCTGGTTCATCGGCACGCTCGCCTGTCCGAGCGGACGGGCCAGCAGTGAGCGGTACAGCAGGTAGCCGGGGCGTACCCAGGTGCGCCATTCCGGCACGATGTCGAGGGAGAAGCGGGTGGTGTGCTCGTAGAACTCGCGCACCAGCGGATCGGCCTTGGCCGGGTCGAAGTCCGGCCCCTCCAGCTCGTCGAGGGACGCGACGATGCCGACGTCCTCGGCGTCCGGGATGTAGAGCCCGCCCAGCACCTTCGCCAGGTCGCGCACGTACCCGGTGCCGACGTAGCGGGTCCGGGCCTCGAGCGGCACCACGAACGGCAGGTCGCGTGCGGTCACGCGTTCGGCCAAAAGGCTGACCTGGGGGTCGCGGAACAACATCGCGGAGACGGAGCGGAACGTCACGACGGTCGAGGCGGCGACGATCGCGGGTGTAGCGACACTCGGCCGCAGGGCAAGGCCGCGTCCGACCGCGGCGCCGAGCACCGGCCCCAGCGCAACCTTCTGCGGGCGCAGGCCGAGCCCTCCGGCGACGGCTCCCGCCACGGTGCCCACCACGACCGGGCCGGCCTTGGTGGCGCGGCCCGCCGCCCAGCCGACCGGTGCGGCCATCGCGCCGCTGGTCGCCACGCGCGCCCACCACGCCGGGATCTGGCCGGGCCGCTGCCTGGCCCTGGCCACCGCCTCCATCGCGCCGAGCCCGACGGCCCCGGCCAGCGCGCCCACGGCGGCGGCCCAGCGCCCGCGGTGGCCCGCCAGCGCCGCGCCGGCCAGCGCGCCGAGCACACCCGCGGTGCCGATCTGCTGTACCCGGGAGGGGCCGGTCGGCCGCCCGGCAGCGTCGGTGCCCGGACGGTCGAAGGGATACTCGGGTGTGGTCACGGCGGGCACGCTACCCGAACCCGCTAAATTGCGCCCCCGCTATTCTTGGCGCGTGATCGAACGCACCTCAAGCCGGGTGGTCTATCAGAACGCGTGGATGACGGTGCGCGAGGACGCGATCGTGCGTGCCAATGGTTCGCCGGGCATCTACGGAGTGGTGGACAAGCCGGAGTCGGCGTTGATCGTGCCGCAGCAGGAGGACGGCTTCTGGCTGGTGCAGCAGTACCGGTACACCGTCGGCGGCCGGTACTGGGAGTTCCCGCAGGGCACGCTGCCCGACCGCGCGGCCGACGACCCGGAGCGGGTGGCCCGGCACGAGTTGGCGCAGGAGACCGGGCTGCGCGCGCAGGAGGTCACCCGGCTCGGCCGCTTCTTCCACGCCTACGGGATGTCCAGCCAGCCGTGCACGGTCTTCCTGGCCACAGGCTTGAGCCCTGACCCGGATGCCGCCGAGCCTGACCTGGAGGAGGACGACCTGGTGGCCAAGTGGTTCCCGCGGGACGAGGTCGAGGCGATGCTGCGCGACGGGAGCATCGCGGATCTGGCCACGATCGCGGCGTACGGCTTGTTGCTGCTGGAGCGCTGAGCCCCTAAAGCACTCCAGGCCGCGCCCCTGGAGCCGTGCGCAGCCTCCTGATGCCGGTCCACTCGGCTCGCGGCTTTGGCGGGTCGTGGGCGCTACAGCCCCAGGCTCTTGGCGATGATCGTGCGCATGATCTCCGAGGTGCCGCCGTACAGGCGGGAGACCCGGACGTCGGTGTACAGGCGGGCGATCGGGTACTCGTTGATGTAGCCGTATCCGCCGTGCAGCTGGAGGCACTTGTCGATGATCCGGCTGGCCGCCTCTGTGGTGAACAGCTTGCACGCGGCGGCGTCGGCCGGGCTGAGCTTGTCCTCGTCGAACAGCTCGATCGCGCGGTCGGTCATCGCCTGCGCGGCCTGGTACTCCGCCTCGCAGTCGGCGAGCACGAACTTGGTGTTCTGGAACGAGGAGACCGGCTGGCCGAAGGCCTTGCGCTCCTTGACGTAGTCGATCGCGAACCGGATCGCGGCGCCGGCCTGCGCGGTCGAGCCCACCACGATCGCCAGCCGCTCCTCCACCAGGTTGTGGGTCAGGTACTTGAAGCCCTGGCCCTCCTCGCCCAGCAGGTCCTCGACCGGCACCTTCACGTCCTGGAACGCCAGTTCGGCGGTGTCCGAGGTCTTCAGGCCGATCTTGTCCAGCTTCTTGCCGATCGAGTAGCCCGGCGACTTGGTGTCCACGAACAGGATCGACAGACCCGAACGACGGTTCTCGGGCGAGGGCGGCGCGGTGCGCGCCACCACCAGGACCCGGTCGGCCAGCACGCCGCCGGAGATGAAGGTCTTCGCACCGTTCAGCACGTAGTGGGTGCCGTCGGCGGACAGCTTCGCGGTGGTCGCGACACCCGCCAGGTCCGAGCCGGTGCCGGGCTCGGTCATCGCCAGGGCGCCCATCATCTCGCCGGTGACGAACTTGGGCATCCAGCGCTTCTTCTGCTCCTCGCTGGCGAAGGCGAGCAGGTAGGGGCGCACGAGGTTCTCGTGGATGCCCCAGGCACCGAAGGACACCCCGGCGCGTGCAATCTCCTCCGAGATGACCGAGGTGAACCTGTAGCTGTGCTCGCCGGCGCCGCCGTACTCCTCGGGGACGTTGATCCCGAGCACCCCCAGCTCGCCGAGCTTGAGGTAGAAGTCGCGGTCGACGTGTCCCTGCTTCTCCCACTTGTCGTGGACCGGGACGACTTCGGATTCGATGAAGTCCCGGATCACCGACCGGAACGCCTCGTGGTCCTCGTTGTAGAGGTTGCGGAGCACGGGTACGCCCTTCCTGCGAGACGAGTGAACGAACGTTAAGCTACTCGCGGGTAGCGAGACCTGTCCAGGCCGCTGCGACGAACCCAGCCGAGGAGCCAGCCGTGAGCGCCACCCGTCGCCCCGCCGGGCATCAGGCCCTGCTCGACGCCGCCTCGGCGGAGTTCGCCGACCGGGGCTACGCCGCCACCTCGATCCGGGACATCGCGGCCAGGGCGGGGGTGAGCCTGTCCGCTCTGTACCACTATTACCCGGGCAAGCAGGCGCTGCTCGAGGCGATCCTCCACGAGGGGATGGACGCCTACTTCGGCATGTGCGAGGAGGCACTGGCGGAGGCGGGCCGGGATCCGGCGCGCCGGCTGGCCGCCGTGGTGGGTGCCACCGCCCGCTACCGCGCTGAGCGGTCGGTGGCGAGCCTGATTCTCATCAACGAGGCTAGAGCCCTGCCAGAGCGCGCCCGCAGCGCGTACCGGGAGCGGGAGCGGCAGGCCACCGGGCTTTTCAAGGCGGCGATCGACGATGGCATCGCGGCCGGGATCTTCACCACCCCCTACCCGGACGACGCCCGCCGGATGATCATCGCCGCCTGCAACGCGGTGGCCCAGTGGTACCGCCCGGACGGCGAGGTCCCGATGGAAGCGCTGGTCGAGCGATACGTCACGCTCGCGTACACCCTGTTGGGCTACCAGCGCCGCAACCCGAGGGCGCGGCCGGTTCACGCGGCCCCGGTCGGGACGGGCACCGAAACGTCTAATTGACACACCGCGTCCCGGCTAATAGACCACAAGGCGTGATCACCGACGATCTCCTCAGCGCACTGCCGCCCGGCCGGCTGGTCACCGACCCCGACCAGGTCGCGGCCTACTGCCACGACGAGCACTCGTACGTCACCCCCGGCCGGCCGCTCGCGGTCGTCGTCGCGCATGAGCGGGAGGACGTGGTCGCGGCGCTGCGGTGGGCGTCGGCGAACAAGGTGGCCGTCATCCCGCGCGGCGGCGGGACCGGGATCGTCGGCGGAACCGCGCCGGTGGACGGCTGCCTGGTGGTCTCGCTGGCCCGGATGACGGCGATCAGGGAGCTGAATCCCGAGGACGAGATCGCGGTCGTCGAGCCCGGGGTGCTCAACGCCGACCTCGACCGGGCGGCGCGCGAGCACGGCCTGATGTACGCCCCCGACCCGTCCAGCTACGAGACCTGCACGATCGGCGGCAACATCGCCACCAACGCGGGCGGGCTGCGCTGCGTGAAGTACGGGGTGACGCGCGAGTCGGTGCTCGGGCTCGAGGCGGTGCTCGCCGACGGCTCCGTGCTGCGCACCGGGCGGCGCACGCTCAAGGGCGTGGTGGGCTACGACCTGACCGCGCTGATGATCGGCTCGGAGGGGACGCTCGGCGTGGTCACCGAGGCGACGCTGCGGCTGCGGCCCGCGCCGCGCAAGCCCCCGGTGACGGTCGCGGCCGAGTTCCCCACGGTGCGGCGGGCGGCCGAGGCCGTCTGGGCGATCGTGCGCAGCGGCGCCGGCCCGAGCCTGCTGGAGCTGATGGACCGGGCCACCCTCGAGGCGCTCGACCGGTGGCGCAACATCGGCCTCGAAGCGGGCACCGCCGCGATGCTGCTGTGCCAGGCGGACGGCGCGGACGCGAAGGACGCCGCCGACGAGATGGCCCGCTGCTGCCACGCAGCAGGGGCGGCGCTGGTGGCGGTGTCCGAGGATGAGGAGGAGGCGGCGCAGCTGCTGGCCGTGCGCCGCGCCGCGTTCAACGCGATCTCCCGGCTGGGCTCGTGCCTCATCGAAGACGTCTGCGTCCCGCGCTCGAAGCTGCCGGAGATGTTCGACTCGGTCGCCGAGATCGCGGCGCGCCACGGTCTGCCGGTCCCGACGGTCGCGCACGCCGGGGACGGCAACCTGCACCCGGTCTTCGTCTTCGACCGGGAACTGCCCGAGATTCCGGCGGAGGTATGGGCGGCGGCGGACGAGGTGTTCCGCGCGGCGCTCGCCCTCGGCGGGACCCTGACCGGCGAGCACGGCGTCGGCACGCTCAAGCGGCACTGGCTCGGCGCGGAGCTGGGGGCCGAGTCGCTGGCGGCGCACCTGGCGATCAAGCGCGCGCTGGACCCGCTCGGCATCCTCAACCCCGGCAAGGCGATCTGAGCGGGCCGGTCCGCTACTCGGCGACGAAGAAGTTCGAGCCGCCCGGGTCCGGAAGCGTGAGGTCGGTGCCGCGCCGCCGCGCGCTGCGCACCTTCTCCAGCCCGGCCAGGTCGAGCGTCTTCGTCGGCTCCTCCCCCGACACCGACGTCGCGGCACCGGGGACCGGGCGTTTGACCGCGTAGCCGACCGCCGCGACGATTCCCGGCAGCCAGCCGAGCGCGGCGCCGAGCAGCGCCATCGTGGCCGCCTGGAGCGTGATGACGTCACCGGTGCGTGTCTTGGGGGCGAGCGGCAGGGAGAGGGCGCGCATGCCGTCCGCCAGAGTGTGGTCGATCAGCCCGGCGGCCAGGCCGATCAGCGCCGCGGTCAGCGTCGCCGCGCTCCACACTCCGAGCACCAGCGACAGCTGCGCCCGGCGCATCGCCAGGCCCCCGGCCAGCATCCGCGCGACCACGAGCACCAGCAGCGGCCAGCCCAGGTCGAGTACGAGCCCTGATGCCCAGTATCCGGCCGAGTGGTCCGCCGGCGCCCCGTAGGAGCTCGGGGTGAGCGACCAGTGGAACACGCTCAACGCGTGCGCCAGCAGCGGAACGCGGTCGAAGCCGGGCTGGGTGGCGAGGCGGGCGACGGACGCGGCCGTCCACGGGTTGCCGAGGCCGACCGTCAGCAGCACGACCGCCCCGGCGGCGGACCCGGCGATTCCCCAACGGCGGCGGGGTGAGAGCGTCGAGAGGTATGTACGTGCCATGGTTCGGTAGCCTCCCGCCAGGATACGGCGTTTACAAGACCCTGTTTACGTGACCGTTCGGTTACCGGAACGTGACCGGCCGCCCGGCCTCGAGGAGAGGCGTCAGGCGTCAGGCGGCCGGTGTGCGTTACGCGCGGCGCGCTACGGCATCGCGGCAACGTGCGGGCCGACGGTGTTCACGAACGAGTAGCCGTTCGACGCGTCCCAGTTGATCGACCAGGCCATCGCGCCGGCGAGGCCGGGCCACGAGGTCGGCGGGACGAACGAGCCGCAGTTGGTGCGCGAGTCCAGGCAGTCCAGGGCGGCGTTGACGGTGCTCGGTGAGAGGTAACCGCCGTCGCCCGCCGCCGAGCTGCTCGCCGGGAAGCCGAGGCCGACCTGCGCGGGGCTCAGGCCGTTCTGCAACTGGAAGCATGCCTGGGCGGTGGCGAAGTTCTCGGTGCCCTCGGCGTAGACGTTGCCGTCGCAGCCGTTCATCGTGCCGGAGTTGTAGTACTGGGTGTAGGAGATGGTCAGGATCGACTTGATGTCCAGCGCCAGCGCGAAGTAGTCCGACGTGGTCTGGTACATGTCAATGGTCTGCGGCGCCAGGGTGATGATGAGGCTCGAGCCGACCATCGAGTGCAGCGAGTTCAGCGCCTGCGCCATGTACGTCGGCGTGACGCCGTTCTCCAGGTCGATGTCCACGCCGTCGAACCCGTACGAGGTCATGATGGAGTGGACGCTGTTGGCGAAGGCGGTCGCGGCCGAGGAACTGGCGACCGAGATGGTGCCGTCCTGGCCGCCGACCGACAGGACGACCTTCTGGCCACGCGAGTGCAGGGTCGCGATGTCCGCCTTGAACTGGGCGTCGCTGTAGCCGCCGAGCGCGCTGGACAGGCCCGAGTCGACCGCGAAGGTCACGCCGCCGTCGTTGGCCGAGTCGGCGTTCGCGAACGCCACGTCGACCAGGTTGTAGCCCTTGGGCACGGCGGCCAGGGTCAGCGGCTTGGCGTTGTTGGTGAAGTTCTGCCAGTAGCCGGCGAGCACGTGCTTGGGCAGGCCCGTGCCGCCGCCGGAGCCGGTCGAGCTGGAACTCGGCGACGCGGACGGCGAGGCCGACGCGGAGGCGCTGGCCGACGGGCTCGGGCTGGCGCTGGGGCTGTGGGTGGGTGAGGGGGAGCCGGTGGTCGGCGACGGAGAGCTCGAGCCGCCCGGACCGGTCAGGGAGAAGTCGTCGGCGTAGTACGCGCCCTGGCCGTACCAGCCGTGCACGTAGATCTGTACCGACGTGGTCGAGGCACCGGTCGTGAACGAGGTCGTCAGCTGGCTGTAGCTGGTCGAGCTGGTCCAGGTCGAGCTGTAGCCGGTGGCGCCGATGTAGACGTACGGGCCGTCGACGTACCCTGACAAGGTGTAGGCGCTGTTCGGCTGGACCGATACGGTCTGGGTGCACTGGGCGGTCAGCGCACCGGTCGGCGTAGCGGCCAGGGCGTAGCTGCCGGAGTGGACCGGGGACGTGGTGACCGTCGCGGTCCCCGCGTCGCAGCTCCATCCGGCGGTCGAACCGGCCTCGAAGCCCGGGTTCGTCAGCAGGTTGTTGTTCGCGGCGCTGGCGCTGGTGGCCAGCAGCGCGGCGGCGGTGAGGGCGACGGCCCCGGTGGCGGCGCCGGCGATCGTGGCGCGGGCGCGTTTGGTGAGCATGGCGGCGCGGATCCTTTCCAGGGCGGAACGTGGTGTAGGCAGGCTCTTCGATGTGGCCGGGGCCTCGTCGAAGAGCGGTGCCTCAGATCCGCCGGTGGTGCGCCGCCGCCCGGCGTGCGCGCTTGACGTGCGAGCGTCTTCGGGCGCGAGAGGCAGATTGGACTAGACCAGTGCGGATGTCAAGACCTCACCCCGGGCGGACCGTGGCGCCGCCGTGCTCAATTCCGGGTATCGGCTCCCCGGTCCGCGTCCCGGAGCACTAGGATTTCGCGGCGTGAAGGCGCCCCCGCGTGACGCTGGGCTTCTCTCCGGCCGCCGGATCCCCCAGAGTAGGAGTCTGATGGAAATCGAGTCGCTGGCGGCCTTCGACGCTCACCTGCACGCCCGTCCCCGGGATCTGACGCGGTGTCGGATCCAGGCGGTGGACTTGGCGGAGCGGGGCTGGGAGCTTCGGTCGGCTGACGTCAGCGATGCGGTCTTCCTGGGCTGTGGCCTCAGCGAATCGGTCACCGGGGACCTGCGCCAGCGCGGCGCGCTGGTGTTTCCTCAGGCGCCGCACCTTCCGTTCGATCCGTACCGCGGGTCGCTGTACACGCCGCAAGAGCTCTACGACGGCATCGATCAGAAGCCTTACGAACAGACCCCTGATGCGCTCGCCCACGCGTGGCATCAGGGTCCGCTGGAACGTGAGAACGTGCTCGACGATGTCCTGCGCGGGATGCACGACTCCTCGGTGACCGACGCGCTCGGCAAGTACGTGGCGGGTAAGCGCGTCGTCGGCATGATCGGCGGCCACGCGCTGTCCCGCGACTCCTACTCGTTCCGCGAGGCGGCCCGGCTCGGCCGGATCCTCGCGCGGGCCGGCTTCACGGTGGCCACCAGCGGCGGCCCGGGGGCGATGGAGGCGGCGAACCTGGGCGCCTATCTCGCGCCGCACTCCGACTCAGCCCTCGATGAGGCGCTCGCGGTCCTGGAGAGCGCACGCGACGCGCGGGACGTGACGGCGTGGGTCCGCGCCGCGTTCGCCGTGCGGGGAGCGTACCCGTCCGCCGGCTCCGGCGAGTCGCTGGCGGTGCCGACCTGGTCGCACGGGCATCAGCCGCCGAACGCCTTCGCCTCGGGCATCGCCAAGTTCCTGGGCCGGGCCGCCCGGGACGACTGGTTCCTCAGCGGCTCCGCCTTCGACCTGCTCTTCCTGCCCGGCGCGGCGGGCACGGTGCGCGACATCTTCGAGGCGGCCGCGCCGCTGTACTACACCCCGATCGGCGCGGCGACCCGGCGGCTGATCCTGGTCGGCGCGGACCACTGGACCAGGAAGTTCCCGGTGTGGCCGCTGATGACGGCGATGTCCTACTCGCGCCCGATGGCCACCACGATCCACCTGGTGGACAGCACCGACGAGGCCGCGGCCGTGCTCACCGGCGCGCGCTCAGCCCGCTGATACGAGCGTCTCGCGCAAGGTCGCCAGGACCTCGTCCGGAATCCCGGCCGCCTCGGCCCAGCGCTTGATGCCGCCGTAGTGCGACTCGATCAGGCCCAGGAAGATCTTCATCGTCTCCGCGCGCAGCAGCACGGGCGCCTCGTCCGGCTTGTCGTCGCCGTTGGCGTAGAGCGGATTCTCCAGCAGGCGCTTGGTCACGTCGGCGGCATTCCGGTTGCTGGCCACGTAATCGGCGATGATCTCGTCGTCCGACACGCCGACGGATTTCAGCAGCAGGCCGGACAGCAGCCCGGTGCGGTCGCGGCCCGCCTGGCAGTGGAACAAGACCGGATTGCCGTGTGCGACCGACGCAGAAATCTGCATCAGCGCGTCCCGGATCGCGGTCAGCCCCTCCTCGAGGTTTTCCAGGTAGCGCTCCGCCAGCTTCTCCGGGTCGTTCGACGGGAAGGGCTCCCGGCCGATCCGGCCCTCCGGCACGATGGAGAAATTGAAGACGGTCAACCGCGGGAAGATCCGCGCGTCTTCCAGGCCGTCGCCGCCGGCCTCCTCGACGGTGCGCAGATCGATGATGGTCCTGATACCGAGGTCCTCGGTGAGGGTGCGCTTGTCCTCGTCGGTGAGCGAGCGCAGCGCGTCGCCGCGGTAGAGCAGCCCGGGGGTCAGGCTTCTGCCGTCATCGGTGGCGAGTCCGCCCAGGTCGCGCACATTGAACGCGCCCTCCAACTTGATTTCCCGAATCAGCATCGCCTTACCTCGATATCTGCCGCAATAGTGCCAGTGGAGCCGAACCTTCCCAGGGTAACACCGGGCGACTTCCCACACGTGGCACTGCGCTGACGCCGAGGTGAACAGCCCGCCAGCGGCCGGATTTCGGGGCCATTCGCACCCGCGCCCGAGCGCAGGCTACCGTTCCGGCTTATCTCGATAAAAATCGCGACAATATTGCCACGGTACGCCCGTTCGGCAATTCTATCTTTGCGGAGAAAAGTTCTCTTATTCCCAATGAAAATGCGTCGCGGCGGTCAGCTGGTCGCCTTGATCAGTGCCGCGAAAAGCGCCGGATCGTCGCGCACCTCGGGGTGCCACTGCACCCCGACCAGGAACCGCCGTTCGGGTACCCACGCCGCCTCGACCGTCCCGTCGGCCGCCCAGCCGCTGGCCACCAGCCCGTGGCCGAGCCGGTCGAGCGCCTGGTGGTGGTGGCACGGCACGTCGACCCCCGCGCCGAGCAGCGAGCCCGGCAGCTTGTCGGTGTCCAGCCGCACCCGCACCGTCCCGTAGACCCCCGGCGCCGGGCGGTGCCGCTCACCGCCGGCCAGGTCGGGAAGGTGCTGGTGGAGAGTGCCGCCGAGGCACACGTTGATCAGCTGGAGCCCCCGGCAGATGCCGAGGACGGGCAGGTCGGACTGGAGCGCCGCGGTGAACAGCGCAGTCTCCCAGGTGTCCCGGTCCGCCTGCGAGCGCTCGGCGAACGGGTCGGGGGCCGCGCCGTACCGCACCGGCTCGATGTCCGGGCCGCCGCAGAGGATCAGGCCGTCCAGCCGGGAGATCACCGCCGTCGCGGCGTCGTCAGCGCCGATCGGCAGCAGCACCGGCACGCCCCCGGCGGCCGTGACATGGTCCACGTAGGCGTGCGGGAGGAGCGCCGCCGGGGTGTGCCACACACCCCAGGCGGCGTGCGTCCGGTACGCCGTCAGTCCAATCAGAGGCCGCACATCACTCATCATGCCTCTGATGCACACGGATCGCAGTACTCACCCGCACATGATTTCCGGTCACCCGTGTCCGGCTGAGGCTCACTGCGCGTCGGGGAGCGCTCCCAGCGCCGCGGCGCGCGCCAGCCCCAGCGGGAGGGATCCCGACCCTGCGATCGTGTCGTGGAACTCGCGCAGGGTGCCCAGGCCACGGCCCAGGTAGCCCTCCCGGATGCGCTCGATCTCCAGGCAGCCGGTCAGGTACGAGGGGGCCTGCGTCGGCCAGGCGCAGTACCGGGAGACCTCGCCCTTCGCCGTGCCGGCCGAGAGCGCGGCCTTCTCGGTCATGAACGCCTCCGCCTCCTCGACGCTCATCCCGCCGGTGTGCAGCGCCGTGTCCACGATGATCCGCGCCGCCCGGAAGACGCGGGCCTCGACGTGCGCGATCTCGTGGCGCGGATCGGCGAAATAGCCGTGCTGGCGCATCATCGTCTCCACGTAAAGCGCCCAGCCCTCGCTGAAGTACGACGTGCGGTGGAGCTTGCGCAGCGTGTGCGTGGAGCCGGCCGACCAGGACAGGTGCCAGTGGTGGCCCGGGTACGCCTCGTGCACCGAGATCGTCGGCATCTGTGCCCGCGAATTGGTCGCCAGCCGCTGCCTGATCTGCTCCTCGGTGAACCCGGCCGGGGTGTACGGGACGAAGAAGTGGCCGATCCGGGACGAGGTCAGGGCCGGCGGCTGCATGTAGGAGGCGACCGACAGGATCGGGCGCTGGAACTCGGGCGATGGCACGACGCGGCACTCCTCCCCCTCCGCGAAGCTCACCAGCCCGTGCTCGCGGGTGAACCGGCGGGCCCGCTCCGTCTCCGCCTCGTACTCCTCCCGCATCGCGGCCAGGGTCGGCGGATAGTCGGTCTGCAGACTCGCCATCACCGCGTGCCAGTCCTCCGAATCGCCGGTGATCCCGCGGGCGAGCCGGCGCATCTCGGCGTCGAGCGCGGCGTAGGCGGCCTCGCCCCGCTCGTGCAGCTCCTCGGCGCCGTAGCCGAGCAGCTCGCGCTCCCGCAGCAGCATCGAATACAGCTTCTCCCCCATGCGCCAATCCCCGGCGGCGCGCTGCTCGAACGCGCCCAGGAACTCGGTCAGCTCGTCGAACGCGACCGCCGCGGCCTCGGCGGCCTCGGCGATCCGGGCGCGGGCGCGCTCGCTGGACACCAGCGCGGGCAGCGACGCGGTGACGAACTCGCGCCCGGTGCGCGCCTGGCCCAGCCCGCGCCCCGCGATCAGCGGCGCGACCAGGTCGGGGTCGAGGTTCTCCCGGCAGGCGGCGAGGATCGCGGGCACCTGGGCCAGCTTGGCGACCGTGTCCTCGACCAGCGCGGGCTCGTCGTGCAGCTGGTGGATGTACGGCAGCAGCAGGCTGTAGAAGGTGGTGGACAGATACACGCTGGGATCGCGCCGCCACGGCAGCCACTCCTCGTCCAGCGCTTTCTGCCCGCGCAGCTGCGCCACCGCGAGCCGCCGGTCGATCTCGTCATCCAGCGCGTCGGCCGGGGCCTGCGTCTCGAAACGGTCGAGCCATTCGGCGGTCTCGCGCTCCCGCCGCCGGAACGCGTCGGCGGTAAAGTCCCCGATGTCCCCGTCGAATCCCTCGGCACCGAGCGCCTGGGCAGAAGACGGATAGGTTCGGAAATACCATGTTATGTAGTCGTCTACCAGCTCAGGCACGGTCTGTTGTGAGGTCATGGGTGGATACTCTCCGCGCGGCGCCCCGGGCGCAACGGGGGTATCCCCTGATACAGCACTCTGTCGCGTGTCTGCCACATCCGGAGTACTGAGCAGCGGAGGGCTGCCCTCCCCGAACTGAGGTGCGACGCATACAATGGCCGCCCGTCAGTCAGGGAGGGGAACGCGAGATGAGATCCGGCCCGGCCGCGGAATCGACGCCGGCGCCGGAGTCCGACCCGGCACGGTCGGACCCGGCGCCAGAGCCCGGTATGCCCGCGGATGCACAGCATTCGGGTGAATCCGCGTCCGCACCCGCCGCGAATACGCCGCCGGACCTTGACCTTGACACGGCGTCCGAATCGAACGCCGCCTCTGAAGCGGACAACGCATCAGAAGCAAACCCTGAGCCAGCCGCGGAAACTCGACCGGAATCGAATACCGAGCAGGAATCGAGCACCTCTTCCGAATCTGAATCCGATTCCACCCCCGATCCCGTTTCCGCGGCCGATTCGGAAACCGTCCCCGACGCGGACGCCCCCACCGGTCCTGACGCCGTTCCCGCCGAATCGGCGGCGCGCCCGAAAGGCAAGCCAGGCGCCCCGGCCGCCGGACTGACCGGCGGCATCGGCTGCGCTGCGCTGCTGCTGCCCCTCATCGCGGTGGCCGGAGCGGTCCTGTGCTTCGCCGCCGGAGTCCTGTCCACCGCCTCCGGCTGCTCCCCGAACGGTTCCGCGCTGTGCTCGGCGAACGGGGCCTGGTACGCGTTCGCGCTGCCGGTGTTCGTCTCCCCGCTGGTCGCCGCCGCGACCGCGATCGGGGCGGTGACCGTGCGCCGCCACCGCTCCACCTGGCTCGCGGTCGGCTACGGCGTCGTCTTCATCAGCATCATCATCGGATTGGCGACCGCCTCGACCGGCTCGAACTGAAGCCGGTCGAGCTCACGGTGCGGCTCACGGCAAAAGCAGGTTGACGTCGCCGAACTCGTGCCACAAGTAGCGCTCGCGGATCGCCTCGGCGTAGCACAGGTCGAGCAGCGGACGTCCGGCCACCGCCTCGAGCATGAGCAGATGCGAGGCGCGCGGCTCGTGCCAGCCGGTGAGCAGGCCGTCCACCACCCGCACTCCCCGCTCCGGGGTGATCACCAGATCGGTCCACCCGTCGGCCGCGCGCATCCGCCCGTCCCGGCCTGCTGCCGATTCCAGCGCCCGCACCACGGTCGTGCCGACCGCGATCACCCGGCCGCCGGCGTCCCGCACGTGGTCGACGAGCCGGGCTGTCTCCGCTGGAACGCGGAACCGCTCAGCGTATGGGGCCTCGTGCGCCTCGGGTGACGCGACACCGGTGTGCAGCGTGATCGGCGCGAACAGCACCCCGCGCGCGACCAACCGGGCCACCAGTTCCACCGTGAACGGCCGGGCCGCGCTCGGCATCTCGCTGCTGCCGGGCTCGGTGGCGAACACCGTCTGATACGCCGACAGCGGCCAGTCGCGGTCCACATAGGAGTAGCGGATCGGCCTGCCGTGCCGCCCGAGGTAGTCGAGCACCGACTCGCCGCCCGGCAGCCGGAACCGCGCGTACCAGAGGCGACTGGTGAACCGCGCCGTCAGAATCGCCGCCGCGGCGCCCGGCAGTGAGATCAGCAGATCTGCGCGGGCCGGCGACGTCCCCGGTTCGCCGGTCTCCGCGAACGGCAGCGAGGACCCGCGGTGCGGTCTGCGCAGCTCGACCAGGTGCTCCCCGCCCGCACTCGGCACAGCCGACGAGACGTGCAGGACGACCGGCGAACCATCCGGCAGCACCCCCGTGAGCGCTGCCGGGACGGTGGCGGAGTTGTTGACCACCAGGAGGTCCCCGGGCCGCAGCACGTCGGGCAGGTCGGCGGCGACCCGATGCTCGATGCGTCTCTCCTCGGAGGCGTAGTCGGAGCGTCTGCCCACGAGCATCCGGACCTGGTCGCGGGCCAAGCCGCGCGCTTCGGCCGGGGCGGGCGCGGACAGTTCGTCCGGCACGGTGAACCCGAATCCGGTTTCAAGCATCAGCGTCATCGCGCACCCACCGTCGGGGCGGCCGCTTCCAGCAGGTCGGAGGCGACATAGCGGCCCGACTGAGGCCAGTCGCGCAGCAGCGCGCGGAACGCAGGCACGACAGCTTCGGGCAGCGGCAGGTCGGAGATGTCCTCGCCCGGCGCGGCCTCCTCGTGCATCCGCGTGCGCATGTCGCCGGGATCCACCGCCCACACGCGTACGTCGGGTTCCTCGAGCGCGAGGATCGCCGAGGCGTGGTCGAGCGCCGCCTTGCTCGCGCCGTACCCGCCCCAGCCTGCGTAAGCCTCGACCGCGGCGTCGGAGGACACGTTGATGACCGCGCCGTGCTTCAGGCGCAGCTGCGGGAGGAGCAGCTGGGTCAGCGCGACCGGGCCGAGGATGTTGACCTCGAAGGTCTCCAGCAGGCCGGGCAGCGGGAAGTCCGCGAGCGCGGGCATGGCGGCACCGTTGAGCTCGAAGCCGGTGAGCGTCGAAGCGTTGTTGACCAGCAGGTCCGCGCCGCCCAGCTCCGATGCAGCGTGCGCGAGTTCGGCCCGGTGGTCGTCGTCCACGACGGACCCGGCCAGGGCGGCGACCGCCGTGATCCGGCCGAGTTCGGCGGCGGCCCGGTCCAGGTCGGCGGAGCCGCGCGCGGTGATCACCAGGTTCCAGCCGTCGAGGGCCAGCGCGCGGGCCAGCTCCAGGCCGAGCCCGCGCGAGGCACCGGTGACGACCGCAACCGGCCGGGTGTCGGATTCCGTAGCGCCCGAGCGGACCCTGGCACGCTTCTTCTCGGCCCTCTCAAACGGCGTCTGCTCGAGAAGCGTCTGCTCGCGATGCGTCTGGTCTTGTTCTCCCTTATTCGTCATGACTCGACTCTCCCGCCGGACCGGCCCGCGCGGATCGGTCCGGCGACCGGAAAGTCCTCATCCGCAGGTCCTAGGCCCTCGGGCGGACCAGCGCCCGATCCGGCCGCGCGGCCCGCGCGCTACGGTGGGAGCGTGTCCACCACCGCAGACCGGACCAGCGCGCTGGCGGCGCTGCACGGGCTGAGCCAGGCGGTGCTCGACATCAGCCGCCACCTGGACACCGGCGACGCGCTGCGCACCATCGTGCGGACCGCGCGCGAACTGGTCGGGGCCGAATACGCGGCGCTGGGGGTGCCGGACGGGGCCGGGTCGTTCGCCCGCTTCCTGGTCGAGGGCGTCAGCGACCGGCAGTGGAAGGAGATCGGACCGCTGCCCCGGCAGCACGGCATGCTGTCGGTGATGCTGAACGATCCCCACCCGCAGCGGCTCGACGACATCACCTCCGATCCGCGCTTCCGCTGGTGGCCCAAGGCCCATCCGCACCTGACCGCCTTTCTCGGCGTGCCGATCCGGGACCGCGACGAGATCATCGGGGCACTGTTCCTCGGCAACACCGGTACTCCGGGTTCGGAAGGCGTCGGGTTCACCGCCGAGGACGAGGAGCTGATCGACGTACTGGCCGCGCACGCCGCGATCGCGCTGACGCACGCCCGCCTCTACGAGAGCGAACGCGAGCTCACGATCGTGGCCGAGCGCACCCGCCTGGCCCGTGAACTGCACGACGCGGTCGCCCAGAAGCTCTTCGCGCTGCGGCTGACCGCGGACGCGGCCGCCGGGCTGCTCGAGACGGACCCGGAACGCGCCCGCGCGCACCTCGGCCAGGTGTCCGCGCTGGCCCGGGAGGCAGCGGACGAACTGCGCGTCGCGGTCGGCGAGCTGCTCCCCGCCGACCTGGACGAGGACGGGCTGGCGCAGACGGTGCGCAAACAGGTGGACGTGATCGACCGGGCGCACCAGTCGCACGGCGGCCCGCGCGTGGTGTTCTCGGACACCCCGATCACGGCCCTGCCACCCGCGCACGCCCAGGTGGTGCTGCGGGTCGCCCAAGAAGCCCTGCACAATGCCCTGAGACACGCCGAAGCCGGCCGGATCGAGCTGAAGCTGGCACCGCTGGGGCGGCGCGGCGTGGTGCTGACCGTGGCGGACGACGGCGTCGGCTTCGACCCCTGCGACGACACGGCGCGACGCGGGCTGGGCCTCCAGTCGATGCGCGAGCGCGCGGACTCGGTCGGCGGCCGGGTGCGGGTCGAGTCGTCCCGAGGGCGCGGGACTACCGTGCGCTTGGAGGTGCCCGGTGCCCGTCCTGCCTGACCACGCCCGCGAAGACGCCGAGACGCCCGCCACCGGCGCCCGCCCGGTCACCGGAAAGATCAGTGTGCTGATCGCCGACGACCATCCCGTGGTGCGGCAAGGGCTTCGCGCGTTCCTGGAGCTCCAGCCCGACATCGCAGTGGTCGGCGAAGCCGCGGACGGCGAACAAGCAGCTCTCCTCGCCGCGCGACTGGGCCCAGACGTAGTCCTCCTCGACCTGGTGATGCCCGGCACCGACGGCGTTGCGGCACTCGAGCTGATGGCCGAGGCCGGAACCACGTCAAAAGTGCTTGTCGTGACCAGCTTCGGGGAGACTCGCACGGTCGTGCGCGCGATCCGGGCCGGCGCGCGCGGCTACGTCTCGAAGGAGGTCGAGCCGTCGGCGCTGGCGGCGGCGATCCGCGCGGTCGCCGCCGGACACGTGCTGCTCGGCCCGGAGATCGCCGCGGAGCTGCTGCGCCCCGGCCCGGCCGACGCGGCCGGTTCCGCAATCCAGCCGCAGCTGACCGCGCGCGAGCGCGAGGTGCTCGAGCTGATCGCGCGCGGCCTGTCGAATCGGGAGATCGCCAGAGCGCTGACGCTGTCGGAGAAGACGGTCAAGACGCACGTCTCCAATGTCCTGATGAAGCTCGGGGTGTCCGACCGCACGCAGGCAGCGCTCTGGGCTGTGCGGAACGGCTGAACGAACGCCGATGACCGAACCCACGCCCTTGGAATCAGCGCTGCGCGCAGCCATGCGGGGCGATATCGAGTTCGGATCCGGCACCCGCGCCGCGTACTCCACCGACTCGTCGAACTACCGCCAGGTTCCCATCGGCGTCGTGTTCCCCCGCGACGAACCGGACGTACTAGCAGCGCTACACATATGCAGCGACCACGACGTTCCCGTCCTCGGCCGGGGCGGCGGAACATCGCTCGCCGGGCAAGGCTGCAACGAGGCCGTCGTCTTCGACTTCTCCCGCCACATGACGCAAATCCTCGAAATCGACCCGATCGCACGCACCGCACGTGTGCAGCCTGGCGTCGTCCTGGACGATCTGCGCCGCGCTGCCGAACGCCACGGGCTGACCTTCGGCGCCGACCCGGCGACCCACGCCTGGTGCACGCTCGGCGGGATGATCGGCAACAACTCCTGCGGCACACACGCGCTCTACGCGGGCAAGACCGTTGACAACGTCGAGCGCCTCCGCGTCGCCACCTACGCCGGGGACGTATACGAGTTCGGCGAATACTCGGACGCCGACTATGCCGCGCTCGTACGGGCCAACGCCCCAGAAGCAGCCATCCTCGGCTCATTGCGCGAGATCGGCCGCCGCAACGCCGACGAGATCCGCGCACGCTTCCCGGACATCCCGCGCCGCGTCTCAGGGTTCAACCTCGACCAGTTACTCCCCGACCGTCCGCTCCATGCCGCCCGCCTCCTCGTCGGCACCGAATCCACCTGCGCCCTAGTAACTGAGGCAGTCGTACGCCTCATCCCCAGCCCCGCGCACCGCCGCCTGGTCGTGCTTGGCTACGCGAGCGTGTTCGAGGCCGCCGACGCCGTGCCCCAGCTCCTGCGTGCCCTGCCCCCGGCCGACGAATCCTGCGAGGGTCTGCTCGGACTAGAGGGCTTCGACGTCACCCTCGTTCGCCAGATGCGCGAGCGCGACCTCAACACCGCGCATCTGCCGCTGCTGCCAGGGCTCGACGATGCGCTCGACCGGCACTCCGGCAGCTGGCTCCTGGCCGAGATCGGCGCCGACACCCCAGCCGCAGCCGACGCGCTGACACAGCGATTCCTCGCGGCGCTCCCCCCAGCCGCCGCCTACAACCGCCTCGATTCCCCCGCCCGGCAGCGCGACGCCTGGTCCATCCGCGAATCAGGGCTCGGTGCCACCGCGCTGCGGTCCGACGGTCGCCACAACTCCGAGGGCTGGGAGGACGCCGCCGTCGCCCCGGAGAAGCTCGGAACATACCTGCGAGAACTCACCAAACTCTGGGCCGAGTTCGGGTACGACGGCGCCTGGTACGGACACTTCGGCCAGGGCTGCGTACACACGCGCAACAACTTCGACCTCCACACGCCCGACGGCCTGCGCGCCTACCGCGCATACGTCGAGCGGGCCGCGGACCTCGTGGTCTCGCTCGGCGGTTCGCTCTCCGGCGAGCACGGCGACGGCCAGGCACGCGGCGAGCTGCTGGAACGGATGTACGGCCCCGCACTCGTCGATGCGTTCCGCCAGGTCAAGGCGGTGTTCGATCCGCGCGGGCGAATGAACCCCGGCAAGGTCGTCGATCCATACCCTCTCGACGCGCACCTCCGCTACGGCCCCGCCTACCGCACACACCCCGCCACGCCCCTCATCCCCGCCTTCCTCCCCTTCGACGACGACGCGGGCTCGCTCCAGCGCGCCGCAGAACGCTGCGTCGGCGTGGGCCGCTGCCGCCGCGACGACACCGGCGTGATGTGCCCGTCGTATCGGGCCACGCGCGACGAACGCCATTCCACCCGTGGTCGTGCCAAACTCCTCGTCGAACTCTTCCAAGGCGAAGTCACACCCGCCACCTGGCGCAACGAGGACGTCCGGGACGCGCTCGACCTCTGCCTCGCGTGCAAGGGCTGCGCGGTCGACTGCCCGACGCATGTGGACATGGCCGCCTACAAGGCCGAGTTCCTCGCGCACCACTACCGCCGCCGACTGCGCCCCCGCGAGATGTACGCGCTCGGAATGATCCCCTGGCTCGCCCGATTCGCCACACGGACGCCTCGCCTCGCGAACGCCGCGCTCACCGCCCCAGGCATCAGCCCTCTGCTCAAACGCCTCGCCGGCGTCACCACGAACCGCCCGGCCCCGATCTTCGCCCACACGCCGCTTCGCCGTTCCCCCCGCGCCGCCACCGATCCCCCCACATCCGTCCCAGCCAAACCATCCGCCCAAACCGTCGTCCTCTGGCCCGACACCTTCACCGACGCCTACCGACCTGAGCTCGGCCTCGCCTGGAAGTCGATCCTGGAATCAGCCGGCCAAAACGTCATCGTCCCCGACAGCTGGGCGTGCTGCGCCCGCCCGCTCTACGACGCCGGAATGCTGCGCCTCGCTCGCAGAACACTGCGACATCTACTCGACATTCTCGATCCCTACATCACCGCCGACATCCCGATCGTCGTCCCCGAGCCGAGCTGCCTCGCCGCGTTCCGTGACGAGTCGCCCAAACTCCTCCACGACGATCCGCGCGCAGCCCGCCTAGCGGGGCTGGCCCGCTCCCCCGCCGAGCATCTGCTCACTTCAGGTGCAGTGCAACGGCTCCCCCGTCCGGACAAGCCCGCTGACGTGCTCATCCACCCGCACTGCCACGCCCGTGCCGTCCACGCCGACGAAGCGGATCGCAAGCTCCTGGAACTGCTGGGCCACCGCGTC
>NZ_DASZGI010000005.1:0-3557 GCF_035938995.1 Actinocrinis sp.
GGTGTCAGGTTACCCTGACGGCATGAACCACGAGGAGCGGGGACCATGGCACGAAATCCGGCAGGCGTTGAATCGGCTGGAGGGGTGGCACCGCGGCGCGGCGCCGCCGCACGCCGATGATCAAGACGACGGCGACGAAGCGCTCAGGGCGCTCGCGGACGGCGGCCTGATCCGGCGGATGCTGGACGAATTCGAGTTCGAGGCGGTGCGGACCGCGCGCAAGCACGGGAAGTCGTGGGCTGAGATCGCGGTGAAGCTGGGCGTGACGCGCCAGTCGGCCTGGGAACGGTGGCGCGACGTGGACGACGCGGCCGGGCCGGCCCAGGCGGCGCGTCCGGCGCGGCGCGGTGCCGAGGACCCGCTGGCGCAGGTGGCGTCCGACATGGTCGACCAGATGCTGACCGAGGCGACGGCGGTGCCGCATCCGCTGTCCGAGGCGGCGTTGTCCGGGCGCACCTCGCCCGGTGTCTGGCGCAGGCGCTCCACGGTCAAGGTGCCCGATGTGGTCGGAATGGGCAGGGACCGGGCTCGCGCCGCGCTGAACAGCCACGGCCTGTTCGCCGTGGGACCCGACCCCGACGGTCCGCCCCTGGACGCGGTGGGCGAGCCGGAGGACGTGGTCCTTGATCAGAGTCCTGAATCCGGTGCGAAGGTGCCGAAAGGCACCCCGGTGGTGCTCTGGATCGATCGTCGTGGCGGCTCCGGGGTGCGTGAACCGCGTCGCCCGGCGCCGGATCCCAAGAGCGCCCGCGCCATGCGTGACGAGACTACGGACGAGGCAGTGGGCTGACAGCCCTGCGCGTACGCCAGGCCACGACGGCCGCGAGTGCGGCGGCCGCGGCGGCGGTCAGCATCGCGTCACGGTCGCCGGTCGCGCTGCCGGCCCGGCCACTGTGGTCGGCGGCCTGGGCCACCGCGGGCAGCAGCGCCGCGCCGATCGCCGCACCGACCTGGCGGCCGGTGTTGATCACGCCGCCGACCAGGCCCTGCTCGTCGTCCGCGGCGGCCTGGCTGGCAATGACCATCGTGCCGAACGCCGTCCCCGCGGTGCCGAAGCCGACGATCATCACCGCCGCGAACAGCGGGCTGTATCCGCCGCCCGACGGCAGGCGGCTGAGAATCAAGAACCCCGCCGCGGCCATGCCGCTGGTGAGGACGAGCACCCGGGACACGCCGACGCGCCGGGCGAGCCTGGCTCCGAAGGCGCCCGCGGTGAAACCGATCACGCCCTGCGGGGCGATCGCCAGCCCGGTGACGAGCGGCGACTCGTGCAGGACCTGCTGGAAGTAGAGGGAGAGCACGATCATCTCGCCGCCGTTCCACAGGCCCAGCAGCAGGTTCATCACGCCGGCCTTGCGCAGGCCCGGCTCACGCAGCAGGTCGAAGCGGATCAACGGGTCCTGATGCCGCCACTCGAGTGCGAAGAGCGCGACGGCCGAAGTGGCACTGACCAGCAGCGCTGTGAGTATTCGCGCGTTGGTCCAGCCGAGCGCGTCCACCTGCGAGACGGCGTAGACGAGCGCTGCGACGACGAGAGTGATCAGGGCTGCGCCTCCGCCGTCGATCCGCCGTGAGCCGCTGAGCGGAGCGGATCGGCCGAGCAGGCGCGGAGCGAGGAGCACGGCCGCGATGCCGACCGGCACGTTGACCAGGAACACGGCGCGCCAGCTGGTGAACTCGACCAGCACGCCGCCGAGCACCTGCCCGGCCACGAAGCCGATCGAGGCGGTCGCGCCGTACATGCCGAGCGCGCGGTTGCGCTGCGATCCGGCCGGAAAGCCGGTCGTGATCAGCGAGAGGGCGGAGGGCGCGACCAGCGCGCCGCCCATGCCCTGCACCGCGCGCGAGGCGACGAGCAGCACCTGATCGTGGGCGAGGCCGCCGGACAGCGAGGAGGCCGTGAAGACCAGCAGCCCGGCCAGGAAGACGCGGCGTCGCCCGAACAGGTCCGCGGCGCGTCCGCCGAGGATCAGCAGGCCGCCGAACGTGATCGCGTATGCGGTCACGATCCACTGCACGGCGGAGGTGGAAAAGCCGAGCTCGCGCTGGATCGAGGGCAAGGCGACGTTGACGATGCTGAAGTCGAGCACGACCATGAACGCCGCCGAGAGGATCAACACGAGGGCTGGGCCGCTGACCGTCTGGGGTGGGAAGTGGCGCGGCTCGGCGTGCCCGGTCGGGTCGGCGGTTTGGGCTGGGAGGCGGCGCGGTTCGCCGCGCTCGGTCTCGGAGGCGGCTTGCGCGGTCGGACGCGGAGCGGAGTCGGGTTCGGGCACCGATGCGATTCGCGCGGGTGCGGTCGCGCGCGGAGCCACCCCGCGAGGCTCCGCTTCCGAAGCGGTGTGCCGGTTCTCGAGATCTTCGGTCGTCGTTGCGCTCGGCATCATGTTCACCCTTTGCCTGACTCGTTCCAGATGCCGGTCGCCGTTGACCTCACGAGAAACTGAACGCCCAGTTTAGTAATGACAATCTCGCTGTGCCGCTGTCTATTCCCGTGGGCATCAGCCGGCCTGGCCGTCCAGGCGGCGGTCGATCTCGGCGGCCATCGTCGCGCAGTCCGTCGCCGGGCGGGGCGCAGCCGGTGCGGCTCCTCATAGCGCGAGCGCCCGGGGCTTACGCCATCCGGGCGATATAGGGCCTGGACGCTGACCGCAGAAACGGATACTTTCTATCCGATCTATCACTATTCTAGTGCGCCGCCACAACACGCGAACGCTTCGACAAGTGCTCTGGCGTGGGCTGATTCCCTTCTCGGCATACTCGCGTAAGCGGATATCTCATATCCTGGAATGCACTTGACGGATCAGCTTGCGTGGTCGACGCTACCGAACGTTCGGTCGGCACAGTCGCAACAACATCCAACGAAGGGTGGTTGTCATGACCGTTGCATCTGCCTCACCGGCATCGTCCGGTTCCTCAGCCTTGCCGGCCCCGTCCGCAGCGGGCGGCGCGCCCGTCGCCGCGACTCTGCCGCGGGCCGGCCACGCCCTGCCGGTCGGGGCCGCGGGCTTCGCCTGGTGTTCGCTTGCGTTGGGGCTGTCCACCGCTGGGGTGATGAACGCGTCCGGCAGCTCCGTGATCCTGAGTGGGACGTTCTTCTACGGCGGGATCGTCCAGCTGGTCGCGGGGTTCTTCGCGCTGGCCGCGGGCGCCACGTTCGCTGCCGCTTTCCTGACCGCATACGGCGCCTTCTGGCTGGGGTACACCGCGATCGAGGTGTACGTGGCCCCGCACATCGTGGCCTCCGTGCTCGCCTCCGCCGCGCCGGGCACCGCGAAGTCCGCCCTGGCGGCCCAGGCGGGGCACGACGTCGTGCAGGCGCTCGGGGTGTTCCTGGTCGCCTGGCTGGTCGTGACCGTGATCTTCACCGTCGCGAGCCTGGGCACCAACGCGGTCACGCTCACCGCCTTCGGCCTGCTCAACCTCGTCATCGTGCTGCTGGTCGTCGCGTACCTGGGCGCGAGCAGCGCGGGCGCGCCGGTCACCGGGGCGCTGCACGCGGCCGGGTGGGCCGAGATCGTGCTCGCGGGGGTGGCGTTCTACATCGTGCTGGCGGA
>NZ_DASZGI010000006.1:0-2732 GCF_035938995.1 Actinocrinis sp.
TCGCCGCGATGATCAGCTCGACCTCATCGCCCATCCGCAGCACCGGGCCCACCGGGTTCTTCATGACCCCTCCGGGATGTCGTACTCGACCGTGACGTGGTCCAGCGGCTGGAGGCCGGCGGCGGCGACGGTCATCTCGGCCGGCAGCCGCTCGCCGCGGTAGATGACGACCTTGTCGTACGGCAGCGCGCGGACCCGCTTGCCCTCGACGTGGTAGGCCACCGCGGCGGCCACTTCTCGCATGGTGTTCGCGGTGGTGACCGGGACCAGGATCTGCACGAAGTCGGTGGCGAAGATCGCGTTCAGCGGGACCAGCTGCGGCGGGTTTTCTGCCGCGCCGGGTTCGGCGGTCATGGCTGCGCCGCCACGGCGATGCCTTCGGCGGGCCGGCCGGCGTAGTCCCTGGTCCAGGCCTGGTAGTCCGGGTCGTCGCCCATGACCTCCGGCGTCAGGCCCATGTAGCCGAGGATCCCGCCGACGTCCATCGGCTGGATCTGCCCGGCGAGGAACCGGTCGATGAGCGTCGGGTTGTTGACGCTGGCCCGGTCCTTCCAGAAGATTTGCCGGCAGGCGTTCGTGCAGAAGTGGTAGGTCCTGCCGTCGTAGCTGAGCGGGACGTCCCTGACCCGCCAGGTCCCGCCGCGGGACTGGGTGGCGTTGCACACGGGCAGGTGACAGGTGCTGCACAGCCAGGGCAGCGTCTCCGGCAGGGTCGCCGCCACGTTGCCGGCGTTGACGTTGTCGATGATCACGTCCCACTTGTCGCCGAAGACCTTTTCCCAGTTGGGGTACTTCTCGGCCAGCCAGGCCCGCTCGTCAGGGCTGACCGCCGCCATCGGCCGCCACCAGATCGTCGGCCGCCAGAACCACAGGCCCATATGCAGCGCGTGGTGCCAGATGTCCAGGCCGCGCATGAACTCATCCCAGTACCACGGCTTGCGCAGCCCGTACTGCTCGATGGTCCTGATGAACTGGTCGATGATCCATTCCTCCATGAACTCCCGGTAGGACTGCTTGCGGTGCTCCAGCGGGGTGTAGTAGTCCATCGAGGTGCCGGTCAGCGCGGCCAGCGCGCGCGCCGAGGCCCAGAAGGTCTTGTCGACCACCCACTGGGCCCGCACCGGGTCGTGCTCCATGAGGATTTCCAGGGTCGGGCCGCCCTGCTGGGAGTGGCGCGCCTCGTCGGTCTGGATCGAGGAGATCATGTTGGCGAAGTTGACGTCGCCGGAGGCCAGCGCGTCCGCCGCCAGCGCGACGAACTGCAGGTTGGTGAAGCCGGTCTCGAACACCAGCGGCAGCTGCAGCGCGATGTCCACCACGTTGGCGGAGCTCATCATCGCGTCGAACATGTTGCGCAGCGAGATCGCCACCCAGTCGTTGGTCTGGAACGCCTTCTGCGTCCAGTCGTACTGCGGGTCCTTGCTGATGAACTCGTGCCCGAAGAACGTAGTGATCGACGTGTGCCGCAGCTCGTCGAGCGCGCCGAAGACGGCCATGTTCCGCCACGATCCGGCCAGCCCGAACCGTGCCATCTTGAGCTCGGCGAGCGTCGCGGCGTACTCGCTGAGGGAAACGCCGCCGAAGTGCATCTTGGTCGCGGACTTCCAGCCTTCGTCCAGGCCGTCCCAGACCGATGAGCGCTGCAGCGCGGCCTTCACCGCGTACGCCGCCGTCTCCTTCTCCCGCTGGGTCGCGACGTACTCCGGGTAGCTGACCTTGTAGCTCTCCTCCCAGGTCAGCCACGCGTCCCGCGGTACCTTGCCGGTCCCGCTGTGCCATTCCGGGTAGACGGCCTCGTCGTCGACGTAGCGATAGGACCAGTCCACGTCGCGGACGAAGCCCTGCCATTCCTCGCGCTTGAGCAGTGCCATGGGGGTTCCTCCGGTCAGTCGACTTCGTTGTGGCCGAGCTGCCGGCTGATGCCGGCGTCGTTCCAGTAGCCGGTGATGCTGTCGATGAGCAGGTCAGGCCCCACGTGGAAGATGAACAGGTGCGGTTCGCTGTAGTGCTTGCCTGCCGGGGTGATCAGGCCCCAGGCCCCCTGCTGGGTGCCCTCGATGTCGGCCTGGACGACCACGTCGCCGTCGTCGTTGCTGGTGACGGTGTGCACGGTGTTGGACAGGTCGGGGAACGAGGCGATCAGCCCGGCCCACAGCGGCTTGCCGACGGTGCCGACCGTGCCGTCGCCGCGCAGCACCCGCTGTTTGCCCCACATCTCGACAGGGACGTAGGAGAAGCCGGCGGTGATCGAGCACAGGTCGGTCATGCCGTCGACATCGTGCGCGCGGTAGCGGTCGAAGAACTCGGTCACGACCGCGGCCGCCGAGTCGGCGGTGCGGGTCGTTCCCGTGCTGGTTTCTGTCATGTCCCCCTCCGCGTTCAGGCGATCGAGATCTCGTCGTAGCGCTTGACCGCGAGCCGCCGGTACAGCTGCGCCTGGCACCAGTAGACGGCGACGCCCGTGATCAGCCCGCCGCCGGTCGCGAACCGCCAGGCCTGCTCGATGTCGAGATGTTTTTCCGTGTTGATGGCGCCGGCGTAGCCGGCCGCCTGGGTTCCCTCGGCCCGCAGCAGCGCGGTGACCACGTCGCCGGTCGTGATGACCCGGCTGACGGTGATCATCAGGTCGGGGAATCCGCGCAGCAGGTCTTCGAGGACCGTGCGCAGCGCGTCCGCGCCCTGGGCATGCACCTCGAGCGGGTGGACCGTGACCGATGCCCGCGGGTCCACCA
>NZ_DASZGI010000007.1:0-4875 GCF_035938995.1 Actinocrinis sp.
CGGCCCCTCCCCAAGCCCGAGTCCCAGCAGCGGCGGAATCCTCTGCCCGCCCCTCTGCGGCCTCAGCTCCGAGAACGACGCGGCGCAGGTCGATCCGAACCTCGCCGCCATGATGACGGAGGGGATGGCCGCATGATCAGCCGCGTCGTCCGGATCCAGCTGCTCGCCTTCGGCGTGATCACCGTGCTCGGCGTCGGATACGCGGGCGCCGACTACGTGGGCCTCGGCAACCAGGTGTTCGAGCCCGGATACACCGTGCGCGCCGACTTCCCCGAGACCGGCGGCATCTTCACCAACGCCGAGGTCACGTATCGCGGCGTGCCGGTCGGCCGGGTCGGCGCGATCCACCTGGAGGCGAACGGGGTGCTGGTCGACCTGAACCTCAATCACGGCACTCAGATCCCGGTGAACGCACTCGCCGTCGTGGCCGACCGCTCAGCCGTCGGCGAACAGTACGTCGACTTGCAACCCACCTCGAACAGCGGTCCCTACCTGAGCGGGGGAAGCACGATCGCACGCGCCCAGACCCGTATCCCCCTGCCGACCACGACACTGATGGTCAATCTCGACCGGCTGGTCAACTCGGTGAACAAGAACGATCTCACGATCACCATCGACGAGCTCGGAAACGCGTTCAATGGCACCGGCCCCGACCTGCAGAGGCTGATCGACTCTGGCAATGCCCTGATCAAAACTGCCTACGACAACCTCCCGCAGACCACCGCACTGATCCAGCAGTCCGGCACGATCCTGCGCACGCAGGTCGACGAGGGCTCCGCGATCGCGGGCTTCTCGCGCGACCTGGCGGCGCTGACCGGCCAGATCCGGGACAGCGACCCGGACCTGCGCACGGTGCTCGACTCCGGCGTCACCGCCGCGAACCAGCTGCAGAACCTGCTGGAGACGACACAGCCGACCCTCGGCGTCCTGCTCGGCAACTTGGTCAGCACCGGCCAGGTCGTCGAGGCGCGTCTGCCCGGCGTCGAGCAGATCCTGGTGACCTACCCTGTCGCGGTGGCGGCTGGCTACACCGTCGCTCCTGGCGATGGCACCGCCCACTTCGGCCTCGTTCTCAACGTGAACAACCCGCCCCCGTGCACCTACGACACCGTGCAGCGCGTGCCTCAGGACACGTCACCCCGCGCGCCGAACACCGACGTGCAGTGCAACGCCCCCCGCGGCAGCGCCACCGACGTGCGCGGCGCGCAGAACGTGCCCGCACCGGGCGGCCCCACAGCCGCTGAAAACAGTGGGGCGTACGCACTCTCGTCCATGATGACCGGCACCGACCCGGCCACCGGCGCGGCTCTCGGCCCCGACGGCCAGCCGATCACCATCGCCGCGAACGGCGGCGAAGCGACTCTTCTCGGGAAGGACTCGTGGCAATGGATGCTCCTCGGCCCGATGGCATGACCGTGACCATGAACGAGGCCGCCCTCGCCGACCTGACCGACGACGCGGCCGCCGCAAGTAAGGACATGACCGCGCCGCACGACGGCAGCCGCCCGAACCTGGACGCCCGCGCCCGGATCCGCGCCGTCGCCCTCCCCGTCGCCCGCGCACTGACCAGATTCAGGATCCTGCCCTGGCTGCTGGCGGGCGTCCTCGTCGTCGCGGCGGTCGCCGTTGGCGTGCTCGGCTACAACCTCCACCAGGAGAACCTTCAGCAGCAACGCGATCAGGACATCCTCGCCGCCGCGCGCCAGGAGGCGCTTAACTTCGTCTCGATCGACTACCGCAACTTCGACCAGGACAGTAAGAACGTGCTCGCGGGCGCGACCGGCGACTTCAAGCAGCAGTTCAGCGACCAGACCCAGACGCTCAAGAGCCTGGTCACCGCGAACAAGGCGGTCTCCTCCGGCCAGGTGCTGCAAGCCGGCGTCGTCACCGCGAACGCGACGAACGCGCGCGTGCTGGTCGTCGCGGACGGCACGGTTGCCAACACGGCGGCGCCGGGCGGCCAAGTCCGCAACTACCGCCTCCAGATGGACCTGGTGGACCAAGGCGGCACCTGGCTTACGTCCGACATCGAATTCGTCGGCTGACGCGCGGAAGGAGAACAAAGATCGTGAGCGAGCCCCAGCCCCGAGAGCTGCAGCCGCAGCCGAAGTCGCAGCCGCAACAGCCACCCGCGCAGCAGCAGCCTCAGCCTCAGCACCGCACCCGCAACCGGCTCAGCGCCGACATCCAGACATCCCGCCACCCCCGCGCCGTCGCCGGTCAGCGCGCCGCCGCCAAGCGCGCCGGACAGCCTTCCCCGCGCCCCGGCCCCGCCCTCGACGACGAGACGCCGCCCTCCTCCGCCTCCACCACCACGCTCGTCGAACCCCCCGAGCGCATCGAGCCCTCCGAGCGCACCGAGCGCACCGAGCCCCCGCCCTCGCCCGAGACCGAACCCGAATCCGAATCCGAACTCACCACTGCCGCAACTGCCTCGTCGGCCGCACCCAAATCCCCAAAGCCGAAGCGCGCCCCGCGCCCCCTTTCCACCACCCGCAGGGCGATCGTCACGGCCGTCCTCGCGGTCGCCGTTCTGGCCGTCCTCGTGACAGGCGCGATCCTCGGCCTCCAATACCGCGACGCGACCCGCACCGACGACGCACGCACAGCCGCGATGGCCGCAGCCGAAAAAGCAGCGCCAGTGATTTTCTCCTACGACTACCGCCACCTCGACCAGGACTTCGCCAAAGCCGAAGCCCTCCTCACCGGCGAGTTCCGCGACCAGTACACAAAGACGACCCAGACCGTCGTGAAGCCCACGGCGCTCCAGTACCAAGGCGTCGTCCAAGCAGTCGTCGCCAAGCCGGCCGACGGCGGCGCCCCGGCCGTCTCCGTCGTCTCCGCCTCACCGGACCAGGTCGTCGTTCTGGCGTTCATCGACCAGTCGACGACGAGCACCAGGGTCAACGGCACTCAAGTCGACCAGAACCGAGTCCTGCTCACCCTCACCAACACCCCCCAAGGCTGGCTCGTCAGCGCCGTCGACGCCCTCTGACCCCGCCCCCTCCGCCCCGTGCCGTAGGCCGCCCACCAATACCTACTACCTATCCGCCCCTACCCCGCCGGGGAATTGCCTCTGAGCTTCGAGCAGTTCCGCGATCTTTTCGTCGAGCAGGAACGGGCCTTCGATGAGGAGGACGGCTGCGGACACTGTGGATGTCGTGGGTCGGTGCCGCCATCGCGGCCGCCAGGCTTGGTCTTAACTGTGGCTCAAGTTGCTCACAACGGTGGCCGTCGGCGACGTTCTTCTGTTGACGCTGTTCGTCCGGGGCCGCTACTCCTAGACCACCCGCGCAAATAGCCGGGCGAGTGACGCGGACGCGGCCGGAAACGCTTCCAGGCTGCAATTGAATCTCGCCACGTACTGACTTAATCCGTCCGTGCATGCCCGGTTTGCTCGGCGCCGCCGACCGGGCTCAAGTGTCCACACGCGAGAGGTCCCCTGCCATGATCGATGAGACGCGGGGCAGCGCCATGCCCGCAGCCTCCGCACCTCCTTCATCCGCTGGACACCGCCGCCGTACTCCGGTGCGCTCGCGCCGTCTGCTGCCGCGCGGCCGTTGGACCCGGCTGATAGCGCTCGGCGCCATCGTCGGTACCGCCGCGCTGTTCACCATCACCGGTCCGGCGAACGCTGCCCTGCCCGGGCCGCCGTCCGGATGGACGCAGGTGTTCGCCGACGACTTCAACGGCCCTGCGGGCAGTGGGATCGACGGCCAGTGGATGTACGACACCGGTCCAGGCTCCACATTCGGTACCGGCGAGATCGAGACCATGACCAACTCCACCGCCAACGTCCACCTGGACGGCAACGGCAACCTCGACATCACCGCCCTCAACAACGGCGGCTGGACCTCCGGCCGCGTGCAGACCACCTCCGCCAACGTCGGCGCCCCGGCCGGCGGCAAGCTCGAAGTGACTGCCAACATCCAGCAGCCCACCGGTGGCCTGGGCTACTGGCCGGCGTTCTGGATGCTCGGACCGGGTCAGTGGCCCGAGAACGGCGAGATCGACATCATGGAGGATGTCAACTCCCTGTCCAACGTTGCCGGAACCATCCACTGCGGCGTGTTCCCGGGCGGCCCGTGCGGCGAGCCCAACGGCATCGGTAGTGGCTTGCGCGGTTGCAGTGGCTGTCAGTTCGGGTTCCACACCTACTCGATGATCCTGGACCGGACAAATACCTCCGCCGAGTCGATCACTTACTACCTCGACGGGAATTCGTACTTCACCGTGACCGAGGCCCAGGTCGGTACTGCCACGTGGCAGGCCGCCTTCGACCACAACCTGTCGATCATCCTTGATTTGGCCATGGGCGGCGGATTCCCCAACGGCCAGTGCGGATGCACGTCGCCGACCGGCGCGACCACGTCCGGCGGAACCATGCAGGTCGACTACGTGGCGGCCTACACCACCACCGGGAACAGCGCGGGCAACAACGGCGGAAACAGCACTGGAAGCAGCACCGGGAACAACAGCGGCACTGGTAGTGGCAGTGGTAGCGCAAGCGGTGGCAACGCAGGCAGTGGCAACGGGAGTGACGGCAGCGCGGTCACCGGCTACCAGGGGCTGTGCCTCGACGTGCGCGGCGCGAACAGCGCCGACTTCACCCCGGTCCAGGTCTACAGCTGCAATGGGACCAACGCGCAGCGGTGGACCTTCGTCCAGGCCGGCACCACCTTGCACGCCCTCGGCAAGTGCCTCGACGTCTACGGCGCCGGCACAGCTGACGGTACGAAGGTTGAGCTGTACGACTGCAACAACACTGGCGCGCAGGTGTGGATCCCGCAATCGAACGGGTCCCTCCTCAACCCTCAGTCCAACAAGTGCCTCGACGACACGGGCTGGTCCACGACGCCGGGTACCCAGCTGCAG
>NZ_DASZGI010000008.1:0-23924 GCF_035938995.1 Actinocrinis sp.
GGTGTTCTTCTTGGCCGGGCACCGTAGTGCGCCGTCAGTCTAGCCGAGGCGGGGCGGTTCCCGGAAATCGTTTCGGGTGGTGCGTGGCGGCGCAGCTCAGCGCTGTTTTTGGTCTTTGGGGACGAGGGTGAGCAGGGATGCCTCGGGCGGGCAGGCGAAGCGCACGGGGGCGTAGCGGGAGGCGCCGCAGCCCGCCGAGACGTGGAGGTAGGCGGTTTCGCCTCCCGCTTCGTGGGTGTGCAGGCCCTTTGCTCGTGCGCGGTCCAGGTCGCAGTTGGTCACCAGGGCGCCGTAGAGAGGCAGGCAGAGCTGGCCGCCGTGGGTGTGGCCGGCCAGGATCAGGGAGAGTCGGTCGGCGGTCATTCCGTCGAGTACGCGGAGGTAGGGGGCGTGGGCTACGCCGATCGTCAGCTCGGCTTCCTCGTCCGGTCCTCCGGCCACCTCGTCGTAGCGGTCGCGGCGCACGTGGGGGTCGTCCACTCCGACGAACGCGACTTTGCGCCTGCCGTTGCCGCTGCCGTTGGCGAGGTTCAGCGTGCCGCGGGCGTTGGTGAGGTCGAGCCAGCCTTCCTTCGCGAAGTCTGCCTGAAGTGCGGGCCAGTCGTTTTCGGCCCGCTTGCGGCGCGGCGCGTGCGAGCGGTCACCCCTGCGCAGGTACTTCGTCGGGTTGAGGCGGGAGGCTTGGTAGTAGTCGTTCGAGCCGAAGACGAACACGCCGGGGTAGCGCAGCAGCGGTTCGAGCGCGTCCAGCACCTCTGGGACGGCGTCGTGGTGGGAGAGATTGTCCCCGGTGTTCACGACGAAGTCCGGGTCCAACTCGGCGAGTGAACGGAGCCACTCCTGCTTGCGGCGCTGGCCGGGGACCATGTGGATGTCCGAGACCTGCAGAACGCGCAGCGAGGCCGCGCCCTCGGGCAGCACGGGAACGGTGAAGCGGCGCAGGCGGTAGAGGTTGACCTCGACGCCCGCCGCGTAGGCCAGTCCGACCGCGCCGACGGCCAGGGTGCCCAACGGGACGGCGATAGAACGGCGCATTAGCTGATTGTATCGGCGAGGATATGTTCGGCGGCGCCTGCTCGTTCATGACAGGCTTGGGAACATGACGACGCTCAAAGATCTGCTGCGCACGGACCTGACGGCCGCCATGAAGAGCCGCGACGAACTGCGGTCGGCCACGCTCCGCATGGCGCTGACCGCGATCACCAACGAGGAGGTCGCCGGTTCGGTCGCCCGTGCGCTGTCCGACGCGGAGATCGTCACTGTCCTGACGCGCGAGGTGAAGAAGCGGCGCGAGGCTGCCGAGGCGTTCGCGGGGGCAGGTCGCGCGGAACAGGCCGAGCGGGAGCGGGCGGAGGGTGAGGTGCTGACGGGCTACCTTCCCCAGCAGCTGACGGACGAGGAGCTGAGCGCGCTCGTTGCTGAAGCAGTCACGGAGACCGGGGCGGCTGGGCCCAAGGCGATGGGCCAGGTCATGAAGGTGCTCACGCCGAGGATCGCGGGGCGGGCAGAGGGCGGGAGGGTGGCGGCGGCGGTGCGATCAGCGTTGAGCTAGTGAAGCGTGCGGCTTACCCGTTGAGGGTGAGGCGGGGCGGGGTGGCGATGAGCAGCGCGGTGAGGTGAAGGGGAAGAGGCTGTGTCGGGGGTAAGGCATCCGACACGGCCTCTGGCGTTGGGGCTATAGGGATAGCGGGGGCACGTAGGTAGGTCAGGCGGTAGTGGGGCGGGTCAGTGGTTGCCGCCGTTTCCGTTGCCGCCGTTATTACCGCCGAGGCCGCCGAACAGGTTGCCTATCAGACCCGGGCCCCCAGGTCCGTTGCCGTTTCCACCGCCATTGCCGCCACCGTTGTTGTTCGAATTGCTGAAGCCGGTCGGGGCGGTGAAGCCCTGCACCGACGTCCCGGCGAGCGCGCCGTTCATCGCATCGCTGAAGATCGGGGCCGAGATGCTGGCTCCGAAGATCTGGCCGGAGTAGTAGGTGGGGCCGATCTTCATGTCGGACAGCCGGCTCTTGCCGTTCCAGTCGATGAATCCGGTCCACACCGCGGTGGCCAGCGACGGGGTGTAGCCGTCGAACCAGGTCGCGATGCCCTTGTCGGTCGTGCCCGTCTTACCCGCGACCGGCTGACCGTTGTCGATGTTCACCGCGCCATAGGCGGTCGCGCCCGGGTCGGTGACGACGTGGGTCAGCATGTCGGTCATCTCGTTAGCGATGTTCGGGTCGAGGACCTGGTGGCAGTTCGCCGTCTGGCCGCCGTAGTTCTTCCCGGACACGTCCACGACCGACATGATCGCGATCGGCGTGCAGTAAGTCCCCTGCGCCGCCAGCGTCGCGTATGCGCTCGCCATCGCGACCGGCGTGATCGGGTTCGTGCCGAGCGTGAACGACAGGATCTGCTGCAGTGGCTTGCCGGTGTCGTTGTCGTTGTCCTGCGTCACGCCCATCGACTGCGCGATCTGGGCCGGCTTGCACAGGCCCGTCGTCTCTTCCATCTTGATGAAGAAGGTGTTGATCGAATCCGCATAGGCCGTGTACATGTTGGTGTTCGGGTGGTCCGTGACGTCGTCGTTCGACGGGGCGTACTTGCCACTCGCGGGGGCGTCCGGCGGCCACGTGATGTGGGTCGAATTGTTCTGGCAGACGGGGACTTCAGTACCGGCGTCGTCCAGGGTCGCCGGCGCGTCGATGGTCTGGTAGGGGCTGATCCCCTGCTCCAGCGCGGCCAGCCCCACGAAGATCTTGAACGACGAGCCGGCCTGGAAGCCGTTGGTCCCGTTGTGCTGGCTGTCCCCGGCGAAGTCGATATAGGTCTGCCCGGGCCCGCTGCCCATGGGATTCGCCTGCGCGATCGCCTTGATCTTCCCGGTGCCGGGCTCGACCATGGCCAGCGCCGTGGACACGTCGCTCTTGACCTTGTCGCTCGCATAGACCCGCTTCGAGATCGCGGCGTCGGCGGCGTGTTCGTCCTTGGGGTCGAACGTGGTCTGGATGGTCAGGCCGCCCTGGTTCCACATCGCCTGCCGGTCGGCGAGCGTCTTGCCATACGCCGGATCGTTAAGGAAGCTCTCGTACGCGTAGTTGCATTCGAACGCCGCCGACCCGGACGCGGACACGCAGCCGCTCTTCAGGTTCGTGGGGTTCAGCCCGATCGGCGCCTTCTCGAACTGCTCCGCCTGAGCGGGAGTGATGTAGTTCAGCGCCGGGTTCGCCATGTCCTGGAGCACGACGTTGCGCCGCGCGATCGTGTCCGTCGGGTGCTGGAACGGGTCGAACTGGGTCGGGCTGTTGACGATCGCGGCGAGCATCGCGGACTGCGGCGGGGTCAGCTTGTCCGCGGTGGTCGAGAAGTAAAGCTCGGCCGCCGCCTCGACGCCATATGCGCCGTTACCGAAGTAGACGAGGTTGAGATAGCGCTCCAGGATTTGGTCCTTGCTGAGCTGCTTCTCGACCGCGATGGCGTACTTCAGTTCGGTTACCTTGCGCGAGAAGGTGTCCGCGATCGCCGCCTGCTGCTTGGTCTTATCGGTGCCGGCTTCCAGGAGAAGCACGTTCTTCACGTATTGCTGCGTGATTGACGAACCGCCCTGCGTGGCGCCGCCCTGCGAGTTGTGGAAAAGCGCGCGCACGGTGCCTTTGATGTCGATCCCGCCGTGCTGGTAGAAGCGCTGGTCTTCGACGGCGACGAGTGCGTGCGGCATGCTCGGGTTTATCGAGGACATCGGCACGACGACGCGGTTGCCGAAGTCGCCCCAGGTGTAGGCGATCACCGAACCGTCGTCGGCGAGGACCTTCGTGCGCTGAGGCAGTGCCGGTGCGGCGAAGTCGACGGGCAGGTCCTCGAAATGGTCGGACGCGGCCTTGGCGGTCAGCCCGACCGTGCCCATGAAGGGCAGGGTCAGGCCCGCGATGAGCACTCCCGCCAGGGAACTGACCATTACGAATGAGCCGAGATGCGATACCAATCGTCCCGCGCCGCTCGCTCCCCGGTAACCTGTACGTGCCGTCACCATGCGGAACAGAGTACGGTCCGCCCGCCACCCGCGGGCATGACCAGGGGGTTGCCGGGCGATTCTGTGGCCCAGTTGCTACACGGCGGGTAGTCCGGACGGGCCATACCAGATTGACCAGTTCGGGGCCTGTCGGCGTTCCTTAAGATTCCGTAATGTCGAGCTAGCTGACGTGATCTCTACGCACACGGTGATTCCACAGGCGTCCGGTGCGGCGGGGAGCGGCAGTGGATCGGCACCCGGCTCCTGAGCCGGGCGACGAATCCGGGTGAACGCTTCACGCTGTGCCGACGTGCAACACGGCGTGGAGGCCGTAAAGGTACGGCGGCGCGGTGCTGCGACGGACCAGCGACAGCGGATCCTTTCGACATCACGCCGCATGCGAGATGGTGCAACGCGAAACAGTGCGATTCGTCGCAGTGTGGATTCAACTCAGCACAGCGCGATGCAGAACAGTGCGAGCAGTGTGCGACAAGTGCGGATGTCGTGCCGGTCGCTCTGGTCGGTGCACGCGGCGCCCGCCGCGACGGTCCCTCGACCGCCGTCGGGGGCACTGCGTCGCCGCATCGGGAGGGCCGGCCGCCGTTGGGGGAGCCTCGAGTTCGAGAGGGCGGCACCGGAATGAAGGCAGGGTCGGAGAACGCAGTGCCCATGAAGATGACGGTCAGGAACTGGGTCGAGGACTGGACGATCGCCGCTGCGTGCCGCGGCATGAACCCGGACGAGCTGTTTGTCCAGGGCGCGGCGCAGAACAGGGCGAAGTCCGTGTGTGCGGCCTGCCCGGTTCGCACCGAGTGTCTGGCGGACGCGCTGGACAACCGGGTCGAGTTCGGCGTGTGGGGCGGCATGACGGAGAGGGAGCGGCGCGCGCTGTTGCGGCGTCGGCCCGACGTCCGGTCGTGGCGCAAGGTATTGGAGGGAAAGCGCGAGGCTTACCTGCGGCAGCGGCCGTCGGTGGTCTCGGCGAGCAACTAACGTTCGCACCGCTGTCGGGCTGCCTGGCTGGGCACCAGGTGAGCCGCTTTTCGCACTCGGTTGAGGGCGGGGAGTCGACGGTCGGATAGAGGGAGCTGCGGTCCGGTGGGGGTGCCGCGGCTCCTTAGGTGCGCGCTGTCGTTGCCGCTGCATGTGTTGCTGTTGCAGGTATTGCTCCTGCATGTATTCAGCGCGCTCAGAGCGATTGCTCGATGATGGTGCGCAGGCCCTCGAGGTCGTGGATGTCTTCGGCCTGCGCGGGCAGCTCGAGCACCGGGATTCCGGGATGGTTCGCCAGGAAACGGCCGCTCAAGCGGCCCTCCCGGCGAGCGAGCGCAACGCGTTCGGCGTGCAGACGCAGCAGGGCGGCAGCGAGTTCTCGTGCTTGCGATTCATCCGACTGCGCACCAGCCGCGACCGCGGGAACCACAGGCGAGTGCGCGGATTCGGCCGCTCCCGTCACCTTACGCGTAGACCTCTTGGCTTTGCCGTTCGTCAGCTGCTCAGCCGCGGCGAGCGCACGCTCCCCGGTGATATCCGCCAAAGGGACGTGCACACGGTTAAGGACGAGCCCGGCGAGTGGCATTCGGTCGGTAGCCAGCCGTTCGGTGAAGTACGAGGCCTCACGCAGTGCGTCCGGCTCAGGAGCAGCCACCACGACGAACGCGGTGCCCTCGGTCTGCAGCAACTGGTACGTGCGCTCGGCCCGTTCGCGGAATCCGCCGAACATCGTGTCCAGCGCCGCCACGAAGGACTGCACCTCGCCGAGCAGGTTCGAGCCGAGGATCTTGTTCAGCGCGCCGGTCACCAGGCCGAATCCGCCGGTGATCAGCTTGAACGCGCCCATCCCGCCCATCTTGGCCGGGGCCGAGAGGATCTTGATCAGCCGCCCGTCCAGGAAGGAGCCGAGGCGGTCCGGGGCGTCCAGGAAGTCCAACGCGGACCGGCTCGGCGGGGTGTCGACCACGATCAGGTCCCAGTCAGCCTGGGCCCGCAGCTGGCCGAGCTTCTCCATCGCCATGTACTCCTGCGTGCCGGCGAAGCTCGCGGACAGCGACTGGTAGAAGGGATTGGCGAGGATCTGCCCGGCCCGCTCGGGGTCGGCGTGTTCCAGCACGATCTCGTCGAATGTCCGCTTCATGTCGAGCATCATCGCGTGCAGCCGCCCGCCGCCCGACCGGTCGATCCCGTCGACCTTGCGGGGGGTGTTGTCCAGCTCGGTCAGCCCGAGCGCCTGCGCCAGCCGTCGCGCCGGGTCGATCGTCAGCACCACGACGTCCCGCCCGCGCTCGGCGGCGCGCAGCGCGAACGCCGCCGCGGTGGTCGTCTTGCCCACGCCGCCGGAGCCGCAGCACACCACGATCCGGGTCTCCGGTGCGTCCAGCAGGCGGTCCAGGTCGAACCGGCGCGCGTCGTCGAGCAGCGTGGCCGCGGTCATGCGGCCCCCTGGCGGCGCAGCTCGGCGGCGAGGGTGTCCAGGCCGACCCGGTCGATGCCGTCGGCGAGCTGCGGAAGCTCGTACATCGGCGCACCGCTCTCGGCGAGCAGGTCGCGCTGGCCCGACTCGAGCAGCACCCGCCGGGCGTGCTCCGAGCCGAGCTGCGCCAGCGCCGCGACCACGTCGGGGTCCGCGAGGCCCACCGGCCGCAGCCCGTCCGCCAGCTCGGCCAGATCCAGCCCGCCCGGTTCCGCGGCCTTCTTCAACCGGTCCTCCGGCAGCACCACGGGCCGCGCTTGGTTCACGATCACCCCTCCGGCCGGCAGTCCCGCGTCGCGCAGCTCGGCGATGCTGTCCAGCGTCTCCTGCACCGGCATCTCCTCCAGCAGGGTGACGAAGTGCACGGCGGTCTGCGCGCTGGTCAGCACCCGCATGACCGCGTCGGCCTGGTTGCGGATGGGGCCCACCCGGGCCAGCCCGGACACCTCGGAGTTCACCGCGAGGAACCGGGTGATCCGCCCGGTCGGCGGCGCGTCCATGACGACCGCGTCGTAGTGGAACACCCGGTCGTGGTCGGCTCCGCGACCCGCGTCCGGCGCGGCCCGCCGCCGTACCGCCTCGCAGGTCTTTCCGGTCAGCAGCACGTCGCGGATCCCGGGCGCGACGGTCGTGGCGAAGTCGATCGCGCCGAACCGGCGCAGCGCCCGCGCGGCCGGGCCGAGCTTGTAGAACATGTCCAGGTACTCGAGCAGGGCCTGCTCGGCGTCGATGGCCAGCGCCCAGACCTCGCCGCCGTCCGGGGTGACCGCGACCCGGCGCTCCTCGTAGGGCGCCGGCGGAGTGTCGAAGAGCTGCGCCACTCCCTGGCGCCCTTCGACTTCCACCAGCAGGACCCGCCGCTCGCCGTGCCGCGCGCCGCCGGCCGCGAGGGCCAGCGCGAGGGCACCGGCGACGGTGGTCTTACCCGTCCCGCCTTTGCCGGTCACCACATGCAGGCGTACGGCGGACCAGTCCGACCTCGTTCGCGTCCGGTCCGCATTCGTCACGGCAAGAGCCTAATCCCCTCACCGCGCGCGTAGTGTTCCGCGCACCGGTTAGGCTCGGCCCATGACGAAGTGGGAGTACGTGACGGTGCCGCTGCTCGTGCACGCGACCAAGCAGATTCTGGACAACTGGGGCCAGGACGGGTGGGAGCTGGTTCAGGTGGTGCCGGGACCGAACTCGGAGCAGTTGGTCGCGTATATGAAGCGCGAGAAGCAATGAGCGCGGTGACGCCGGAGGAGCGGCTTGCCGAGCTGGGCCTTAAGGTGCCCGCAGTTCCCAAGCCGGTCGCCGCTTATGTACCGGCGATGCGTTCTGGCTCGCTCGTCTTCACCTCCGGCCAGCTGCCTATGGTCGACGGTGCGCTCCTGAAGACCGGCAAGGTCGGCATCGAGGTCTCGGCGGACGAGGCGAAGCAGCTGGCCGAACGCTGCGCGCTGAACGCGCTCGCCGCTGTTAAGGCAGAGGTCGGGGAGCTCTCCCGGGTGCGCCGGATCGTCAAGGTGGTCGGCTTCGTCGCCTCAGCACCGGACTTCACCGCACAGGCCGGCGTGATCAACGGCGCCAGCGAGCTGCTCGGCAAGGTCTTCGGCGACGCGGGGCAGCACGCCCGGTCGGCGGTCGGTGTCGCGGTCCTCCCGCTCGACTCCCCGGTCGAGGTCGAGCTCACTGTTGAAGTGGACACGGTTGAAGTCGACACAGCTGAAGCAGACACGGACGGGGCTGACTGACCAGATGTCGGACCGGGGGACGCGTGCGACCGACGCCCCGTACGGTGGCGTGGCCGCGAAGGCGGTGGTCTCGGGGCCGGTGACGCTGCGTGCGTCGCTGGTCCTCGCGCCTAACGCGTCGCCGATGACCCTGGACGGCACGAACACGTGGGTGCTGGCTGAGCCCGGTGCGCGACAGGCCGTAGTCGTCGATCCCGGCCCACTGGACGAAGGTCACCTGGCGGCGATCGTCGCGCGGGCCGACGAGCTCGGCGCGCGGGTCGCCGCGATCCTGCTGACGCACGGCCACGAGGACCACGCAGAGTCAGCCCGTCGCTTCGCCGAGCTGGTCGGCGCTCCGGTGCGAGCGCTTGACCCGGCCCTTCGGCTCGGCTCGGAAGGGCTGTCCGACGGCGACGTGGTCGACGTCGATGGGCTGGAGATCCGGGTGATCGGCACGCCGGGCCACTCCGGCGACTCCCTGTCGTTCCTGGTCACCAACGACCGCGCGGTGCTCACCGGTGACACAGTCCTCGGACGCGGCACGACCGTCGTCATGCATCCCGAGGGCAAGCTGCGCGACTACCTCGACTCGCTCGGCCGTCTGCGCCACATGGTCGACGACGCCACGATCGAGCGGGTGCTGCCCGGGCACGGACCGGTGCGCGACGATCCCGCGGCCGTCCTCGACTTCTACCTGGCCCACCGAGCGGCCCGGCTGGCACAGGTGGAGGATGCGGTCGCCGCAGGGGACCGGACCGCTGCGCAGATCGTGCGGCGCGTCTACGCCGACGTCGACCGGGCGCTCTGGCCTGCTGCGGAGCTGTCCGTGCAGGCGCAACTCGACTATCTCGACGAGGCCAAGCCCGCCGGCTGAGCGCCTTACCGCGCCCGGCGCGCCAGCCGCGTGGTGTCCAGCAGGACGACCGCGCGCGCCTCCAGCTTGATCCAGCCGCGCTGGGCGAAGTCGGCGAGCGCCTTGTTCACCGTCTCGCGGGAGGCGCCGACCAGCTGCGCCAGCTCCTCCTGGGTCAGGTCGTGCGCGACCTTGATCCCCTCCTGGTCCTCGCCGGCCGGCTGACCGAACCGGGTGGACAGGTCGAGCAGCGCCTTCGCCACCCGGCCGGGGACGTCGGAGAAGACCAGGTCGGCCATGTTCTCGTTGGTGCGGCGCAGCCGGCGCGCCATGGCCCGCAGCAGCGAGCGGGCCACCTCGGGCCGGGCGCTCAGCCACGGCTGCAGCTCGGTGTGGCCGAGCGCGAGCAGGCGGGTGGCGGTGAGCGCGGTCGCAGTGGACGTGCGCGGGCCGGGGTCGAACAGGGACAGCTCGCCGAACATCTCGCCGGGACCGATGACCGCCGTCAGGTTCTCCCGGCCGTCGCCGGAGGAGCGGCCGAGCTTGATCTTGCCCTCGAGCACGACGTAGAGCTGGTCGCCCGGGTCGCCCTCGTGGAACAGCGCGTCCCCGCGTCCCAGTGCTATCTCGGTCATCGACTTGAGCAGCGAGTTCGACGCTTCTTCATCGAGTGCGGCGAACAGCGGGCTGCGGCGCAGCACGTCGTCCACGGTCGATCCTCCATCGGCCTCGCGGCCGTTTCGTTCGCGCCGCGGGTCGCCGGTCGACGGATTTCGACTCGACGCCCAGACGCAATCTGTTATGGCCCTGCATCCAACAGTGTGACCTACCGCACCCGATTTCACATACTCGGGATCCCGGACGCCGTCGTCTCGCTTACGCCGCCTACGTCCCCCGCACGCCGCGGGACCATCTACTCTTGCCCAATGAGCTTGGCCGGTGAGACGACTGAACCCGCACCCGTGACCCACGAGACCCCGCTCGCCCTCACCCGGCGGGCACGGCGGATCAACCGGGCGCTCGCCGAGATTTATCCCGATGCTCACTGTGAGCTGGACTTCGCCAACCCGTTGGAGCTGGCCGTCGCGACGATCCTGTCCGCGCAGTGCACTGACGTACGGGTGAACCAGACCACCCCTGAGCTGTTCGCCACGTACAAGACCGCCGCCGACTACGCCTCCGCCGACCGGGCCGAGCTCGAGGCGATCATCCGGCCGACCGGCTTCTACCGGAACAAGGCGGCGTCGATCATCGGGCTCGGCCAGGCGCTGTGCGACAAGTACGGCGGCGAGCTGCCCCGGCGGCTCGAGGACCTGGTCAAGCTGCCGGGGATAGGCCGGAAGACCGCGAACGTGATCCTCGGCAACGCGTTCGACGTGCCGGGGATCACCGTGGACACGCACTTCGGACGGCTGGCTCGGCGGTTCGGCTGGACCAGGGAGACCGACCCGGTGAAGGTCGAGCACCTTGTCGGCGCGCTGTTCCCGCGGCAGGAGTGGACGATGCTCTCGCACCGGATGATCTTCCATGGGCGCCGGGTCTGCCATGCGCGACGACCGGCGTGTGGCGCGTGCCCTATCGCGGATTTATGCCCCTCCTACGGCATTGGGGAAATGGATCCGGTTAAGGCGGAGGCGCTGCTCAGGCCTGCGTCCGCACGCGAGGCGGCGAACTTGGCCGCGGCCCGGAAGGCGGCACGGTGAACGAAACGCTGGGGTCGGGCGTTGTGCCCGGTGTGAAGGGTACGACGGGGCCCCGCCGAGGCCCGCTCAGACGAGCGTCCGATGTCGCGGGTGCCGGGGCTTTGTCGTCCGGCCGTGGCGGCGGCGGCGAACGGGGTGCCGGTGAGCGCCGCGTCAGCGAGCACCCGGCTGACGAGCAGCTGATCGACGAGCCGGGGTTTAAAGACGACGGCGACGGCGCTCCTGGCGGCGCCGCTGACAGCGAGCTGGTCACGGTCCCGCCAGATCTGCCGGACTGGCTGCATCCGCTCGCCGACGCGGTCCGGGCCATCGATCCGGCATCGCGATGGGCCGGCTTCCGGCAGCGTACAAGGACCCTGCCGGGTGCTCCGCGCCAGTCCGCCGTCCTCATCCTCTTCGCCGGAACGGCGACCGGTGCCTCGGCGGCCGACGTCGACATCCTCATCACTGAACGCGCCTCGACGCTCCGCTCGCACGCGGGACAGCCCGCGTTCCCCGGCGGCCACATCGATCCCCAGGACGCCGGACCGGTGCAGGCCGCCTTGCGGGAGGCGCACGAAGAGGCCGGGGTGGACCCGGATTCGGTGGCCGTGTTCGGCGCTCTGCCGGAGCTTTATCTGCAACCAAGCGATTTCATGGTCGCGTCCGTCCTGGGGTGGTGGCGCACCCCCGCGCCGCTGCGGGTAGGCAGTCCGCTGGAGGTGGCCTCGGTGCACCGAGTCGCAGTTGCCGAACTCGCCGCGCCGGAGAACCGGTTGCGGGTGCGGCATCCGTCCGGGTACGTCGGACCGGCCTTCGCCGCCGACGGGCTGCTGATCTGGGGGTTCACCGCCGGGCTGTTGGACGGGGTGCTGCGACTCGGGGGCTGGGAGCAGGACTGGGACCACGATCGGGTCCGCGACCTGCCCGACGACGTCATCGCGCTCTCCTACCGGTCGAGCTCGCTCCGCCCCGCCGATCAGCGTCCTTACGCTGACGGCGCCGAGACGGACGAGTGAGGGACCGCGCGTGGACCTGCTTGACCTGATTCTCGTCGTCGTCGCCATCGGTTTCGCCGTCTCGGGCTATCGCCAGGGCTTCGTGGTCGGCGTGCTGTCGTTCGTCGGCTTCGTCGGCGGGCTGCTGCTCGGCCTGTGGCTGGTGCCGGTCGTCATGCAGCGGTTCACCACGTCGCTCGTGGTGTCGACGATCTCGCTGTGCGCGGTGCTGGTGCTGGCCGTGCTCGGGCAGGTGCTCGCCACCAACTTGGGAGGTCGGCTGCGGCGCGAGCTGGTGTGGCGGCCGGTCCAGGCGGTGGACCAGGCCGCGGGCGCCGGGGTGTCCGTGATCTCGGTCCTGCTGGTCGCCTGGTTCCTGGGGCTGGCGCTGGTGAACTCGTCGATGCCGGTGGTTTCGCAGCAGGTGCGCAACTCCGCGCTGCTGAGTGGGATGAAGCAGGTACTTCCGGCGGACGCGCAGACCTGGTTCCGGTCGTTCGCGAATGTGCTCGACCGCAGCGGCTTCCCGCAGGTGTTCGCCCCGTTCACGCGCGAGCAGATCGCGAACGTGCCCGCGCCCGATCCCGCGGTGCTGAACAGCCGGGCGGTGGTGGACGCGCGCAACTCGATCGTCAAGATCGTGGGCAACGCGCCGAGCTGCGGAAAGCAGATCGAGGGCTCAGGCTTCGTGTTCGCTTCGCAGCACATCATGACGAACGCGCACGTGGTCGGTGGCGTCACTCATCCGACGGTGCAGATCGGCGGAGTCGGTCGGCTTTACCGCGCGACGGTCGTCGTCTTCGACCCGACGAGCGACGTCGCGGTGCTTTACGTCCCGGGTCTGCCGTCCTCGCCGCTCACCTTCGACGACAGCGGTGCCAGCGGTGACAGCGCGGTAGTGGCCGGATTCCCGGAGGACGGACCGTTCACCCCAGTGGCCGCGCGCATCCGGCAGGAGATCAACGCGCAAGGACAGGACATCTATCAGCAGACCACTGCGGTGCGCGACATCTTCTCGCTCTACGCGCAGGTCCTCCAGGGTAATTCCGGCGGTCCGCTGCTTACTGCGAAGGGACAGGTGTATGGGGTCGTGTTCGCGAAGTCGTTGGAAGATGCGTCGACCGGCTACGCCCTGACCGCGCGTCAGGTTGCGCACGATGCACAGCCAGGTGCGACTGCGACGTCACCTGTGGACACTCAGGGCTGCGCGATCTAGGGTCTCGTCGCTCGTCGCTCGTCGCTCGTCGCGCTTTATCGCCGACCCCTCATTCCCTTTCCCTTTGGTCCCACACCCATCGCGGAGTCCCTTACGCGCTCGCCCAATCCGCCACTCCACCGGCGGATTGCCCCACCTCACCTGCCGAGTCCGACCGCTCGGGCAAAGTCCCTTCGGAGACACCCGGTCCCCACTCCCGCGACCGTACGATCATCTGTCTGACGGTGTTGCTACTGTCTGACCGTCAGATCCGCGCCAGCAAAACCGTGGGGGCTTTTCGTGCTCGGACATTCGCACTCGACGAGCGGCGCGCTGGCTTGGGCCGCGGCCGCCGCCTGGGTTCCGGTCTCGGTGTGGCCGTCGCATCTCGCGCTCAAGGACGTCGTGCTCGGCACGTTCGTCACCGCGGGCGCCGCGCTCCTCCCCGACCTCGACCACCCCGACGGCACGATCGCGCACTTCCTCGGCCCGGTCTCGCACGCCTTCTGCCGCTTCGTCGAGTGGATCTCCGGTGGCCACCGGCACGCGACGCACTCCTTCTTCTTCGTCGCGCTCACCACCGCCGGCACCTGGGCCGGCGCGCACTATCTGAAACGGCCTTTCACCCTCGCCCTGGTCTACATCCTGCTCTCCCTCGCCATCAGGGCCCTGCATCTCTGCCCACCCGGCAAGGGGATTCAGTCCTGGGGCGTGGTGATGCTGCTCGCCGTCGCCGGCACGGGGGCGATGGCCATCTGGATCGGCACAGACCCGTTCTGGCTGCCGATAGCGGTCGGCCTCGGCACGCTCACCCACCTCGCCGGCGATTGCGTGACGAAGGAAGGCTGCCCGCTGTTCTGGCCGATCAAGGCCCGCCTCGGCATCCCCGTGATCAGACATACCGGTGAGAAGCTGGAGACCGCCGTGCTGACGCCGCTCATGGCCGTCGGTGCCGTCGTCGCGCTCTACTACGCCTCGATCCCGCTAAGGCACGTGAAATAGCTAGCCGTAGCCAGCAGCCCACTTGTAAAGCAGCCTCGCGCTCAGCCCTGCGTCAGCGATCTGGTTCGTCGTCGCGCAGCCAGCCCAGCACCTCGCTTGTGAACAGTTCCGGGGCCTCTTCCTGGGGAAAATGGCCCACGCCTTCGAGCAGCCGCCAACGGTACGGCGCGTTCACGTATCGACCCGATCCGCGTGCCGTCGAGGTGAGAACAGCCCGGTCGAGCGCCCCATGCAGATGGAGCGTGGGCACCTCCGTCGCGATCCGCATCCGCTGCTGGTACTGCATTCCGTCCGGGCGCATGAGCGAACGTACCCACCAGCGGTAGTACTCGAGCGAGCAGTGCGCGACGCCTGGAATCGCGATCGCCTGCGCGTAGCGCAGGGCTACGTCGGTCGGCGGCCAGTTCGGTCCGCTCCACGCGCGCAGCATCCGTTCCACGACCGCGCCACCGTCGCGTACCAGCGATCTCTCCGCCGTCACCGGACGTTGCGCCGCGAACACGTGCTTGCTAGCCGCGATCTGCGCCGGATCGGTGAGCAGCGCCGTGCGCTGGCGCCTCGGATGCCCAGCGCTCACCACCACGAGCCGTCGCACCGCCTTCGGCCGCATCGTCGCCGCCGTCCAGCCGAGGGTCGCCCCCCAGTCGTGGCCGACCACCGCCGCGTTCGCCTCGCCGAGCGCGCGGATCACGCCGGTCACATCCTGCGTCAGGTTCACCGGGTCGTAGCCGCGCGGGGTCTTGTCACTGCCGCCGTACCCGCGCAGGTCCATCGCCACCGCGCGGTATCCGGCCTTCGCGAACGCCGGAAGCTGCTCCCGCCAGGTCCACCAGAACTGCGGGAAGCCGTGCAGGAAGAGCACCAGCGGTCCCTCGCCGAGCTCGACGGCATGGAACCGCGCGCCGTTCGCGGAGACCTCGCGGTGGGTCCAGGGGCCGTCCACGTATACCGGGGACAGGTCAGAGGCCATGGCCGCCAGCATGGCACATCCGGCTACCTCGACGGTGTCCATGCGGGGCGAGTTCGGTTATCGCGCTGTGAGGTGTCGCTCGCAGGCGTCACCCATGGCATGCCGTTAACGTGCCGCGCTCTTGAGTGCGGCGATGGACTCGCCGGTCGTGCGCTTCGTCGCCTCCGCCATCCGCAGCTTTTTCAGGCGCATCACGCCTATCCCGGCGGCTGCCATCGCGATGAGGAGGTACGCGCCGCCGACGATCAGCCAAGACCATGACAAGCCAAGTCCAGCGGCATGGATGCCGTAGGCGGCGGCGAACGAGAGCAGGATGACCGCGAAAAGTCCGAACAGTCCGGCGACGCCGAACAGACCGCCGCTGATGGCCGTTTGCTTCAGGTCGTATCTGACCTCCGCCTTCGCCAGCGCGATCTCCTCACGCACCAGGGCGGAAAGGTCCCTGGTCGCGTCGGTCACCAGCCTGCTCAGCTTCGGCTCCACACCACTCATCGCGCCGTCCGCCGCTGCGCCGTCCGCCGTTCCGCGGTGGGGCTTCGTGTCCGCGTTCGCTGCCATGGGAAACCTCCTGACGGCCGCCCCGAGCTCAGAGCGCCGTTATGCGGTCGGGCCGAACGCTTCGGAAGGTACCCGCCGCTCGGCGGACTATGCGGTGATTAGGCTGATCGCGCCGCGGCGCCGCCCAGTCTGGCGTTGTCGATCACCGTGACGTCGAGCGTTCCGCGTCGAACATCCGTACCGTATGGCGATTAATTAATTTATCGCCATGTCGACAAGTCGCTTTATCGATCCCTAGCGCCCGGCTGTCGAGACGCAGTAAAGCAGTGGCGCCTGACGGTGGTGCAATGTTACGCATAAGCCATGTCGTCAGAGCTACCTGTTCCGCGCCCGCTCGTCGAGTCCGAACTCGCACAGGTCTTCCAGCTCGACGTGACCGCGTTCGCATCCGAGCCCTACAGCCCTGAGCTGGTCGCTCTGTACCGCGAAACCTTCGAACTCGACCGGATGATCGGCGTCTTCGACGATACCGACCTGGTCGGCGCCGCGGGGATCTACACCCTGGAGATGTCGGTGCCGGGCGGCCGGGTTCCCCTGGCCGGAGTCACCTGGGTGTCCGTCCTGCCGACCCACCGACGGCGCGGCATCCTCACCTCGCTGATGCGTCACCAGCTGGACGGTCTGCACGAGTCCGGCGGCGAGGCGATCGCCGGACTCACCGCGTCGGAGCCGCCGATCTACGGCCGGTTCGGCTACGGCCTGGCGACGACCGGAGTCAGTCTGACGGTGCCGCGGCACAAGGCAGGCCTGCGGCTGCCGCCGGGCACGGAGCAGGTTCGGGTCAGATTCGCCTCGACCGAGGGAGCGCTCGACCTGCGCCAGGCGATCTACAACCGTCAGATCGACAGCCGCCCGGGGATGATCAAGCGATCCACGGCCTGGAATCGGTTCAACAGCGCTGAGCCGCCTGAATGGACCTCCGGCACTTCGGGCCTGCGCACGGTCGTGGCCGAGCGCGGCGGTGATCCGGTGGGCTACGCCCTCTACCGGACGAGGGAAGATCCTGCCACGCGGGACAGGACCGTGGTCGTCCAGGAGCTGATCGGAGACGACGCCGCGGCGCACGCCGCCCTCCTGCGCTATCTCTACGACATCGACCTCACCGAGGTGATCACCTTCTACCGGCCGCAGCCGGCCGACTCACCGCTGATGCACCTGATGACGAACGTCCGGGCCGCCGAGCCGCACCTGCACGACAGCCTCTACCTGCGTCTCGTGGACGTCGACCGCAGTCTGTCCTCCCGGACCTATGCGGCTCCGATCGACACTGTCATCGAGGTCGTCGACGACTTCTGTCCGTGGAACGCGGGGCGTTGGCGTCTCGTCGGCGACGAAAAGGGCGCCAGCTGCGCGCGCACCACCGCCGCGGCCGACCTGAGGATCGCGGCGCGTGAGCTTGGCACGGCCTTCCTCGGTGGCGTGACGCTCCGCGCCCTGGCCGCCGCGGGCCTCGTCGAGGAACGGCGCGGCGGGGCGGTCGCCGAGGCGTCACGCGCCTTCGCCTCCGACATCGCCCCGTGGATCTCGCTCGGCTTCTGACCCGCACCATCGCGCCCGCCTCGCTGCTCACGGCCGGCGAAGCAGCACGATCGGCGGGTCGCGTCGCACGGTGACCCAGCCTTCGCCGGTGAGCCTTGCGATCTCGGCGTCGGCGGTCTCGCTGGTCACTCCGCACCCCGGGTCCGCCGTGTCCACGAACGCCCAGTCGCCGACCGCATACGCCGACCCGAAGATCGTCACGCCGTCGCGCGCGCTCAGCGGGATGGCGAGCCAGTTCGTGGCCTGAACCGCGACATCCGGCGGCACGTCGCCGCCGACTTGTCGGACGGCGACAAGCCAGGCCGGCTTCGAGTGGTACGAGCCCTTGAAGAACCAGTCATAGAGCGGCAGGCTTCTGGCTCCGCGAAGGGAAGCGAAGAAGGCGACACCACAGAGCAAAGCGGCAACGCACGCGTCTAGCCGAAGCCCACGCGTTCGCGGCAATCGCTTACCAACCAGAAACTGCCATAGCGACATCGCGATGCGCGACCATCGCCCATAGGCATCTACGGCGCCCAGGTAGATGATCGGCATAAGCGGCAGGTCGTAGTAGAGCAGCCAACTCCACTCGGTGTCGCGCGAACTGAGCATCCTGATGACTATCGTCGGCAGCCCGACCAGTGCTACCGGTGAGCCCAGCGCGACGATGCCGACTGGGATCAGCAGGTGGTGCCAGTCGAGCAGCTTGATCGGATTGTCGAACAGGGTGTTGAACACGGTGCCGGGATGCGCGAAGAGATAGGCGACCTGGCTGCCTGCGTCGCTCGATCCGCCCAGCGCCGCCGCATAGTCGCTGCTGTACGTGAAACCGTTCGGGTTCATCGCCGGGATGATCACGGCGACCGAGATGACGAGGGCGCTCAGGCCGAGAGCAACGAGCGCTGCTGCGTGCCGCCATTTGCCGTGGACGAGTGCGTACACGCCGAAGGCCGCGACGGTCAGCCCCATGTCTTCCTTCACCAGCACCGTCGCCGAGATCACCCACGCCGCGAAGGTCCATCGGCCGGCGAACGACCTCTCGAGTGCCCAGGCGACGAGCGGCGCGGCGAACATCACCTCGTGCACCGGAAACGCGAGCGCGCCCTGAATCCCGAACGATAGTAGGTATGTGGCGCTGAGGAGCGACGCCGCCAACGTGCCGTAGCGACGCTGCACCGCCAGGTACACAGGGACCGCGGAAAGGCAGACCAGGAGTACCTGAGCGAGCATCAGCGTCAGCGGCGAGTCGTAGATCCACAGCAGTGGTGCCAGCAGCGCGAGCATCGGCGAGAAGTGATCGCCAAGCTGCGCGTAGCCCTTGATGGCGACGTAAGGCCAGCCGTGAAACGCCCACCCCTGGACGGCCTGGTAGAAGATGCCGAGGTCACAGGCGCCCACCTGAAGCTGCCGCCACAGGTTCCAGGTAAACGCGCCGTATGCGCCAAGTGCTACCGCTACTAACCACGTGCAGGGCGAGCGCAGGATCGGTCTAAGCAACTGAACCTGCGCTCGCCCCGGCTGCCGCCGGCTCGGCGCCCTCCAGCCCTCGGTCGTACAGATTGCGCCGTCGCGGCATGCGCACGATCATCGCCGAATGGGACGTATGACGTAAAGAACTACAAACGGCGTGTCAGGGGCGGCTGCTTAGCGCGACTCGGCGCCAAAAGCACTGACGGCGCATCACCGAGTGACGCGCCGTCAGCTGAGCCGTTGTTAGCCCGCGCGCTACTCCTCGGCGGCGTGCGGGAGCTTGGTCTTGATCAGGTCCATGACGGAGGCGTCGGTGAGCGTCGTGGTGTCGCCCAGCGCGCGCTCCTCCGCCACGTCCTTGAGCAGCCGCCGCATGATCTTGCCGGAGCGCGTCTTGGGCAGCTCGGCCACGAACTGGATCTGCTTGGGCTTGGCGATCGGCCCGATCTCCTTGGTCACGTGCGACTTGAGCTCGCCGTCCAGCTCGGGCGCCTCGGTCGTCCCGCCGCGCAGGATGACGAACGCGACGATCCGCTGGCCGGTCGTCTCGTCCTTCGCCCCGACCACGGCGGCCTCGGCCACCGCCGGGTGCGAGACCAGCGCGGACTCGACCTCGGTGGTGGAGATGTTGTGCCCGGACACCAGCATGATGTCGTCCACCCGGCCGAGCAGCCACAGGTAGCCGTCGAGGTCCTTCTTCGCACCGTCGCCGGCGAAGTAGTAGCCCTGCTCGGCGAACCGCGCCCAGTAGGTGTCCTTGTAGCGCTGTGGATCGCCCCAGATGCCGCGCAACATCGACGGCCACGGCTGGTCGAGCACGAGGAAGCCGCCGCCGCCGTTGGGCACGATCGTGCCGTCCTTCTCCACCACGTTTGCGGAGATGCCGGGCAGCGGCCGGGTCGCGGAGCCCGGCTTCGTGGTGGTCACGCCGGGCAGCGGGGAGATCATGATGCCGCCGGTCTCGGTCTGCCACCAGGTGTCCACGATCGGGCAGCGGTCGCCGCCGATGTGCTCCCGGTACCACATCCACGCCTCGGGGTTAATCGGCTCGCCGACCGAGCCCAGTAGCCGCAGGGAGGACAGGTCGAACTTCGCCGGGATCGCGTCGCCCCACTTCATGAACATGCGGATGGCGGTCGGCGCCGTGTACAGGATGCTGACCTTGTACTTCTGGATGTTCTCCCAGAACCGGCCCTGGTGCGGCGTATCGGGGGTGCCCTCGTACATCACCTGCGTCGCGCGGTTCGACATCGGGCCGTAGACGATGTACGAGTGCCCGGTCACCCAGCCGACGTCGGCCGTGCACCAGTAGACGTCGGTGTCCGGCTTAAGATCGAACACCGCGTGGTGGGTGAAGGAGACCTGTGTCAGGTAGCCGCCGGTGGTGTGCACGATGCCCTTGGGCTTACCGGTCGTGCCCGAGGTGTACAGGATGAACAGCGGGTGCTCGGAGTCGAACGCCTCAGCGGTGTGTTCGTCGGACTGGCGGTCCACCAGATCGTGCCACCACACGTCGCGCTCGGCGTTCCACGGCACCTCGTGCCCGGTGCGCCGCACGACCAAGACCTTCTGGATCGAACCGGCGCCGTCGACCGCGGCGTCCGCGTTCGGCTTGAGGCTCGCGACGGCGCCGCGCCGGTTGTAGCCGTCCACCGTGATCAGGATCTTCGCGTCGGCGTCGTCGATGCGCGAACGCAGCGCCTCGGAGGAGAAGGCCGCGAACACGACTGAGTGCGGCGCCCCGATCCGGGCGCAGGCCAGCATCGCGATGGCGGTCTCGGGGATCATCGGCATGTAGATCGCGACCCGGTCCCCGGCGGTCACGCCCAGCTCCAGCAGCGCGTTCGCCGCCTTGGACACTTCGCGCTTGAGGTCGGCGTAGGTGAGGGTGCGGGTGTCGCCGGGCTCGCCCTCGAAGTGGATGGCGACCTGGTCGCCGTGTCCGGCCTCTACGTGCCGGTCCACGCAGTTGTAAGCGACATTCAGCTTGCCGCCGACAAACCACTTCGCGAACGGCTTATCCGACCAGTCCAGCACCTCGGTCCACGGCTCCGCCCAGCTCAGGCGGCGGGCCTGGGTCTCCCAGAACGCGAGCCTGTCCGCCTCTGCGGCGGCATAGGCGTCAGCCGTGACATTCGCGGCCGCTGCCAACTCCGCCGGCGGCGGGAACCGCCTCTCCTCGCTCAACAGGTTCGACAGCGTTTCGTTGGACACGCCCACTCCTCGGTGATCGCCGATGACGATGTGGTCCTGACTTCCCTGACTTTCAGCTCCAAAGCACACCAGCAGGCGAGCTGTTACGCAAGAGTTTCGGTCAAAAAGGTCTAGACCACATGGGCGAACCGGGTGACGCCGGAAGGCCGGTCGACGCGGGGCGGGTGCGCCTCGCGCCGACCGGCCTGCCACTGCCGTCCGGCTCGGGTGCCTCCGCCGAGCGGAAGCACCCGGCGGAGGTGTGGATCGGGACAGGCAAGGATCAGCGCGGCAGCGTAGGCAGCACGTCGCGCTTGTGGGTGGCGTTGATGACCCCGGCGGCGGAGGTGTAGAAGGCGACCGCCGCGGTGACGATGCCGAGCCAGCCACCGACCTTTGTCAGCGTGTCGGGAGCCGGCGTGCCGTTCTGGAGCGCGCCGATCCCGAGGAACAGGAAGGTGAGGGTCAGGAAGGCGAACACGCCGAGCACCGCCCCGGAGGTCCGCAGCGCCGCCACCGTCATGTACGCGGTGAAGAGGCACCAGGCGAGATCGAACAGGCCGAGCGCCTGGTGAATGTCGCCGGCGGCGAGGTGGTTGATGATGTACCAGTACGTGAGCCAGAACGCGCCGAAGGAGCTGAACGCGGTGGCGCCGAAGGTGTTGCCGCGCTTGAACTCCCACATCCCGGCGAGGAGCTGCGCGAGGCCGCCGTAGAACGCGGCCGCGCCGAGCACGAACACGCCCGCGCCCGCCTCGGTGATGATGTTGGCGTTGCCGAACGAGAGCAACAGGGTGGTCAGCGCGAACCCGGCGAGGCCGAGCGGTGCGGGATCGGCGACGGTCGCCGGGCTTGTAGTCGTGGGAGCTTCGTTGCTCACGACCGGATCCTTTCGACCGATGGGAGGCCCGAGGAGGGTCGCGTCGGGCGCGGCCGGCGGAGTGCTGCTCGGACCGGTGGACTGCTGGAATTTGTTTTCAATGGTCGTGCCGAAGAGGGAGGAATCGGGATCAAGGGTTCAGCGGACCAGGTAGCGGACACACCGACCCGATCGGGTCGTGCCCGTGTTTCCAAGACCTCACAGCGCCCGGACCAGCGCATTGCGCCGAGCGGCTGAACGCGCGCGCCGACCGGTCGTGCGGTCGGTAGTTCAGGTCACTGGGAGGGTGAAGGGCGGGTGTCGGTGCCTGATCCGGGCTGGCTCAGCCGCGTCGGTTGGCGTCCCTGAGGAGGCGGTCCCGCAGCTCTCTCGCGTGCCTACGGCTCACGGCCAGCGTCTTGTCGCCGATGCGCACGGTGGTGTGCCCCGCGTCCCAGCGCACCTCCTGCACGTGGCGCAGCGCCACCAGGTAGGAGCGGTGGATGCGGGAGAAACCGTGCGGCGACCAGCGCTCCTCAAGCGTGGCCAGCGAGATCCGCACGAGATGGGAGCCGGAAGCGGTGTGCAGGCGGGCGTAGTCGCCGTGGGCCTCGACGAAGCGGATCTGCGAGCGGTTCACGAACCTGGTCACACCGGCCAGCTCCACCGGGATGACCTCGTCCTCGTCCGGGGCGCCGCGGGTGCGGACGTGCAGCCGCTCGTCCACCCTCCGGATGGCCTCGGCGAGCCGGTCCTGACGTACCGGCTTGAGTACATAGTCGACGGCGTGCAGCTCGAAGGCGCCGACCGCGAAGTCCTCGTGCGCGGTCACGAAGACGACCTGTGGTGCGTTCGCGTGCCGGGCCAGCGTCTTGGCGATCTCTACACCAGTGGCGCCGGGCATGCGGATGTCCAGGAAGAGTGCGTCCACCTTCTGGTCGCCGCTGAGGATGCGGATCGCCTCGGCGCCTGAGGAGGCGGTCTGGATGCTGCCGATCCGTTCGTCCGCGCTGAGCAGGTAGGTCAGCTCTTCGAGGGCGGGGCGTTCGTCGTCTACGGCGAGGACCGCGAGTCCGGGGCGGCCCAGGTCGAGCCGGGTCATGCATTTACTCCCTGTGTGGCCGACTCCTGCGCCTTGCCGTTCGGAGCAGACCCGCCGTCGTTGCCGTTCACGCTCGAGCTTCCGTTCCCCGTCACGCCGATGCTCTTGCGGCGCGCGTCCCGCTTCGGGATCCGGACGGTGACCGTTGTGCCCTCATCCGGTGAGGAGCGCAGGTCGAGTCCGTTGTCCGGTCCGAAGGCGGCGCGCAGCCGTTCCTGGATGTTAGCGAGAGCGTGCGCGTCTGGGGTGCCTTCTCCGCTCAATGCTGCGCGCGCTGCCGCCGGGTCCATGCCCGCGCCGTCGTCGGAGATCGTGATCGTGTACTGGTCGCCGCTGTCCTCGGCGCAGACGGAGACCGTGCCGTGGCCTTCCTTACCGCGCAGTCCATGCCTTACCGCGTTCTCGACCAACGGCTGCAGGCAGAGGAAAGGCACCTCGGCGTCCAGAACCTCTGGGGCGACCTGGACGACGAGTTGCAGCTGGTCGCCGAAGCGGGCCTGCTCGAGTTGGAAATAGCAGTCGATGCAGCGCAGCTCTTCGGCGACGGTCGTCATCGATCCGCCGCGCCGGAAGGAGTACCGGGTGTAGTCGGCGAACTCGAGCAGCAGCTCGCGGGCGCGCGGCGGGTCGGTGCGTACGAAGGAGGCGATGGCGGTGAGCGAGTTGTAGATGAAGTGCGGGGAGATCTGCGCGCGGAGGGCGCGGATCTCGGCTTCCATCGCGCGGGTGCGGGACTGGTCGAGCTGGGCGAGTTCGAGCTGGGAGGAGACCCAGCGGGCGACCTCGCACACCGCGCGGGTCAGCGCCACCGACGCGGTGCCGTTGTACGCCGCGAAGGTGCCTACGGGCAGGCCGTCGACGATCAGCGGCGCGATCACCGCGTCGCGCACCGGGCAGTCCTCGCTGCCGCAGTCGATCCAGTCGAGCAGCTTCACGCGGCCGGTCGCGATGACGTTCTTGGCGTGGATCAGCGCGTCGTCACTATGTCGCTCTCCGCCGCCGTCCCAGGCCAGCAGCCGGTCGGCGTCGGTGATGACCACCGCTTCCGTGCCGAGGAGGCGGCGCAGATGCCGTGCCGCCTTGCGGGCCGATTCGGGGGAGAGGCCCTCGCGCAGCACCGGGGCGGCCAAGGACACGCTGTGCATCGCCTCGTATGCGGCCCGCTCGGTCGGCGTGCCGTAGACGTGGTGGCGCCGTGCCGCCCGAACCGCCGCGCCCACGGGGATGGCAAGCACACCCGCGACCGCGATCGTCGTCGCCGTGGAATCCACGCTCTTGACGGTACGTCACGCGAAGATCGCAGGGAAGTCGGTTCCCCGACGCGTCCGCGCCCGATACCTCACATTGGCCGA
>NZ_DASZGI010000009.1:0-22614 GCF_035938995.1 Actinocrinis sp.
CCTCTCCGATTCAGAGCGGCTCGCTGGTCGAGCGCCCCAGGTGGGTCAACGGTCCCGCGTTCGCGACCGGGATGACGTGGAAACCAAGGCGGTCGTAGAACGCGCGTGCCGCGGTGTTGGCCGTGAGCATCCCGAGGAACACGCGGGGCGCGCCCGCCTCGTGCAGCGCGGTGAGCTGAGCTCGCATGAGTCCCCGTCCATAACCTCTGCCCTGGTACTCGGGGAGGATGTCGATGTGCAGGTGGGCGGGGTAGTCGGCGAGATCCGGGTTGATCATGCCCTCGGGGTTGTGCAGGAGGTTCGCCATGACCTCGTCGTGACTGGTCGGCTCGTCCGTCGGCCGGGGGTGGCGTTCGGCGACCAGGGGAAGCCATCGCTCACGGAACTCCTTGGCGAAACGCACGGTGTCGGAGGTCCCGACCACGTAGCCGACCGCGCGTTCGCCGTTGTCGAGAACAAAGGCGAGGTGGGGCTCGAGGGCGGTGAAGGGCGCGGCGAAGATGTCCGGCAGCAGCTCCTGGTCCTGGTAGAAGCCGCGGGCGTCCCCGCCGAACCACCCGGTGCGCATGCAGATGTCGAACATGGCGTCCCGGTCCGACTCCCGGTACAGCCGGATCACCGGGGTGCCGCCGTCCCCGTTGCTTGCCGCATCCATCGGTGAGAACCCTTCCCGTGAGCACTTGGAGAGCGCTCTATCGAAGATTACCGGGGTCGCGTGTCGCGTGCCTCTGGATTTCGGTGCGTGGATCTTCGGTGAACCGGTCCGGGCGCCATAACGTGTCGAGGACGTGACCGCTCAAATCGTGCGCACGCCACGCCCTCCACGTCGTCGCCCCAGGACCGTGCTGGCGGTCGCCCTCGCCGCGGCCAGCGCGCTTCTCGCCGCTTCCTGCGCGACCTCGGCCGTGCCCGCCGGCTCATCGACCGCCGCCCCGATGGCCGGGTCCGCCGCCATGGCCTCCAAGACGTCCGGGGTGTGCGCGGGCGACACGGTGGTCGCCACGTATCAGACCGCTTATGACGGCGCCCTGCCGCTGTGCCGCGGCTTCGCCGGGGACGCCGGCCACCCGGGCGAAGGGCTCGCCGGTGCCGAGACGAGCCAGTCGGTGACCAAGGTCGTGTCGTGGATGTTGTTGCACGCGCGGGCGATCTACAGCTTCCAGCCCACTGACACCTGGTTGGCCACCCTCCCGCATCCCCGCGACGTCAACGGGTACTTCCACCGCCAGACCAATCCCGCGCCGGGCGACACGAAGCTGCGTGCCTACAAGGACTTCCTGACCCCGGCGCCCGGGAAGCCGGGCAACGAACAGAACTACGCCCTGGTCTCGGTGATCGTGTCTCCTGCCGGTCAGGCCAGCACGGCGCGGAATGTGGTCGAGGGCGGCGTCTGGTTCGTCGGGTGCCTTGTGTACCACTCCGACAATCACGAGTACTTGGAGCCGTGCCCGACGTGGGTCTGGACGCTGCCGGTGGTGCCCGCGGTCAACAAGCGGCTCTAGGGGGCTGGCTACGCCGCGGCCTCGACTGCTGGGACGGAGACCGCGGCGAAGACGAACCCTTCCTCGACCTTCCACCGCCCCGCGAACCCGGTCAGCCGCGTTCCGGCGAGGACCGGCCCGGGCACGAGCAGCCGCGCGAAGAACGTGCCGGGCGTGAACCTGATCGAGGCCTCCTCGAAGTCCAGCCACGCTCCGGTCAGCGGGTACCAGGCCTTGTACACCGCCTCCTTCGCGCTGAACAGCAGGCGGTCCCAGTAGACCGCCGGCGTTCCCACCGCCAGGTCCTCGAGGTGGCGCAGCTCGTCCGGCAGGCCCACCATGGCGAGTATCTCGGCGGGCAGCGGCTCGTGCGGCTCGGCGTCCATTCCAAGCGTTGCGAGGTCGGTGGCCTGCGCGACCGCCGCCGCACGATAACCGTGGGTGTGCGTCATGCTCCCGACGATGCCCTCCGGCCACCGCGGCGCGCCGTGCTCGTCGGACAAGATCGGCGCGGGCGGGACTCCGAGCTGGGCCAAGGCGCGCCGCGCACAGTGCCGCACGGTGGCGAACTCGCGCACCCGCCGGTCCACGGCCAGCTTCACCTGCTCGTGCTCCTGCGGATACAGCGCGGCCTCGGCGGGGTCGCCGAACGCTTCGACCACGGCCGCCGCACCCGGGAGGAGCGTTTCGATCACGCCCGGAAATCTAGCAGCGGATGTTGCCTTTTCGAGATTGGCCGGGGCTTTGGGGCTGCTGTAGATCGTGTGGCGGGGAGAAAAGCGCTCCCTGCCACGCGATCTTTCGCCGCCGCCCCGCCAATCTCGAAGAGTGTGAAGGTCTCCCAAGATTCTCGAGCCGCGCTGCGCCGCGTCTTCGCCCACGTCGCCGACGGCCGCCCCGCCGTTGAGCTGCCCCGCCGTTGAGCTGCCCCGGTAGCCGAATTAAGGTGGGCACACCGGTGCGGTGCGGAGCGGTGCGGAGCGGAGAGGTGCGGACTGTGGACGCGGACGTCATCGTCGTCGGAGCCGGCCTGGCCGGCCTGGTCGCGACCGCGGAGCTGGCCGAGGCCGGCCGCCGGGTGCTCCTGCTCGACCAGGAACCGGAGACCTCGCTCGGCGGTCAGGCGTTCTGGTCCTTCGGCGGACTCTTCCTGATCGACTCGCCCGAGCAGCGGCGGATGGGCGTGCGCGACTCCCGTGACCTGGCCTGGCAGGACTGGCTCGGCAGCGCCGGCTTCGACCGCGAGGAGGACGTCTGGCCGCGCCGCTGGGCCGAGGCGTACGTCGACTTCGCCGCGATGGAGAAGCGCGACTGGCTGCGCTCGCTCGGCATCGGCCTGTTCCCGATCGTCGGGTGGGCCGAGCGCGGCGGCTACCTCGCCGACGGCCACGGCAACTCGGTGCCGCGCTTCCACATTACCTGGGGCACCGGTCCCGGCGTCGTCGCGCCGTTCGAGCAGCGGGTGCGCGCCGCGGTGGCCGACGGCCGGGTGACGTTCGCGTTCCGCCACCGGGTCGACGAGCTGATCACGACCGACGGCGCCGTCGAGGGGGTCCGCGGCGCCGTCCTCGAACCCAGCGACGTCCCGCGCGGCGCGTCCAGTTCGCGCACCGCCGTCGGAGAGTTCGAATTCCGCGCCCAGGCGGTCGTCGTCACCTCGGGCGGGATCGGCGGCAACCACGACCTGGTCCGCGCGAGCTGGCCCAAACGCCTCGGCGAGCCGCCGCGCCACATGCTGTCCGGCGTGCCCGCGCACGTGGACGGCCGGATGCTGGGGATCGCGCAGGAGGCCGGGGCCAATCTGATCAACGGCGACCGGATGTGGCACTACACCGAGGGCATCACCAACTGGAACCCGATCTGGCCGATGCACGGCATCAGGATCCTGCCGGGCCCGTCGCCGCTCTGGTTCGACGCGGTCGGCCGCCGCCTGCCGGTGCCGCTGTTCCCCGGCTTCGACACCCTCGGCACGCTCGAGCACATCATGGGCACCGGCCGCGACCACACCTGGTTCGTCCTCACCCAGAAGATCATCGAGCGCGAATTCGCCCTGTCCGGCTCCGAGCAGAACCCGGACCTGACCAACCGGAGCGTGCGCCAGGTGCTCGGCCGGATCCGGCCCGGCGCGCCCGGCCCGGTGGAGGCGTTCAAGCGCAACGGGGCCGACTTCGTGGTGGCCGACACGCTGCCCGAGCTGATCGCCGGGATGAACCGGCTGACCGAGACCCCGCTGCTCGACCCGGCCGAGGTGGTCCGGCAGGTGATAGCGCGGGACCGGGAGATCGGCAACAAGTACACCAAGGACCTGCAGATCATCGCGTTGCGCGGGGCCCGCGCGTACCGCGGGGACCGGCTGACCCGGGTCGCCACCCCGCACCGGATCCTCGACCCGAAGGCCGGCCCGCTGATCGCCGTCAAGCTCAACATCCTGACGCGCAAGTCGCTCGGCGGCCTGGAGACCGACCTGTCCGGGCGGGTGCTGCGGGTGGACGGCGAGCCGGTGCCCGGCCTCTACGCGGCGGGTGAAGTATCAGGGTTCGGCGGCGGCGGGATGCACGGCTACCGCTCGCTCGAGGGTACGTTCCTCGGCGGGTGCCTGTTCTCCGGGCGCCAAGCCGGACGGGCGATCGCTAAGGCAGTGGCCTGACGCTGACGGTTGACTGGGCGGCGTGAACGCTGTCTGATGCGGCGTGGGTTGCGCGCAGGTCCGGGTCACGCGCAGGTCCGGGTCAATTGCGCTTCGGCACCGTCACGGCCACGAGCTCCGTGTCGTCGTCCGACAGCGACAGTGAGGTGGTCAGCGACGCGAGCGCGCCCAAGCTCGCCACATGCGTCCCGCCGCAGTCGATCGACGCGGTGCCCTCGGGCAGCTCGCACACCCAGCGCCGGCGGGCTGTCAGCTCCGGCCCCGCGGCGTCGATCCGTACCGGCGCGTCCGCCGCGACCCACTCCGCCAAGCGGGCGTTCACCTGCGCGGCCACCTCGGGCAGCGCCTCGCGCAGGCCGTCCGGGTCGAATCCCTTCTTCCGCAGCGACTTTCCGATCCGGTACCGGTCGGTGCTCGCGTGCACGTCCATCCGGGAGTTCTCCATCGCGAGCGCGTCGAAGTCGGGCGAGCCGAACGCGTCCGTGCGCACTTCCCTGCGCCAACGGTTCGCCAGCGCGGCGTTCAGCGCGAGCGCGAGCAGATGGCAGCCGGTGTGCGCGGCGCACAGCGCGGCTCGGCGCTCCCGGTCCACCCGCAGCACGACCGGCCGCCCGACCAGCGATTCCGGATCCGCGACCGCCTCGACCACATGTACCGCCAGCCATTCCCACGATGGATCCCCGCGCCGAACGGGAATGTCGGCGCCCAGGGCTAGCGCGCGGTCGGGACCGATCCCGCCGGTCAGGCAATCGACCACCGGATACCGCCAGCCGCCCCGCTCGCCCGCGTCGACGCCGAATTCCACCGCGCCGAACTCCACTACGCCGGTGTCGCCCGGCTGGTCCGGCCAGCTGTGGTCGAGCGGATGGAAGGGCGTGGTGTCGGTGACGATGCCGACGACCGCATCGGGCAGCGGCAGCGCCGCGACGACGGTCGAACCGCCCTCGGTCGCGCCGCCCGGGAACGTCACCAGGGTGGTGGTCGGAAGAGCCATGCCTCCCAGTCTGGCATTGCCGCGCTTCCGATTCCGGTGCATTCGAAACCCGCGCCCGCGAAGTTGACCCGGGCCGATGCGCGGCCGGCATCAGGCCCCGGTCAACGTCGTAGGACTGTCACACTGTAGAACCGTCACGCCCGGAGAACCGTCACACCCGGAGAACGGTCACACCGCGGCCGTCAGCGGCGCGGGGTGAACCTCAGCGGCAGGGTTTCGAGCGCCCGGATGATCGAGGTCTGCCGGTGCGTCAGCGTCTCGACCGGAACGGCCAGCTCTAGCTCCGGCAGCCGCTTCAGCAGCGTCGCGAAGGCGACTTGCGCCTCCACCCGTGCCAGTGGGGCGCCGAGACAGAAGTGGATCCCGTATCCGAACGCGACGTGGCCGCGCGGCGCCCGGGTCACGTCCAACGTGTCCGCGCCGTTGAACGCGGCGGCGTCCCGGTTCGCCGAGGAGATCGCCACCTGGACGATGCTGCCCGCCGGGATGAACGTGCCGTCGATCTCCGTGTCCTGGGTCGCATATCGATCGGGGGCCCGCTCGACGGGGCTGTCATATCTGAGGAATTCCTCCACCGCCTCGGGGATCAGTTCGGGCCGCTCGCGCAGCAAGCCGTGCTGGTCCGGCCGCTGGAGCAGCGCCAGCAGTCCGTTCCCGACGAGGTTGGCGGTGGTCTCGTGCCCGGCGACGAGCAACAGCAGCGCCGTACCGCGCAGCTCGTCCTCGGTGAGCCGGTCCTCGGCCCGGCTCGACACCAGATCGCTGAGCAGGTCGTCGCCCGGCCGTTCCCGTTTGGCCTGGATCTGCTGCGCCAGGTACGCGGCCAGCGCCGCGGTCGCCTCCACCTGCCGTGGGTCGCCCCAAGGGCGCATGTAGTCGTTCGAGAGGGTGCGGAAGCGGTCCTTGTCCTCGCGCGGCACGCCGAGGAGTTCCGCGATCACGAGCGCGGGCAGCGGGTTGGCGAAGTCGTGCATGAACTCGGTCTCGCCCGTGCCCTCGAACGCTGAGATCAGCTCATCGGCGATCTCCTGCACGCGCGGGCGCAGGGCTTCGCAGCGGCGCGGGGTGAACTCGGCGGCGACCAGCCGGCGCAGCCGGGTGTGGTCGGGCGGGTCGGCCGAAAGCATGTTGTGATTGGCCGCCGCCACGTCGTCGTCCAGCAGGGCGCCCATGCCGGCCGCGACCAGCATGCGCTCGGCGTACCGGGCGTTTCTCGACAGCCGTGGGTCGTTTAACGCGGCCTTCGCGTCCTCGTAGCGGGTGACCACGAAGCGCGTCAAACCATGGCCGTCTATGAGCTGCGGTACCGGGCAGTGGACGCGCAGCCGGGCGTAGTGCGGGTGCGGATCGATGGAGGGGTCTTCCATGAAGTCGGGTTCGGGGTCCGGCTGCTCGAGGGTCGGCGCCAGCGGAGCGTCGGCGGGATCGGGCATGGTGGGTTGCCGCCTTTCCCAGTGTTTTGCGATGGCTCCATCCTGCCGCGTCGCGCGAACGGTGGAAAGTGGCGATAGCGGATAAGGGGACGAAGAGGCGAAAACACGGTATGTCAGTACTCTCGTCACGCACGCGGCCGCCGGTTGCGCGCCCCACTCAACCACCAACCCTAGCCCTCAACCAGCAACCACGAACCAGCGACCACGAACCGGCGACCAGCGACCACGAACCGGCGACCGGCGACCACGAACCAGCAACAACCCGCCGCCCTCCCCTGCCCTTGCCGCCCCGCACTCCGTCCTCGCTGGCGCTCGGCCTCCGCGCTAACGCTTCGCTGCCGCCTGCGGCTGGCCCGGCGTTCGCCGGTACTGTGACCCGCCCACCCAGCCCGCCGCTCCGCGGCCCCATGGGCCGCTACGCGGCGGAAACGCGCCGCCCGACTCCTCGCGTCGGGCCTTGACGGCCCTCCGCTCCGGGGCCGTGCATCGCTGCGTTCCCACGCTCGGGCAGGGCGCATCGTCGCGTACGGGGCCGCCGGTTCCCGGGTGGTACCGAGGCAGCGACGACAGGGGTATGTCAGTGCTCTCGTTACACACGCGGCCGCCGGTCGCGCGCTACACCCTAACCACCAACCCCCCAACCCGCCGCCCTCCCGTCTCAGCGTCTCAGCGTCACCGCTGCGCTCTCGCTCTCTGCCCCGCCGCGCTCGCCTCCTGCTTGTACGACTTATGCGAAACCCTACACTTATATCCACTATATGCAATAGAATCGAGATACGGGATCAGGCCACTGGCCTGGGCGAACAGCCTTTCACGGGATCGGGGTTTGCGAGATGAACACTAGCGATATTGACGCATTGGCGGCCCGCCTCGCGACCGCGCCGCCCCACGGCGGACCGCTGGACGAGGTCGACTTCGCGGCGCTCTCGGCGACGGGACGGATTGACGCGGTGGTCGCCTGCGCCCGGCACCTCGCGCGCGCCCAGGCGCTCATGGTCCGGGCCCTGGGCGCGTTGGACACCGCCCGCGGCGGCGAGCCGGTGGACTGTACCGAGGTGGAGGTCGCCGTCGCGTTGCGCTGGGCCCCGAGTGTGGCGCAATCCCGGCTTGCCGAGGCTGGGGTGCTGACCCGCCTGTTCCCCGAAACCGTCGACGCCGTCGGACGCGGTGAGGCGTACTTCGAGCAGGCCCGCGTCCTGGCTGAGGGGACCGCCACCCTCGACGACCAGACTGCCCGCGAGGTCCAGGCGAGGGTGCTGCCCCTGATGCCGGGGCAAACCGTCGCCTCCACGCGGCGCGCAGTATCGCGGGCGGTGTGCCGCATCGACCCCGACGCCACCGCCGCACGGCATCAGCGAGAGCGCACCCGCCGCTGCGTCCAGGTGCGCCCCGAGCCCGACGGCATGGCCACCCTGGAACTGTACGCACCCGCCGACACCATCGCCGCGATGACGGCCACCCTCACCCGCCTCGCCAGCCAACGACTGGACGGTGATACCCGGACCCTGGACCAGCGCCGCGCCGACACCCTCGCGAATCTGGTCCTGGCCGCCGCCGGTGTCCGCGCCACACGGACATCACAACCCTCAATCCCCGCGCTGGTACACGTCGTCGTGTCCGCCGACACCCTCCTTCGCGGCGGCCACGAACCCGCCGAGCTTTCCGGCCACGGACCCCTCACCCCCGCCCACGCCCGCCAGCTGGCGTTCGCCCCCGGCTCCCAATGGCGCTGGCTGCTCGCCGCCGGCGACGGCACCCTCATCCACGCCTCCCCGAACACCTACACCCCCACCACAGCGGTCGCCCGCTTCGTACGCCTGCGCGACCACACCTGCGCGTTCCCCCACTGCGCCATGCCCGCCACCCGCTGCGACCTGGACCACACCACCCCATTCAACAACGGCGGACCCACCACCCCCGACAACCTGCACCCCCTGTGCCGCCACCACCACCAACTCAAAACCCACAAACAATGGACCACCCACCACGACACCGAGGGGCGCCTCACCTGGACCGCCCCCACCGGACACACCTACACCACCACCCCGCACGCCTACACCACATGATGTCCACCCCACGCGGACATCAGGACGCTGATGGAACGGCCGACGAGATCGGGAAACGCGCCAGCCCGGCCCGATATTTCGCCCGGTCGGGACTCGGTATCCGGTAGCGCCGGGCCAGCGCGTTGCGCCGCGATCGCCAGGCCCCGGTGAACCCTGAGACCGACACCAGAACATATGCTTCGGGTGTGACAGCTGATCACATGCCGGTGACCGCGGACGAGGTGGACGGGCGGCCGGTGCGGCGGACCGCCAGGATCGTGTTGGCCGATCGCGGCGGCGCGATCCTGCTGTTCTGCTACGACGACGACGACTCCGACATCCCCGGCGGCCGCTGGTGGGGGACCCCCGGCGGCGGCGTGGACCCCGGGGAGCCGGTGGTCGAGGCCGCGGTCCGAGAGCTGTTCGAGGAGACCGGGCTGCGGGTCTCGGCGGCCGACCTCGGCGCGCCGGTCGCCTGGGATCAGGGCCCGGCCCGGTTTGGCGGCCAGGCGCAGTGGTACGTCAACTGCTACTACTTCCACCGGGTCGGCGCACTCGAGCTCGACGACTCCGGCTGGGAGGACCTGGAGCGCTCCACGATCGCGGAGTACCGCTGGTGGAGTGTGCCCGAACTGGAGCGCACCACCCAGCGCGTGCACCCGCCCGGGCTCGCCGGGCTGGCCGCGCGGCTGCTCGCGGGCGATCTGCCACCCGAACCGCTGAACCTCTCCCGGCACGGCTGACCGCGCCGCCGCGGGTCGGCCGCCGCGGCGCCTCCACCGGCTATCTTTGCCGCATGACACGCGCACCGGTGTCGATCGACCTCAACGCCGATCTCGGCGAGGGGTTCGGCCGCTGGCGGCTCACCGACGACGAGGGCCTGCTCGCGGTGGTCACGAGCGCGAACGTGGCCTGTGGCTTCCACGCCGGGGACCCTTCGACGATGCGTCGGGTGTGCGCGGTGGCGGCGGCCCGCGGGGTGCGCATCGGCGCCCAGGTGGCGTATCGGGACCTGGCCGGCTTCGGCCGCCGCTCGATGGACGTGCCGCCGCGCGAGCTGGCCGACGAGGTGGCCTACCAGATCGGCGCGCTGCGGGTATTCGCGCAGGCGGCCGGGGCCGAGGTGGCGTACGTCAAACCGCACGGCGCGCTTTACAACCGGATCGTCTGGGACGAGGCCCAGGCCGACGCGGTGGTCGACGGGATCCTGCTGGCCGGCGGCAACCTGCCGGTGCTCGGGCTGCCGGGGTCGGCGGTGCGGCGGGCCGCGGCCGCGGCGCGGCTGGACTTCGTGGCCGAGGCTTTCGCCGACCGGGCCTACCGGGCCGATGGCACGCTCGTCCCGCGCACCGAGGTCAACGCGGTCGTCGACGACGTCGGCGCCGTGGTCGCGCGGGCGGTGGCGATCGCCACCGAGCGCGCTGTGACCGCGGTGTCGGGGGAGCGGGTGTCGATCGACGCGCGATCGCTGTGCCTGCACGGCGACACGCCCGGTGCCGTGGACCTGGTTACCCGCGTGCGTACGGCGCTGCGTGAGTTCGACGTCATCATCGCCCCCTTCGTGTGAGAATCCGGCGCGTATGAGGATTCTGCGTTACGGTGCGCACGCGCTGCTGGTGGAGTGCGCGGACCCGGACGAGGTGGCGGCCCTGCGCGCCGAGCTGCTTAGGCGGCGTGAGCAGGGCTTGCTGCCCGCGTTCGACGACCTGGTCCCGGCCGAGCGGACGGTGCTCATCGACGGGCTCGACGACCCGGCGCCCCTGGCCGGTGAGATCGCCGGATGGGACCTGCCCGACCCGGCCGCCGCCGCGGGCAGCCTCGTCCGGCTCGACGTGCGCTACGACGGCCCCGACCTGGCGGAGGTCGCGCGCGCCTGGCGGATGACGCCCGACGAGGCCGCCGCGCTGCACTCAGGGCTCGAATACCGGGTGGCGTTCTGCGGGTTCGCCCCCGGATTCGCCTACCTGACCGGCCTGCCCCCGCAGTACCACCTGCCGCGCCGCCCCACCCCGCGCACCGCCGTTCCGGCTGGGTCGGTCGCCGTCGCCGGGCCGTACACGGGGGTCTATCCGCGCTTGTCCCCGGGCGGCTGGCACCTGATCGGTACCACCGGCGCGCGGCTGTGGGACCTCAGCCGCAGCGATCCCGCGCTGCTCACCCCCGGCACCCGCGTCGTCTTCACCCCGCAGAGCCGCGGATGACCCCTCGCGCGCGATCCCGCGCGGTCGAGATCGTCCGCGCCGGCCCGCTCACCACGGTCCAGGATCTCGGCCGCCCGGGCTACGCCCACCTCGGCGTGGGACGCAGCGGAGCGCTCGATCAGCCCGCGCACCGCCTGGCGAACCGCCTCGTCGGAAACCCGCCCGCCGCCGCGACGCTCGAGACCACGCTCGGCGGCACCGCGCTGCGTGCGCTCGGCGAACCGGTCGTCGTGGCCGTCTGCGGGGCTGTGGCTGCCGTGCGCGTCAACGGGGCCTCGGTCGCCTGGGCCGCCCCCGTGTACGTGCCGACCGGTGCACTCCTGGAGATTGGACCGGCGGTCCGAGGGGTGCGCAGCTACGTGGCGATCGCGGGCGGGTTCTTGGCCGAACAGATCCTGGGCAGCCGCTCGACCGACCTGCTGTCCGGACTCGGTCCGGCGCCCCTGCGCGACGGGGACGTTCTCGCCGTCGCACAGCCGCCGCAGGTGCCTCCGGCCGCAGACGTGATTCCGGTGTCCGCGCCCGCCGATTCACCGATCGAGCTGGCCGTTCTGCCCGGCCCCCGGGCCGAGCACTTCGGGGCCGAGACGTGGCACACGCTCACCCGCGCGGAGTACCGCGTCAAAGACCAGTCGAACCGCATCGCGCTGCGCCTGGACGGACCAGCGCTCGCCCGGCAGGGCCCCGACTCGATCCCCAGCGAAGGCGCGATCCTCGGCGCCCTTCAGGTCCCGGCCGACGGCCTGCCGATCCTGTTCCTCGCCGACCATCCGCCGACCGGCGGCTACCCGGTGATCGGCGTCATCCCCGGTGAGGCGCTGCATCTCGCGACCCAGGCCGCCCCGAGCACGCGCGTTCGGTTCCGGGCCGCCAACCTCGGCAGCCCGAAAGCCGCCCGCCTCCGATAATCCGACCGCGAACGGGCCAAGACGACCGCCCGTCTTAACGTCCGAATTGGCCGCGCTATGCAAGGGGCTGGTGTGGCTACGCGAAGCGGTGCGCGCCCCGCGCGGCGACCGCTTGGAAGATCTCGGCCTGGGGGAGCGCGGCGAGCACGGCCTCCGAAACCTTGTCCACCCGGTCCTGCGACACCAGCGCGATCGCGCTGCCGCCGAAGCCGCCGCCGGTCATCCGCGCGCCGTGCGCCCCGCCGCGCAGCGCAGCGTCCACCACTGTGTCCAGCTCCGCACAGGAGACCTCGTAGTCGTCCCGCAGCGAGACGTGCGACGCGGTCAGCAGCTCTCCGGCCGCGTTGAGCCGGGGACCGGTCAGCGGGCCGAGATTCAGCAGGTTGACAAAGCGCTCGACCCGGTCGTCCTCGGTCACCACGTGCCGCACCCGGCGGAACGCCTTCTCGTCCAGCTGGGCCCTCGCCTGCGGCAGATCCGCCGAGGTCAGGTCCCGAAGCGCCGCGACCCCCAGCACCTCGGCGGCCTTCTCGCAGGTCGTCCGCCGGTCCTGGTAACCGCTCTCGGCGTTGTCGTGGCTCACCCGGGTGTTGATCACCAGGAGGGTCAGCCCGGCGTCGGCCAGGTCGAACGGATACACGTTGATGCTGAAGGTGCGGGTGTCGATGAACAGCACCGCGCCGTCCGCCCCGAAGGCCGAGGCGAGTTGGTCGAGCGGGCCGCACGGGATGCCGGCGTACGCGTTCTCCGCGTACTGCGCTAGCCGGGCGAGCTCCGCCGGGCTGATGTTCGCCCCCGCCACGCCGGCCAGCGCCAGGCCGGTCGAGCACTCCAACGCCGCCGAAGAGGACAGACCCGAACCCACCGGGACCTCTGACGCGAACGCGATGTCCGCGCCGCCGAAGGTCTGGGGCAGCACACCCGCCCCGCCCAGCGCCCACGCCACGCCCGCCGGGTAGCGCGTCCAGCCTCGCGGGTTGCCTGGGGTCAGCTGATCGAGCGCGATCTCGACGGCGCTTCCCCCGCCCGCCGTCGACACCATCCGCAGCACGCCGTCGCGGCGCGGCGCGGCAGCGGCCACCGTGTACTTGTCGATGGCCATCGGCAGCACGAACCCGGCGTTGTAGTCGGTGTGCTCGCCGATGACGTTCACCCGCCCCGGAGCCGCCCAAAGGCCCGCCGGGGCGCCGCCGTACACGGATTCGAACAGGGCGGCCGCCTGCTGCGCGGTCGGCTCTATCGTCACGTCAGCTGCTCTTTTCCTCAGTGCCCGTTTACTCAGTGCTCGTTTACTCAGCGCCTGCCGCTTCGGCCCGTGCCGCCTGCGCGAACCGCCACGCGTCCTCGATCATCGTCTCCAGCCCGGGCCGGCGCGGCTGCCAGCCGAGCGCCTCGGCCGCCCGCGCCGCACCCGCCACCAGCGAGGCCGGGTCGCCCGGCCGCCGCGCCGCGGCGACCTCCGGGATCTGCTGGCCGGTCACCCGGCGGGCCGCGTCGATGACCTGCCGCACGCTGAAGCCGTTGCCGTTGCCCAGGTTACAGATCAAGTGTTCGCCCGGCGCCGCCGCCCGCAGGGCGAGAAGGTGCGCCTCGGCCAGGTCCGCGACGTGGATGTAGTCGCGCACGCACGTGCCGTCCTCGGTCGGATAGTCGTCCCCGTACACGGCGATGTTCGGCCGATCGCCGAGCGCGGCCTTGAGCACCAGCGGGATCAGATGCGACTCCGGGTCGTGACGCTCGCCCAAGCCCCGGTAGGACCCCGCGACGTTGAAGTAGCGCAGCGAGACCGCGGCCAGGCCGTGCGCGGCGCTCTCGGCGGAGATCATGTGGTCTACCGCGAGCTTGGTCGCCCCGTACGGGCTGGTCGGCGCGGCCGCCGCGGTCTCCGGGATCGGCACCCGCTCCGGCTCGCCGTACACCGCGGCGGTGGAGGAGAACACCAGGCGGCGTACCCCGGCCTCGCGCATCGCGTCGAGCAGCAGGTGCGAGCCGACGACGTTGTTGTTCCAGTACTTCTCCGGCCGCGCGACCGACTCGCCGACCTGGGAGTACGCGGCGAAGTGGAGCACCGCGGCGTAGGAGGGGTCCAGCACCTTCGCGGCGGTCTCGTGTACCCGGCCCTCGACGAATTCGGCGCCCGCGGGCACCCCCCGGCGGTGTCCGGTGGAAAGGTCGTCGAGCACGGTCACCCGGTACCCGGCCTCCAGGAGGTGCGCGGTCACCACGGCGCCGATATAGCCGGCGCCCCCGGTCACCAGCACCCGTGCGCCCGGTTCCCCCGGGTTAGGCTCCACGGCCCTGCCTTCCGCTGTCACGATGACGCAGCCTCTCGAAGTCGCTCCGCCGCCTGTTCCGGCAGCACGTCGTTCATGAAGGCACCCATGCCCGATTCGGTTCCCGCGAGGTGCTTGAGCTTGTCCGCCGTGCGGCGCACGGTGAACAGCTCCAGGTGCAGCGCGAGCTCGTCGCCGCCGGCTACGCCGGGGGCCTGGTGCCAGGCAGCAATGTAGGGGGTTCGAGTTTCCGCTTCGATGAACAGCCGATCAAAACGGCGTAGGAGATCCAGGTACACCGCGGGGAACGTGGCGCGTTGGGCGTCGTCGAGGGACGTGAAGTCGCTTACTCGGCGGTTCGGGTACAGATGCACCTCGTAGGGCCAGCGCGCCGCGAAGGGCACGAAAGCGGTCCACTCCGGCGTTTCCAGCACGACCCGGCCGCCCGCTCGCTCGGCCGCGACGATGTCCTCGAACAGGTTGCGGCCGGTGCGCCTGCGGTGCACGATCGCCGTTTCAAGCGCGCGCGCCGTCTTCGGCGGCACGTAAGGGAACGCATAGATTTGGCCGTGCGGATGCTGGAGGGTCACGCCGATCTCGATGCCGCGGTTCTCGAAGCAGTAGACCTGGCGGATCCCGGGCATCGCGGACAGCTCGGCGGTGCGGTCGGTCCACGCCTCGAGGACCAGGCCGACGCGCGCCTCGCCGAGGTCGGCGAAGGTAGCGTTGTGGTCGGAGGTGAAGCACACGACCTCGCAGCGCCCGCCGCCCGAATGCATGTGGTGTGGAAGCGAACCGACGAGCCTGTCATGGGGGTCCGGTGCGCCGCTGAGAGAGGGGAAGCGGTTCTCGAATGCGACGACCTCGTAGTCCGGCGCGGGGATCTCGCTCTGCCAGCCATCTTTGGAGGGGCAGAGCGGACAGCTGTCGGCCGGAGGGTGGAACGTGCGGCTCTGGCGGTGGGCCGCGACCGCGACCCACTCGCCCAGTACCGGGTCGAGGCGGATCTGGCTCGTCGTGCGCACCGCCTCCAAGGGCCTGGCGTCGGCATACGCGCCGCGGGCCTCGGAGTCGCCCGAGTCGTAGTAGATCAGCTCACGGCCGTCCGCGAGCTGGGTGACCGTCTTCTTCACCGGTAGCGTCTCCATCGCTCAAATTCAAACACGGTTCAACGATAACGCACAAGGCCTAGCATGCATTCCAACGCGCCGTGTCGGAGGCGAACCGGGCCGGTCCCGGCACCGCGACGCGCGTACGCTGCGAGAGGTAAAGCGCGGGTGGGTGGCCGGAATCGATCCGGCGACGATCGCCCCGGGACGGTCGACCCGGTGAGAATCGACCTGTGAAGATTTGACCCGACGAGGAAAATGAAGATCTGATCCGACGAAGAAGACAGCCCCGGCCGCACGTGGCACCCGGGTAGACGGCCGCGCCCCGTGCGCGTCCTGGACGAGGAGCATCGATGGCTCAGGTCGAGACGGACGACGGCCGCGGGCTGCTGGCCGAGCAGCGCCGCGCCGCCATCGCCGCCGAGGTGCGGGCCCGCGGCGGGGTGCGGGTGACGGATCTCGTGGTGCGGTTCGGCGTCTCCGACATGACCGTGCGCCGGGACCTGGACGCGCTGGCCCGCGACGGACTGCTGGAGAAGGTGCACGGCGGCGCGGTCGCGCTCGGCGAGTCCAGCGCGCACGAGCCGGGCTTCGAGGCCAAGCGCACCCTCGAGACCGCCGCCAAGGAGGCGATCGCCCAGGCCGCGGCCGGCCTGGTGCAGGCCGGGGGAGCGGTCGCGCTGTCCGCGGGCACCACGACTTACGCGCTGGCCCGCCGCCTGCTCGACGTCCCGGACCTGACCGTGGTGACCAACTCGATGCGGATCGCCGACCTGTTCGCCCAGCGGGTGCGCCCGCCCGGCACCCGCGGCGGCGCCACCGTGGTGCTCACCGGCGGCATGCGCACGCCGTCGGACGCGCTGGTCGGTCCGGTCGCGGACCAGGCGATCCGGTCGCTCAACTTCGACGTGGCGTTCGTCGGCTGCCACGGCGTGTCGGTCGGCGCCGGGCTGTCCACCCCGAACCTGGCCGAGGCGGAGACGAACCGGGCGCTGATCGCCGCGGCCCGGCGGGTGGTGGCGGTGGCCGACCACAGCAAGTGGGGGCTGGCCGGGCTCGCCACCTTCGCCCCGCTGGAGGCCGTCGACACTTGGGTGACGGACGCGGGTCTGTCCGAGGCGGCGCGGGCGGAGGCGGCCGAGCACGTCCGCCACCTCCTCGTCGCGTAAGCCGTCTGAGTCGCATAAGCCGCATTACGCACGCTTCGTTTGTTCCGCCAGTTCCTCCGGGCCGATCTGTCGGCGGCCGTCACGGAGTGAAAGACTCTGACCACTCAAGAACGCGGTTAGACAGGTCAACGGTGACACAAGGCGGAGTGGTGAGCGGCAACGCTGGCCGGGGCGGGCCGCAGCGGCGGGTGCGTCCCACGATCGAGGATGTAGCGGCAGAGGCGGGGGTTTCGCGGGGCACCGTGTCCCGGGTGCTCAACGGCGGCGTCAATGTCTCGCCGACGGCGCTCGCGGCGGTGAACAACGCGATAAAGCACACCGGGTACGTGGTCAACCACCACGCGCGGTCGCTGGTCACCCAGCGCTCCCAATCCATCGCGTTCATCCTGTCCGAGCCGCAGGAGAAGTTCTTCGAGGACCCGAACTTCCCGATCCTGCTGCGCGGCTGCACCCAGGCGCTCGCCGAGCACGACATGCCCCTGCTGCTGTCGATCGCGGGCGGCGCGGAGGACCGCGGACGTGTTCTGCGCTTCATCGCGGCCGGGCACATCGACGGCGCGCTGCTGGTCTCCACGCACGCGGGCAACCCCGTGGTCGACCAGCTGAGTGAGCTCGGCGTCCCGGCGGTCGCGTGTGGCACGCCGCTCGGGCACGAACACGAACTCGCCTATGTTTCGATCAACGAGGCCGAAGGCGCTCGGCAGGCCACCGCGCACCTGATCGGAATCGGGCGCCGCCGGATCGCCACCTTGACCGGTCCGATGGACACCCCCGGCGGCCGCGACCGGCTGACTGGATACCGCGACGCCCTAGCGAGTGCGCGGCTGCCTCAGGACGCCGACCTCGTCGCACACGGCGACTACACCCAGTTCTCCGGCGAGGCCGCGATGGCCGAGCTGCTGGAGCGCAGGCCCGACCTCGACGCCGTATTCGTGGCCTCGGACCTGATGGCGGTCGGCGCCATGGCCGCGTTGTCCCGCGCCGGGCGCGCCGTGCCGCGGGACGTGGCCGTGGTCGGCTTCGATGACTCGCCCTCCGCGCTGGCCGCCCGGCCGCAGCTGACCACCGTGCGCCAGCCGTGGCCGCGTATCTCCCGGGAGATGGTGCGGCTGCTGCTCGCGCGGCTCGACGGGCAGGAGCCGGAACCGGTCATCCTGCCCACCGAGCTGGTCGTGCGCGCCAGCGCGTGATCCGCGCCGGGCGGCCCCACCGCCGGCTACCCCTTGACGGACCCGGCCAGCAGACCGCGCACGAAGTAGCGCTGAAGCGCGAAGAACACCGCCATCGGCACGATGATCGCGATGAACGCGCCCGCGGTCAGCAGCTGCCACCGGCCGCCGAAGGACCCGGTGAGCTGGGCCAGCCGGGCGGTGATCGGGGCCCGGCCGCTGCCGCCCGCGAAGGTGAGGGCGACCAGCAGGTCGTTCCACACCCACAGGAACTGGAAGATGGCGTACGAGGCCAGCGCGGGCGCGGCCAGCGGGAGCACGATGGTGCGGAACACCCGGAAGTGCGAGGCCCCGTCCACCAGCCCCGCCTCGATCAGGTCGCGCGGGATCTGGGCGATGAAGTTGTGCAGCAGGAAGATCGCCAACGGCAACGCGAACATGGTGTGCGCGGTCCACAGCGGCACGTACGTGTTGCCGAGGTTGAGGTCCGGGAAGATTGTCACACTGCCGATGTGCGCGCCGCCCGAGGAGAGCTGGAGCAGCGGCAGCAGCGCCAACTGCAGCGGCACCACCTGCAGGGCGAAGATGAAGAAGAACAGCGCGTCGCTGCCCTTGAACTTCACCCAGGCGAGAACGTAGGCCGCGGCCGACGCGATCGCCAGCGGGAACAGCGTCGCCGGGACGGTGATCGCCAGGGAGTTGACGAAGTACGGCAGCAACCCGTCGCTGACCCCGAGGCCGGCCCCCGAGAACAGCACCTCGTGGTAGTTCGCGAACGTGAACGAGGGGTGCACGAACACGGTCCACCAGCCGGTCGTCGAGACCACCCCGGCCGGCCGCAGCGAGGTCACCAGCAGCCCGAAGGTCGGCACCGTCCAGAGCAGCGTGAGCAGCACGACCAGCAGCGACGCGATCGGGGAGGAGAAGGACCGGCGCACCGCCTTCGTCGCCGCCGGCCCGCGCAGCACGGTTGAGGGCGCCGCCACCTGTGCAGGAGTGCTCACCTGGTCTCCCTTTCCCGGCGCAGCTGGTGGATGTTGTAGGCGACCAGCGGCAGCACCCCGACGAAGAGGATCACCGCGAGCGCGCTGCCCCGGCCGTAGTTGAACTCCACGAAGGACTGCGAGTACATGTCGTTGGCCAGCACGTCGGTGCCGAAGTTGCCGCCGGTCATGGTGCGGATGATGTCGAACAGCTTCAGCGTGATGATCATGACCGTGGTGAGCACCACGATCAGGGTGTTGCGGATCATCGGCAGGGTGATCCGGAACGCCATCGCCCAGCCGCGGGCGCCGTCCACCTTCGCCGCGTCGATGATGTCTTCGGGGATCGCCTTGATCGCGGCGGAGAGCACCACCATGGCGAAGCCCGTCTGCACCCACACCATGATCACCATGAGCAGGAAGTCGTTCAGCGGGTGGCTCAGGATCCAGTTCGGCGGATTGTGCCAGCCCAGCGCGATGACGGTCTGGCTGAGCAGGCCGTCCTGCGGCAGGCCGGGTCCGCGGTAGTCGTAGACGAACTTCCAGATGATCGACGCGCCGACGAAGGAGATCGCCACCGGCATGAAGATCAGCGACTTGTAGATCGCCTGGTGTCTCATCCGGTCCACCAGCACCGCGATCAGCAGGCCGAGGACCGTCGCGACGATCGGGGCGATCACGATCCAGAGCAGGGTGTTGAACAGTTCCTGCCTGACACCCTGGTTGAGGTTGCCGTTCGTGAACGCCCACTTGAAGTTGGCGACGCCGACGAAGCTCGACGAGTCGTCGCTGCGCAGGCTCAGGTAGATCGTCCGGATCGCCGGGACGACCAGCCCCACCGTGAGCAGGACCAGCGCGGGTCCGAGCAACACGACGATGGCCAGCGGCCGGTTCAGCCGACCGGTCGCCCGCCCGGCCGCGAAGAACACGAGCAGGGCGATGCCGAAGAAGAGGGCCAGGGCCTCGAGGGTCTGGCCGAGCTTCGACCCGGCGTCGCCGAGCGCACCGGCGAGGATCACGGGCTGCGCGTGCGCCACGGCCGCGTTCACCGGGCCGCCTCGCGAAGCCGGGCCGGGCCGCCGCGGCGGTGCGCGGCGAGCCGGCGTCGGGAAACAGGGGGCAGGGAAAGCGGGGGCGCGGCCTCAGCCGCGCCCCCGCGTGCGCTGTCGCTCATCCTCACGAACTCGGCCACGCGCCGTCGACGTCGGCGGTCACCTGCGGGATCGACCAGCCTTCGGCGAACCAGGCGGTGAACGCCTTCCACTCCTCGCCGGAGCCGACCGCCGCGGGCATCATGTCAGAGGCGTCGAACCGGAAGGTGGAGTTCGGGTTGGTCAGGTACTGCGCCGACAGCTTGTCGATCGGGTCGGTGTAAAGACTCTGGTCCACGCCCTGGTTGGCGGAGACCCAGCCCGGCGCGACCTGGATGCGCGAGTCGGCCCAGTCCGCGGTGGACAGGTAGTTCTGCACCGCCTGCACCTCAGGCCGCGAGGAGAACGCAGTCACGAACTCGCCGCCGCCCTCGACCGGGGTCGGGATCGACGGGTCGATCTGCGGCAGGTAGAACGCGAACACGTCGCCATCCGGGCCGACCTTCGTACCGGTGGGCCACTGCGCCTCGTAGAAGGAGGCCTGCTGGAGCATCCAGCACTGGCCGGTCAGGATCGGCTTGCCGGCGTCCTGGAAGGTGGTGGTGGCGATGGACTTCACGTCGCCGAAGCCGGCATTGACCCAGGCCGGGTTCTGCATCCAGCCGGCGACCGTCTGCATGGCCTTCTGCACGGTCGGCGAGGAGAACGGCAGCTTGTGGCTGACCCAGTCGTCGTAGGCGGTGCCGCCGGCCTGGCGCAGCAGAACCTCTTCGACCCAGTCGGTGGCCGGCCAGCCGGTCGCGGTGCCGGAGCCGAGCCCGCCGCACCAGGGCTTGCCCTTGCCGGCCGCGGCGATCTTCGCGGACAGCGACATCAGGTCGTCCCAGGTGGTGGGCACCTGGTAGCCGGCCGCGGCGAAGGCCTTGGGGGAGTACCAGACCAGGGACTTCATGTTCGCGCTCATCGGCGCCGCGTAGAAGGTCCCGTCGACCGACCCGTACTCCTTCCAGGCCGCGCTCCACTTGTTCTCGTTGGCGACCGTCTGGGCCGGGGGCTTGACCACCTTGTGCGTCTTGACCATCTGCTGCAGCAGGCCGGGCTGCGGGATGATCGCGATGTCCGGGGCGGTGCCGCCGGCCACCCGGACGCCGAGCTGCGACTCGAAGTCGTTGGAGCCCTCGTACTTGATGGTGATCCCGGTGCACTTCTCGAAGTCGGCCCAGGACTTCTGCAGGGAGTCCGACTCGGGGCTGATGATGGAGGCGAACATCGAGACCGAGGTTCCCGGGTGCCCGGCGTAGGCCTGATACTTGGCGCAGCTTCCGGTCAGTGTCACGTTCGCGGTCGTACCGCTCGAGTTGGAACTGCAAGCCGCGGCCAGGAGGGAGAACCCGGCGGCCGCCGCCGCGAGCCCCGCCGCCCGGTGCCGTCTGCCAGAGGTGGTGAACATCATCGTTCTTCTTTCCCCTCGCCGATAACGGAGCGCCGCGCCGCGGCGCAACTTGTCACGTCGGTGGAACGGCAATTTCAGATGCAACCCCCCTTAGAGTGCCCAGTCCAGCGTCACTCCCGCATGAACCGCGTAACGATTCGGCCAATCGCACGCCTCTGTCGCCGAGCCGCGACGGGCAAGCGGAGGCAGTGGTGCGGCGAGCCCTCCGGATCTCGCCGCACCCGCCGTCGCCAGCGGGGACGCGTGCGCTGAAGGCTCCGATCACCCTTGACCGGAGCCTTCGCGTAAGGGTCGTCGCGTGCTTCGATCATGTCAAGAGCACGACAGCGCGGCTTCAGGCGCGCACAAGAGCTGCGGAAACCAAGCTTCGAAGACGCGTTAGTCGTGCTTTAACCGGTAAACCGCTCAAGTTGCCCGCCCTGTATGCGCCATTTGGGTGATTAAGCCGACTGCGGCGCGGCCCGGACGTTCGCTCATCCGTACGGCGGATTCGTACCCGGCTCCCATCGCCGACTCATGAAGGTTTCATCGCGGACGCCGATCGTGAAGCCATGACGACGATCCTCGACGACAACACGACGGCTGGCCCCAGCGGGTGGTCGGACCGCTCGGCGCCCGCGCCCCCGGCCGGCGGACCGGCCTCCCGCGCGCGGCGCTTCTGGCGCGGACGGCAGGAGGATCCGGCCTGGGTGCGCAAAGCGGTCATCGCGCTGCTTGCGGGCACCGCCGTGCTCTACCTGTGGAACCTGAGCGAATCCGACTGGGCGAACGCCTTCTACTCGGCCGCGGTCCAAGCCGGGACCGAGAGCTGGAAGGCCTTCTTCTTCGGCTCCTCGGACGCCGCCAACTTCATCACCGTCGACAAGCCTCCGGCGGCCCTGTGGATCATGGACATTTCGGCCCGGATCTTCGGGGTGAACTCCTTCGCGATCCTCTTGCCCCAGGCACTCGAGGGCGTCGCCGCCGTCGGCTTCCTCTACGCCGCCGTACGGCGCACCTCCGGCTACGCGGCGGGCCTCATCGCCGGAGCGGTGCTCGCGCTGACCCCGGTGGCCGCCCTGATGTTCCGGTACGACAACCCGGACGCCCTGCTCACGCTGCTGATGACCGTCGGCGCGTACTGCGTCGTGCGGGCCCTCGAGAAGGCCCGGACCGGGTGGCTCGTGCTCGCAGGCGTCTGCATCGGCTTCGCGTTCCTCACCAAGACCCTCCAGGCTTTCCTAGTCCTCCCGGCCTTCGCGCTCGTCTACCTCATCGCCGCGCCGACTCCGGTACGGCGAAGGCTTAAGCAGATCCTGCTGGCCACGGTGGCGATGGTCGTCGCGGGCGGCTGGTGGGTGGCGATCGTGCAGCTGATCCCGGCGGCGGACCGCCCGTACATCGGCGGCTCGCAGGACAACAGCTTCCTGTCACTGACCTTCGGCTACAACGGCTTCGGCCGGCTCACCGGCAGCGAGACCGGCTCGGTCGGCGGCGGCACCGGCACCAGTCGCTGGGGCGCGACCGGCCTGACCCGTATGTTCGGCACCGACATCGGCTCGCAGATCTCGTGGCTGCTACCCACCGCGCTGATCCTGCTCGGGCTCGGCCTGTGGGCTACCCGCCGGGCCCGGCGCCCCGACCCACAACGAGCAGGCCTACTGCTCTGGGGCGGCTGG
>NZ_DASZGI010000010.1:0-7417 GCF_035938995.1 Actinocrinis sp.
GCCAGCCCGGTCGCGGTCGCCGCCGGGTTTCGCGCCTCGACCGTCTCGGTGAAGCTCGCCATCCAGGGCGCGTAGGTCATCCCGCCGAAGATGCCGATCCCGGCCACGAGCAGGGCGAAAGTGTAGTAGCTCGTGGACGGCCTGGTCGCGGCGAGGGCGAAGGGGATCAGCACGCCGATCGAGGCGAGTGCGCCGACGAGCATGAACGGCTTGCGCACCTTCGACAGGTCGGACAGCAGGCCGATCACGACCAGGCTGATCGCGTTCGCGCCCCAGTACCAGTTCAGCAGTCCGGCGGTGCGTTGGACCGAGTAGTTGAACGTGGTGACGTAGTAGACGGTGAACGAGCCGACCGCGGCGAAGTAGAGCAGCAGGAAGAGGCTGATCGCGAGCGCCGAGCCGATGACGTCGCCGCGCAGCATCTGCCGCCACTGGCCCTTCAGCGCGGCCGCCACGTCGAGGCCCTTCGCCCGCGCCTCGACCAGCGCACGGTCCCGCAGGGTGACCATGATCTGGTCGCGCAGCTGCGGGGAGAGCTCGCGCAGGCCGAACAGCGCGATGACGAACACGATCAGGCCGGACCAGCCCGCGTACCGGAACTCGTCCTGAAAGGTGGTCGAGCCGGTGAAGGTGTGGCTGGTGACGCCGGTGACGACCAGGCTGCCGACGACCGGCCCCATCGTCCAGTACCCCATCGCGGAGGCGCGGCCGAGCTGCGGGGAGAAGTCGCGCACCAGGGCCGGGGTGGTCACCAGGATGACGCCCTCGACGAAGCCGACGATGGTGATCAGGGCCAGGTACACGCCCTTGGAGCCGGCGTTCGGCACGGCGAAGGCGACCAGCAGGCCGACGATGAGCAAGCCGTAGACGGTGAGGTTGGCGCGGCCCCAGCGATCGGCCAGGCCGGCGAGCAGCGAGGCGAAGGCGCCGACCGCGTTGGCCACCACGGAGACGTACACGAAGTATGTGAACGTCATGTTGAAGTGGGTGATGATCGGCGTGGACACCGCGTACTGGATGTACAGCTGGTAGTACAGGACGATCGTCGCGAGCACCACGATGGCCAGATACGCGTAGCGGGTCGTGGTCGCGGGGTAGCTGGTCAGCTGCCGATTCCACAGACGGGGCGAGCGGGCCGGCTGGGGCAGCGGGGAGGTGGTTCCTTCCAGGGTCGACGTGGACACGGATTCCTCCTGGGCCAAGGTCTGCCGCACTTCCTCGTGCGGCGGCGTGAGCGTAGTACCGACTGGACGGTATGGCCAGGACGCGGACGGCTTTGTTCGCCGGACGCGCGGTTTCGCGCGATATCCGGTGATCCGGGAGGGGGACGCTGGCCGCCAGCGCGGTATCTGGTGATTCAGGCGTTAAGACGACCGGTCGTCATCCCGCGTATCGGGAAGGTGGGTGCCGGTCATGCACGGGTTAAGACGACCGGTCGTCATCCCGTGTATCGGGAACGTGGGTACCGTTCATGCACGGGTTAAGACGACCGGTCATTTTGGCGTCCGGTGGCACGAGTGGGATCGGCAGTGCGAACGCGTCGTCGGGCGATCCGGGTAGGCGGCGGTGCCGTTCGTCAGTTCTTGATCAGGCCGCCGAGCACGAGATCCGCGTAGTGCTCAGCGACCTGCCGCCGGCTCAGGCCCCCGTCCCGGTGGTACCAGGTCCCGAGGTGGTTCACGGCCCCGTAGAAGTAGTGGGTGACGATGTCCGCCGAGACGTCCGCCCGGAAGACTCCCTCACGCTGCCCCTCCTCCACGAGGGTGCGGAACCGCTCGTGATAGCGGCGGCGCTCGGCCCGCACCTGGGCCCGCTTGTCGGCGGGCAGCATGTGCATCGAGCGGAAGAAGACGATCGCCTCGTCGATCGAGCCGAGCGTCGTCTCCACCACGTCCTCGGCGACCGCGCGCACCCGGTCGGCGGCGTCGCCCGGCCCGTCCGCGAGCGAGTTCAGCCGCTCGGTCTGCAAACTCAGCAGCCGATGGTAGATCTCGTACAGCAGATCGTCCTTGGAGGCGAAGTAGTGGTACATCGCCCCCTTGGTGACCCCCGCCGCGGCCACGATCTCCTGGACCGACGTGCCCTCGAAGCCCTGCTCGGCGAAGAGCCGGACCGAGACGGCCAGCAGCCGCTCGGGGACCGGCAGCCCGCGCAGGCCGGCGAACGGCTCGGCGACCTGCGCGTCATTCGTCGAGGGACGTGGCATGGCGTTAAGACTAGCCATGATCGGGGACACTCCAGCCGGTGCGGGCCAGGTACGGAGCCAGTTCGGTGCGCGCGACCGAGCGCACGTGTACCTCGTCCGGCCCGTCGGCGATCCGCAGCGTGCGCAGCGCGGCCCACATCCCGGCCAGCGGGGTGTCGTCGCTGACCCCCGCCCCGCCGTGGACCTGGATCGCCTTGTCCACCACGTCGAGGGCGACCCGCGGGACCACCACCTTGATCGCCGCGATCTCGACGCGCGCCGTCTTGGTGCTGTACCTGTCGATCATCCATGCGGTCTTGAGCGTCAGCAGCCGCGCCTGCTCGATCGCCATCCGCGACTCGGCGATCCACTGCTGCACCACGCCCTGCGCGGCCACCGGCTTGCCGAACGCGACCCGGGACGCCGCCCGCTCGCACATCAGCTCGAGCGCGCGCTCCGCAATGCCGATGGCCCGCATGCAGTGGTGGATGCGGCCGGGTCCGAGCCGCGCCTGGGCGATCGCGAAGCCGCCGCCCTCCTCGCCGATCAGGTTTTCGACGGGCACACGTACGTCGTCGAACTCGATCTCGGCGTGGCCGTGCTGGTCGTGGTACCCGAACACGGGCAGCGACCGCACGACCTTCACTCCCGGCGCGTCGAGCGGGACGAGCACCATCGACTGCTGCCGGTGCGCCGGGCCGTCGGGGTCGGTCTTGCCCATCACGATCAGGATCCGGCAGCGCGGGTCCGCGGCCCCGGTGGTCCACCACTTGCGCCCGCTGATCACGTACTCGTCGCCGTCGCGGTCGATCCGGGTCCTGATGTTCGAGGCGTCCGAGCTGGCGACGTCGGGCTCGGTCATGGCGAAGCCGCTGCGGATCTCGCCGCGCAGCAGCGGCTCGAGCCAGCGCTCCTTCTGCGCGGGGGTGCCGAACAGGTGCAGCACCTCCATGTTCCCGGTGTCCGGCGCGGCGCAGTTGATCGCCTCGGGCGCGAGCTCCACCGAGCGGCCGGTCAGCTCGGCGAGCGGGGCGTAGTCGGCGACGGTGAGGCCGTGGCGCGGGTCGGTGGCGTCCGGCAGGAAGAGGTTCCACAGGCCGCGCTTGCGGGCCTCGGTCTTAAGCTCCTCGACCACCGGCGGTACTCCGTGCACGTCGCCGGCCTCGGCGAGCACCCGTCGCTGCGCCGCGTAGACCGGTTCGGCGGGGTAGACGGAGCCGTCCATGAATTCCTGGAGCCGGCCGAGGTAGTCGCGCGCCAGGGTGCTGAGTTGGAAGTCCATGTCTCTCGCCTCGTGGTCTCATGTGTTCTGGAGAACACGGTTCCGTCGTGCTCGGCCGTCGGCGTCCCCGAGATGGGGACGGCCCGCTAGTTCAGTCGCTCCACAGTCAGTTCGCCGTCGCGGTACCGCGCCCGGAGCACCTTCTTGTCGTACTTTCCGACCGTCGTCTTGGGGACCTCGGCGATGAAGGTCCAGTTCTCCGGCACCTGCCAGCGCGCGAACTTGCCGCTCAGGTAGCCCGCCAGCTCCGCGGCGGTCGCGTTCTCGCCCGGCCTGAGCACCACGCACGCGAGCGGGCGCTCCTCCCAGCGCGGGTCCGGGATGCCGACGACCGCCGCCTCGAGCACCGCCGGGTGGCCGTGGAGCTGGTTCTCCAGATCCACCGAGGAGATCCACTCGCCCCCGGACTTGATCAGATCCTTTACTCGGTCGGTGACCTTGAAGAAGCCGCGCCCGTCGATCGTGCCGATGTCGCCGGTGCGCAGCCAGCCGTCGTGGAACTTCTCCGGCGCGCGGTCGCGGTGGTAGGACCCGGTGATCCACGGGCCGCGCACCTCGATCTCGCCGGCGGTAATCCCGTCCCACGGCAGCGGCTTGCCGTCGTCGAGGCCGACGACGCGCATCTCGACCCCGGCTGCGATCCGGCCCGAGTTCAGCCGCCACTCCACGTCCTCCGGCGTGGCGTGCGGCACCTCGGCCGGCGGATGGGACATGCCGCCGAGCGGGCTGGTCTCGGTCATGCCCCACCCCTGCACGATGCGCAGGTTGTAGCGCTTGTCGAACGCCTCCAGCAGGGCGCGCGACGCCGCCGAGCCGCCCGACGTGCCCATGCGCAGGGAGGACAGGTCGATCTTGTGCTGTTCGCCGTACGCGAGGATGCCGTTCCAGATGGTGGGGACGGCGGCCGCGAGCGTCGAGCGTTCGGTGGCGATGAAGCGGGTGAGCATGTCGGGTGTCATGAACGGGCCGGGCATGTGCTGGGTCGCGCCGGACAGAAAGCAGCCGTACGGGAAGCCCCAGGCGTTCACGTGGAACATCGGCACGATCGTCAGCACCCGGTCGGCCTCGGTGCTGCCGCAGAGGGAGGCGGCGTTGCTGGCGAGCGCGTGGAGGTACGTCGACCGGTGCGAATAGACGACGCCCTTCGGGTCGCCGGTCGTGCCGCTGGTGTAGCACATGGACGCGGCGGTCCGCTCGTCCAGCTCCGGCCAGGCGAACCGGGTCCGCTGGGCCTCGAGCAGCTCCCGGTACCGCAGGACTTTGGCACCGGCCGGGGCGCTCGCCTCGAGGGCGCCGGCGTCCCCCGCGCCGATGACGATGTAGGTCTCGACCGCGCTCAGCCCCGGGGCCACCTGCGCGAGCAGCGGGACGAGGGTGTCGTCGACGAGGACGACCCGGTCTCCGCCGTGGTCGATGATGTGCGCGAGCTGGTCGGCTGGAAGCCGGATGTTGAGGGTGTGCAGGACGGCGCCCATACCGGGGATGGCGAAGTATGCCTCGAGGTGCTCCTGGGAGTTCCAGCAGAAGGTCCCGACCCGGTCGCCCGCGCCGACGCCCAGCTCGGTCAGGGCGGCTGCCAGACGCTCGGCGTTGCGGGCGATCTCGGCGTAGGTGGCGCGCCGGGCACCCGCCCCGGCCCAGGTCACGCACTCGCTGCCGCCGTAGATCCGGGAACCGTGGCGCAGGATCGCCGACACGGTGAGCTGGTAGTCCTGCATGGTGCTGGCGATCATCTCGTCCCTCTTCCGAAGCCTCGTCGCTTCCGGGCCTGGTCGACGTACCGACTAGTCGGTACTGTTTCACCCGGCGGTGCGTGCCGCAAGAGCCGACGCGAGGAAGACGTTGAGGGAAGAACCGAGACATGCCTCTATCGCAGGATGACATCGACGGCGGCGACATGCGCGGCGACGGGGAGCCGAGCGCGCCGGCGGACCCGCCCGGCCTGTCCCTCTCCGCGCTTCGGGACTTTCTGGCCGAGCACCGAACCGACCTCGCCGACGGCTCCGCTCCGCTCACCGCGCGGCTCATCGCCGGGGGCAAGTCGAACCTGACTTACACGGTCACCAATAGCGGCGGCCGCACCTGGGTGCTGCGCAGGCCGCCGCTCGGCCACGTGCTGGCCACGGCGCACGACATGGGCCGGGAGTTCCGGGTGCTGTCCGCGCTCGCCCCCACCGCCGTGCCGGTCCCCGAGGTCTATCTCCTCTGCTCAGACCCCGAAGCGATCGGCGCGCCCTTCTATCTGATGGAGTTCGTCGAGGGCGCCGTCTACCGCTACCGATCGCAGACCACTTCTCTCACCGCCGAGCGCGCCGGTGCGATCTCCTGGGCGCTCATGGACGTCCTCGCCGATCTGCACGCCGTCGATCCCGCGTCCGTCGGGCTCGCGGATTTCGGCCGCCCGGACGGCTATCTCGACCGCCAGGTCGCACGGTGGGGCAAGCAGCTCGCAGCCTCGCGCAGCCGCGAGGTGCCGGGAATCGATGAGCTGCAATCGGCGCTCGGTACCGGCATCCCGGCGCCGCAGCGCGCGTCGATCGTGCACGGCGACTACCGCCTCGACAACGCCATCGTCTCCCCGGACGACCGGATCGCCGCCGTGCTGGACTGGGAGATGGCGACGCTCGGCGATCCGCTGGCCGACCTCGGGATCATGTGCGTGTACTGGTCCGAGCTCGAATCGATCGGCAGCGGCGCGTTCAGCTCGGCCGTCGATCCGGGGACCGGCTTCCCGGACGCGCCCGCGCTCGTCGCCCGCTACGCCGAGCGCAGCGGCCTCGACGTGTCGCCGATGCCGTGGTACATCGCGTTCGGCTACTTCAAGCTGGCGGTCATCGCGGAAGGCATCCACTTCCGCTTCTTGCAGGGCAAGACGGTCGGCCCGGGATTCGAGAACATGGGAGCGATGGTTCCCGCCCTCGTCGCCCGCGGACTGGACACGCTGAGAGAGGGACGGTGACCACGCCTGTGGCCGGATCAGGGACGGAACCAGCAGGAACCGATGCCGGGACGGTGACCGCCGAAGACGTTCTGCGGCGAGTGCGCGACCTGCTTGAGGCGCACGACCCGCGCACCACCGCGCGACTCGATTTCCTGCGCGCGCGGTTCGATGCCGGGCTTGCCTGGGTGCATTTCCCGGTCGGGCTCGGGGGATTGGGCGCGCCGCGCGAGTTCCAGGCCGTCGCGAACGAGGCCCTGGATGCGGCGGGCGCGCCGACGAACGACCCGAACCGGATCGGCATCGGCCTCGGCATGGCCGCGCCGACGATCCTGGCGCACGGGACCGACGAGCAGCGCCGCCGCTTCCTGCGTCCGCTGTGGACCGGCGAAGAGGTGTGGTGCCAGCTGTTCAGCGAGCCGGGCGCCGGTTCCGACCTCGCCGGCCTGGCCACGCGGGCCGTCCTGGTCGCCCCCGACGCCGGTGACAAGACGGTCGGAGGCGGGGCCTGGATCGTGGACGGGCAGAAGGTCTGGACGTCCATGGCGCACGAAGCCCGTTGGGGAATCCTGATCGCTCGCACCGATCCCGGTGTCCCCAAGCATCGGGGCCTGACCTACTTCGTCTGCGACATGACGGCCCCCGGGGTCGAAGTCAGACCCCTGCGGCAGATCACCGGCGAGGCCGAGTTCAACGAGGTCTTCCTCACCGCGGTACAGATCCCGGACAGCTACCGGCTCGGCGCGGTCGGCGACGGCTGGGCCGTGGCGCGCACCACGCTGATGAACGAGCGCGTCGCGATCGGCGGTGGCTCATCGCCGCGCGAGGGAGGCGTGATCGGCGTCGTCGCGAAAGCTTGGCGGGAGCGGCCCGAACTGCGCACCGCCGCCGCGCACGACACGCTGATGCGCCTTTGGGTCGAAGCGGAGGCGACGCGCCTGACCGCTGCGCGATTGCGGCAGTCGCTCGCCGCCGGGCAGCCCGGCCCCGAGGGTTCGGCCGCGAAGCTCGC
>NZ_DASZGI010000011.1:0-9656 GCF_035938995.1 Actinocrinis sp.
CAGGTCGGTCAGCGGCTCGTGGTCGTCGCCGTCCGCGCCGGGCACGCCGCCCCGGCCGAGCAGCAGCTCATGGCACAGCTCGTGGGCCGCGATCGCCACCAGCCGCATGCGGTCCCCGGCCTGCGACGGGTCGATCCGGACGTACCCGCGCCCCTCGCGTTGCTGGTAGTGCCCTGCGACGACGGCGCGCCGCACGGGGAACAGCGGCATCGCGCCGAGTTCGCCGGGCATGTCGTCGTCGACCGCCACCTCGACCGTGAACCGGTCCGCGCTGATCGCGAGATGCGCTCTGACCTGGTCCACGGTGCGCAGCACGTCCTGCTCCGTGCCGAGATAAGCGCCCGGGAAGAAGGCATTGGTGGGTTCGACGACGGGCTGGCGCAACGGCAGGTGTCCGAGCCGGTCCACGCACCAGAGGAGCATTTTCTCGATCCACGCCTGCTCGCGCGGCGGCACCGGGCACCTGGGACGGAAGAGCGGCACGTCCGACACCGTACGCCAGCGCGAGGGCGCGGGCCACGGATGACCGGCCCCGGCCGCGCGACCCCGAGCGCCGCCGCAGCGGCTGTCCGAACCTGCCGCCGAACCCACACGGTCAACCGCCTCTCGAGTCGGCCGCAGCCGTCCCGCGCGCCCAGCAGAGAACCAGCGAACACGCGATCCGCGCTTCCCGTGGATTTTATGGGTTAATCGGACAGGCATCGGCGCCCGACGCACCGTCGGCGCACCGCAGTCGGCCGGCAGATGCCCGGGACGCGGTGTTGACGCTATGCCCGGCGCCGCTGACACTGGGCCGCGTGGCCGAATGGATCTACTTCATCCACCCACCGCGCCGGGACTTCGCCGCGACGATGACCGACGCGGAGAAGCAGGTCTGGGCGGAGCACGCGGCGCGGCTTGAGCGCCTGCTGGCCGAGGGGACGCTCATCCTGGCCGGCCCGACGCTCGGTCCGGTCAACACCGGCATCGCCGTGTTCGAAGCCGAAGACGAACAGGCCGCACGCGCGATCATGGACGGCGACCCCATCTCGGCCAGCGGCCTGGCACACCTGGAGCTTCGCCCGTTCCGCGCATCATTCCTGCGCGGCCGACCCTAGGACCGCCCCGCCCCGCTCCGCACGCTCTCCACGCCCGGCGGCCTGGTCCTCGCCCGCGAGCGCGCCCGCCCGTGCGAGCGCGCTGTTCTTCACCCACCCCTTGCCTATCCGATCGCCTTGAACTATTTTCGCGGGCACCGGCTGTTCCCGGCAAGGCCCCGCGCCGCTCGTCCGAGTCGGGGACCGGCGTGTGGGCAGAACTGACCCCCGTCCGCCCCTGCCGCCCAAGGAGCACCGCGATGGTCGAGCCCGGCTCCGGACCGCTGATGTCCGTGCTGTCCGCGTCCCCCCGCGCCAGGCCGCAGCATCAGCGCCTGCGCGGCGGCGCCCTGGGCCTGCTGGACATCGCCAGCTCCACGATGGCCGACATCGGCCCGGCGATGAGCTTCGCCTTCGGCTTCGGATTCCTGGCCACCACCGCCGGCGTGGCCTCGCCGCTCACGATCGTGGCCGCCGCCCTCGTCGTCGCGCTGCTGGGCAACACGCTGTCGCAGTTCTCCCGCGCCCACCCGTCCGCCGGCAGCTTCATCACCTTCGTCGGCAAGACGTTCGGCGGCACGAGCGCGGTGACCACCGCGCTGCTGGTGACCCTCGGCTACATCATCGGCATCTCGGCCGTGATCGCGGTGTCCGGCGGACTGCTGGCCACCACCCTGGACCGCTACGCGGGGTGGAGCCCGCCGTGGTTCGTCTGGTCGCTGATCCTGACCGGCCTGGCGCTGGCGCTGATGGTCCGCGGGATCGTCATCTCCACCAAGGTCGCCGGATTCTTCTTCGCGGTGGAGATGCTGGTCCTGGTCATCGTCTCGGTCACTGCGATCATCGAACACCGCGGCCACCTGTCGCTCACCCCGTTCCTGCCCAGCCACATCAGCAACGGCATGTCGGGGCTGGCCGCGGGTTTCCCGCTGGCGGTGTACCTGTTCATCGGCTGGGAGAACTCCGCGGCACTGGCCGAGGAGAGCGAGAACCCGCGGCGCAACGTCGGGCGCGCGGTGTTCTCCTCCGTCGCCATCATGGCGGTGAGCTATGTGCTGTTCGCCTACGCGACCGTCACCGGGTTCGGCTATGCGATGGACAAGGTGCACGCTTCAGACGTCCCGTTCTTCACCGTGGCGCAGGGAGCGTTGGGCGCGTTCACCTTCCTGGCCTACGTAGCCGGCATGACCTCGACCCTCGGCTCGCTGATCGCCGGCACCAACTCCCAGACCCGCATGCTGTTCAACGCCGGACGCGAGCGGCTGCTGCCGGCCTTCCTCGGCTACGTCCATCCGATCCGGCGCACCCCCACCAACGCGATCACCACGTTCACCGCCGCCGCCATCCTGATCATCGGCGGCTGGGGCCTGGGGCACGTCCTCGGGCACCACCCCGCGATGAGCGCCACTGCCTTCTTCGCCGAGGCCTCGACGATGGCGACCACCCTGATCCTGCTGGTGTATCTGGCCTCGAACATCGCCCTGCCGTTCTACTACCGCCGCTACCGGCCCACCGAGTTCCGCGCCGTCAGGCACGCCGTCGTTCCGGCGCTCGGCGCCGCGGCGATCGTCATCCCGTTGTATTACCTGTTGAAACCGGGCCAGCCGGCACCGTACAGCTGGTTCCCCTACCTGGCGCTCGGCCTGCTGGCCGCGTCCGTGGTGTACGCGGTCATATTCACCCGCCGCGACCCCGCGCTCGGCGAACGGGTCGGATCGGTCGTCGCCGACGGATACGAGGAGTGAGTATGGGCACCATCACGCGGTACACGCGGTACGCCTGCCGCGGCGACGCGCGCGAATAGAGTGTCCGGCGTGGCGAATACAGCGGGGAAGTTCGGTCTGTACCCGGCGTCGGCGGGCACGGCCGCCGGGCGCGGTGCGATCCGTGCCCGCCTTCCCGTGCGGGCGCAGACCGGAGCCGAGCTGATCCGCTCGCGCATCGCGCTGCAGGTGCGGCTCGCGCACCTGTCTCCCGGCGACCGGCTTCCGGACGCCGGCGTCATCGCCGAGGACTTCGGCATGAGCGAGATGACGGTGCGGCGGGCGCTGGAGACCATGTGCCAGGACGGTCTGCTGGACCGCCGGCGCGGCCGCGTGGGCGGCACGTTCGTCGCCGGCGAATGGGCCGCCGTGGCGGCGGCGTTCAGGGACGGGGAACAGGCTGCGGCGCTCAAGGATTTCCACCTGCTGCTGGAGTGCGGACTGGTCGCCCGCTCCACCGGGGAGCTGCCCGCGCACTGGGACGCGGACCTGCGCGCCGTCGTCGCCGAGATGGACGCGGCCGAGGACCCGTCCGAGTTGCTGCGCCTGGAGACGTGCTTCCACCTGGGTTTGGCCGAGGCGCTGGGCGAAGGAGTGGCCGGCGAGCAGGTGGCCGACATCCTCGGGCAGCTGTGCCTGTTGGCGCCCGCGCCGCCGGCCGCGCTGCTGCGCGGGGAGAACAAGCACCATGCAGACCTGCTCACGGCCCTCGAACTCGGCCACTTGGACGCGGCCGTCGCGGCGCTGAAGGCGCATCAGCTCGCCCTCATCAGCGGGCTGTGAGCGGCGCGACCAGCCTTCCCCGCTGCGCCCGACCCTGAGCCGCCGCGGTTGGCCGATTCCGCCGAACGATATCTGCTCACTACGAGCCATTACCCCTTGTCTATCTGCTCGACCTGAGCTATTTTCTGGCTAGCCAGCCGTCCGCACCTCCGGAGCGCCGATCCCCCGGGCCCGGACAAGCCGCGCGACCGCCCTCGCGGTACCGGCCCTCCCACCTGCCTCAGCCGCCCAAGGAGCATCCATGCCCGCGCTCGACCCTGCCTCGACACGCCTCGAACCACCCTCCGCCGACGCCGGACCGAGTCGGCACCGCCTGCGCGGCGGATCGCTCGGACTGCTGGACATCGCCAGCTCCACGATGGCCAACATCGGCCCGGCGATGAGCTTCTACTTCGGGTTCGGGTTCCTGGCCACCACCGCCGGCGTGGCCTCGCCGCTCACGATCATCGCCGCCGGGATCACGGTGGCGCTGCTGGGCAACACGCTGTCGCAGTTCTCCCGCGCGCACCCCTCGGCCGGCGGCTTCATCACCTTCGTCGGCAAGACGTTCGGCGGCACGAGCGCGGTGACCACGTCGCTGCTCGTCGCGGTCGGCTACATCATTGCGATCTCCTCGGTCATCGCCATCTCCGGCGGGTTCCTGGAGACGACGCTGCACTACTACCTCGGCTGGAACGTCCCCTGGATCATCTGGACGCTGCTGCTCACCGGCCTGTCGGTCGCCCTCGTCGTGCGGGGCGTCGCGGTGTCCACCAAGGTCGCCGGGCTCCTGCTCGCGGTGGAGATGCTCGTGCTGGTCGTGGTCTCGGTCGCCGCGATCGCCAAGCACGGCGGCCACCTGTCGGTCACCCCGTTCCTGCCCAGCCATATCAGCCACGGGATGTCCGGGCTGGCCGCGGGTTTCCCGCTGGCGGTGTACCTGTTCATCGGCTGGGAGAACTCTGCGGCGCTGGCCGAGGAGAGCCAGGACCCGCGGCGCAACGTCGGGCGCGCAGTGTTCTCCTCGGTCGCCATCATGTCCGTCAGTTACGTGCTGTTCGCCTATGCGACGGTCACCGGGTTCGGCTACGACGTGAACAAGGTGGGCGCCGCCGACGTCCCCTTCATCAACGTGGCGCACGACACCCTGGGCGCGCTGGCGTTCTTCGCCTACCTGGCCGGCATGACCTCGACCCTCGGCTCGCTGATCGCCGGTGTGAACTCGCAGACCCGCATGCTGTTCAACGCCGGGCGCGAGGGGCTGCTGCCGGCCTTCCTCGGCCGGGTGCATCCGACCCGGCGCACCCCCACCAACGCCATCGTCGCGTTCGTGGCGGCCGCCGTCCTGATCATCGGCGGCTGGGGCCTGGGCCATATCCTCGGGCACGCCGGGCCGATGGACCCGGTGAGCTTCTTCGCGCAGTCCTCCACGATGGGCACCATCCTGATCCTGCTGGTGTACCTGGCCTCGAACATCGCCCTGCCGTTCTACTACCGCAGGCACCACCGCGCGCAGTTCAGCGCCGTCAAGCACGGTGTGCTGCCGGCGCTGGGAGCCGTGGCGATCATCGTCCCGCTGTACTACCTGGCCAAGCCGGGCCAGCCCGCGCCGTACAACTGGTTCCCGTACCTGGCGCTGGGCGTGCTGATCGCCTCCGCGGTGTACGCCGTCGTGCTCACCCGCCGTGACCCGACGCTCGGCGAGCGGGTCGGATCGATCGTCGCCGACGCAGAGTGAACAACGGGGCGGCGCCCGTCGGCGCCGCCCCATATCCGGGAGACGCCATGGATATCCGCGTGGCCTGCTTGCAGGGGCCGCACACGTACTACCCGCACGGCTCACCGGACCCGGTGGCCGACCGGGCCGCCAATCTCGCGCTGCTCGAGCGCACCGCCGCCCAGGCGGCCGCGGGCGACGCGCGGCTGCTCATCACGGCGGAGATGTTCCTGACGGGTTACCACCTCGGTTCGGCCACGACATCCGCCATGGCCGAACCCGCCGACGGCCCGTCAGCCGCCGACATCGCGGACATCGCACGACGACACGGCATCGCGATCCTGTACGGCTATCCCGAGCGCGCAGACGGCGGCGTCTACAACGCTGCCCAGCTCATCGGCCAGGACGGCCGCCGACTGGCGAACTACCGCAAGACGCACCTGTTCGGCGACGTCGACCGCGCGGCGTTCGCCGCCGGGGACGAACTGGTCGTGCAAGCGGAGCTCGACGGCGTCGTCATCGGTCTGCTGATCTGCTACGACGTCGAGTTCCCGGAGGCGGTGCGGGCCCACGCCCTGGCCGGGACGCAGGTGCTGCTCGTGCCGACCGCGAACATGCGGCCGTTCGAGTACGTCTCGCACCAGATCGTGCCCTCGCGCGCCATCGAGTCGCAGCTGTTCATCGCCTACGCCAACCGCGTCGGCCTCGAGCGCGACTTCGAATACTGCGGCGAGAGCCGCGTGGTGTCTCCGGACGGCCGCGAGCTGGCCGCCGCCGGAAACAGCCAGGCGCTGATCTTCGCCGACCTGCGACCGGAGGCTCTCGAAGCCTCGCGCAGGCTGAACACCTACCTCGTCGACCGCCGAACAGACCTGTACAAGGCGCATCTGTGATCAGAGCCCGTCCGATAAACGAGCCGCACATGTCGGCTTCCTCGTCGTGAACTCTCCGCGCCAGACGTACTCGATGCTCAAGAACGGTTTCCCAGCCCTATGAACCGGGCCATGGACCGCAGCTGCCAGTCGAACCACTCCTCGCGCTGCGCGATGACGTTGTTCAAGCGTCCGAAGACCTCGAAGCCGACCGCGCCGAACAGCTCGGTCCACGCCAGCAACGCCCGTGCCACGGCTGCCGCGTCCACCTCGGCGCCGACCACTTCGGCCACCGTCTCGATCTCGGCGCGGAGCTTGTGACCCAGCGGGCTGCCGCCCTCGAGCGTGACATCTTTTTCCGGCAGCACGCCCGCCGAGCGCGCGTCCGCCAGGATTCCCCCCAACACCAGCACCGGACGGGTCGCGGGTTCGATCGTCGTCGTCGGCGCGGCATAACCGGGGATCGGGCTGCCGTAGATCAGCGCGTATTCGTGCGGCTTGGCCACGGCCCAGGCGCGGATCGCGTGGCCGACCGCCAGCCAGCGGCCGAGGACGTCGGCGCGGTCGGTGACAGCCGCGTCCGCGCGTTCGACCTCCTCGGCGAGCACGTTGTAAGCGTCCACGATCAGCGCGGTCAGCAGCTCGTCGCGGTTGGCGAAGTAGCGGTAAAGCGCCGAGGACACCATGCCCAGGTCCCTGGCCACCGCCCGCAGCGACAGCGCCGTGCCGTCCGTGGCCAGGTGGCGCAGCGCCACGCGCTTGATCTCCTCGGTCATCTCGGCCCGGACCCGGGCCCGGAGGGAGGGTGCGCTGTCCGGCATGAAGAGATTATCGCACACAAACGAGAGCAGTGCTCTTGACATGGAGCATGCGTTTGCGGGACATTGCTCCCAATAGAGAGCACTGCTCTCATCTGACGAGGGTCTCCCAGCTCAGGGGACCTCAGAAGGAGGAGCCCGAGATGTCCCTGCACGTGATCGTCGGCGCCGGCCCGGTCGGCACGGCCACCGCGAAGCTGCTCGCCGAGCGCGACGAGGAGGTCCGGATCGTCACCCGCCGCGGCGGCGGTCCGGCGCACGCCAACATCGAGCGCGTCGCCGCCGACGCGACCGACGCCGACCGGCTGACGGATCTGACCAGGGGCGCGGCAGCGCTCTACAACTGCGCGAGCCCGCTGTACCACCGCTGGTTCACCGACTGGCCGCCGCTGGCCGCGGCCTTCCTGACCGCCGCCGAGCGCACCGGAGCGGTCCTCGCCACCGCGAGCAACCTCTACGGCTACGGCCCCGTCACCGGTCCGATCACCCCGGAGACGCCGCTGTCCGCGACGCACCCCAAACTCAAACTGCGCGCCGACATGTTCCGCGACGCGATGGCCCTGCACGAAGCCGGCCGCATCCGCGCCACCGAGGTCCGCGCCAGCGACTACATCGAGGCCAACTCGGTCTTCAGCTACATCGGCGAGCCCCTGCTGGCCGGCAAGCGCGCCTACATCCCCGCCGCCCTCGACGTCCCGCACAGCTGGACCTCGATCCCCGACGTGGCCGCGACGCTGGTGACCGCCGCGACCGACGAGCGCGCTCTCGGCAAAGCCTGGCTCGTCCCGACCAACCCGCCCCTGACCGTCCGCCAGCTCGCGACCCGTTTCACCGAGGTGAACGGCGCCCCGAAGGCCAAGATCTCGGCGCTGCCCTACCCCGTGCTGTGGTCGGCGGGCCTGGTCTCGCCGATGATGCGCGAGTTGCGCGCGACGCACTACCAGTTCGTGCGCCCGTTCGTCATCGACACGACGCTCACCGAACAGACCTTCGGCCTCAAGCCGTCCGACCTGGACGCCGCGCTGCGGAACGTCGGGAAGATGTAAAAGACGTAAAGGGCTGCCAATCCTGGACGAGCCCTGTCCTTGCCGAGAGCCTCATCCGCGCCGGTCAGGCTGCTCCAGGCACCCTGCACGAGTACGAACATGCTGCATGACCTGTGCGGATGAGGCGCTCGGCAAGGAAACCCGTCGCGCATGCAGCGCGCCCGCCTGCATCGATGGCAAACTGCGAAAATGCCGAGCGCCGACGCTGGATCCCGACACGCCGATTCTGATCGGCCGCCTCGGGGCGCCGACGCGGCTGCGGCCTCGGGCGGCTCGTGGGCGCCTATGCGCAACGGGGTTTACCGTTCGCTGTGGTTCGCGCAGCTCGGCAGCAACGTCGGCTCGTGGATGCAGACGGTCGGGGCGCAGTGGCTGCTGGTCGAGCGGGACCACGCCGCGACCCTGGTTGCGCTGGTCCAGACCGCGAGTCTGCTGCCGGTGATGCTGCTCTCGCTGCCTGCCGGAGTGCTCGCCGACGCGTTCGACCGCCGCCGCCTGCTGCTCGCCTCGCAGGCGGCGATGGCGGTCATCGCCGGCGTGCTGGCGGCGCTGACCGCCGTGGGCCTGACCACGCCGTCGACGCTGCTGGCGCTGACCTTCCTGCTGGGCTGCGGGCAGGCGATCACCGGACCGGCCTGGCAGGCGATCCAGCCCGAACTGGTGGAGCGTCAGCAGATCCCGGCGGCCGCGACGCTCGGCAGCCTGACCGTGAACCTCGCGCGCGCCGTGGGCCCGGCCGCGGCCGGCGTGATCGTGGCCGTCGCGGGGTCGGCCGCGGTCTTCACGATCAACGCGGTCTCCTTCCTCGGGGTCGTCGCGGCGCTCGCGGTGTGGCGGCGCAAGCCGACCGGGAGCGGGCAGCAGGCCGAGGCCGCCCTCGCCGCGCTGAACGCGGGCACCCGCTACGTGCGCAACGCCCCGGCGGTCACCCGCATCCTGCTGCGCGCAGCCCTGTTCGTGGTGCCCGGCAGCGCACTGTGGGCGCTGCTGCCGGTCGTCTCGGCCGGCCCCCTGCACCTTGGTGCCGGCGGATACGGTGCGCTGCTCGGCGCGCTCGGCGTCGGCGCGGTGGGCGGCGCGCTGGCGCTGCCGCGGCTGCGCGTGAAACTGTCGGCCAATCAGGTCCTGGCGGGGTCCGCGCTCCTGTTCGGCCTGGCCACGCTCAGCCTGGCGGTTCCGCTTGGGGCCGCGCGGGTGGCGGTCGTCGCCGTTTTCATGCTGCTCGGCGGGTTCGGGTGGCTCGCCTCGCTGTCCACGCTCAACGCCTCGCTGCAGCTGACGCTGCCCGCCTGGGTGCGCGCCCGCGGACTTGCCGCCTATCTGCTGGTCTTCATGGGCGGCCAGGCCGTCGGCTCGTTGCTGTGGGGCCTGCTGGCGGGCGCGATCGGGGTCGGCGCGACGCTCTGCATCGCCGCCGCCCTGCTCGGCGTCGTGGCGCTGACCACGCCGTGGCGTCCGCTGCTCGCGTTGACCGGGAAGCTTGACCGCAACATCTCCTCCCACTGGCCGGATCCGGTCCTGGTCTTCGAGCCCGATCCCGACGACGGACCCGTGCTCGTCGTCAAGCGCTACCGTGTCGCCGAGTCGAACCAGCAGGCGTTC
>NZ_DASZGI010000012.1:0-1640 GCF_035938995.1 Actinocrinis sp.
CGGCAGCCTTCATTCATCCCATGCAGTGGTAGTCCCGAGAAGCGGGACCATCCCAGACCGGACACGAGGCCGCCTCGCCGTACCCGCACGGCCATACTCGCGCTCGACACGATCCACCGGCACACCCGCACGATGCAGAGGCGGGGCATCAAGATCCTGTGATAGCGGGCACTCCACATCTGACTCGGGAGCGTGTCGAAGAAGAGAGACAGGCCCCGGCATCCGGAGCGTGATCGACGTGTACCTGTTGCTGATGCACGCGATCATCACGGTGCGTGGGCTTATCCGCCGAACGTGGATCCTCTATCTCTGGGCCAGCGACCACCATTCGGCGCAGGATTCGAGTCTTCGTTCAACGGGTTCAGTCTGTGTCTTTTTCAACACACTCTCGGGCAGAAAGGGCCGGACACGCGTGCGTAGGGCGCATCCGGCTCGATCGCCCCCGCGCAGTTCATGTCGCGATCTTGGGGCGAGTAGACGCGGACAGGACGGGAGGAGTGGAACGTCCCGCTGTGGCGGCAGCCGATCGAGCTGTTCGACGCGATGTTCGCCGGCGGCGTCCGGGCCTGCTATGTCGCGCTGGCACACTGCGCACCGCTGCTGATCGCCACTGCCGGCGGCGCCGTGGTGAGCGTCTGCGTCACGGTCACAGATACCGGCAGCTGATCTTCGGCGCGGCGTACGCGGCGGCCGAGTGCGCCGACGAGCGCCTGCCCTGGCCGCGGCCAGCCAGCTTCGAGCGCACGGTCGCCTCGGTCGCACGGCATCCGGGACTCATGCGCACGGCAGGCGTCATGCGGTTCGCCGAGCATCTCGGCCTCGAGGGCTCCCAATCGCCCGAGGGCGTCGGACGCGCCATAGCCGCCCTGATGCGCGATCCCCACCTCGCGGACCTCACCGGCCAGATCCTGGACGTCGCCGAACGCCGACCGCTACGAGGGTGACGTCATTCATTGGGCCGACCGAGCGCCACCAATCGGGCCACCGACCGCACGTTGATCAACAGGGGTTTAACAGCAGCTGGGCTCAGGCATGCAGGGTGGGCCGGTAGACGAGCTCTTGGGTGTGGCCGTCGAGCGTGCGGCTCTCGATCAGCTCGAGGTCGAAGTCGGCCGCACCCTGGAAGATCGGGTCCAGCCCGGTCTGACCGGTGATCACGGGGAAGAGTGTGACCTGGACGCGGTCGACCAGGCCGGCGGCCATCAGCGCCCGGTTCATCGACAGGCTGCCGTGTGAGCGCAGCGGTACCTCGGACTGCTGCTTGAGCCGGGCGACGACGTCGACGGCGTCGCCGCTCACAACGGTCGCGTCCGGCCAGTCGAGCGGTGCTTGCAGTGTGCTCGAGACCACCGTTGCCGGCAGGTTCCGCATCCGGGTGACCCATGGGTCACGCACCTCGGACTCCTGGGTGCTCGAGGCCAGCATCCGTGCGAACGCCCGATACGTGGTGGCCCCCAAGACCATCCGCTGCTCTTGGTCGTACAGGGCGAGGCGGTGCTCAAGCAGTTCGGGGCCCTGCTTGCCCCAGTAGCCGGTCCAGTTGCCCCCGGCGGCGCCGAAGCCGTCGAGGCTGGAAAAGACGTCGAAGGTGTAGGTAGCGGTCATGATGCCCTTCTCGAGTGCGGTTGATCGGGTGTGAC
>NZ_DASZGI010000013.1:0-6080 GCF_035938995.1 Actinocrinis sp.
GCCTGCCCGACCTGCAACGGCGCCGGCGTCATCTACACCGACCTGGCGATCATGGCCGGGGTCGCCACCACCTGCGAGGACTGCGAGGGCAAGCGGTTCCAGGCGTCGGTGCTGGAGTACCACCTCGGCGGCCGCGACATCAGCGAGGTGCTCGCGATGTCGGTGACCGAGGCCGAGGAGTTCTTCGGCGCCGGCGAGGCGCGAACCCCGGCCGCGCACGCCGTCCTCGACCGGCTCGCCGACGTCGGGCTCGGCTACCTCACCATCGGCCAGCCGCTCACCACGCTGTCCGGCGGCGAGCGGCAGCGGCTCAAGCTGGCCACGCATATGGCCGAGAAGGGCGGCGTCTACGTGCTCGACGAGCCGACCGCCGGCCTGCACCTGGCCGACGTCGAGCAACTGCTCGGCCTGCTCGACCGGCTCGTCGACTCCGGCAAGTCAGTGCTCGTGATCGAGCACCACCAGGCGGTCATGGCGCACGCCGACTGGATCATCGACCTCGGCCCCGGCGCCGGCCACGACGGCGGCCGGATCGTCTTCGAGGGGACGCCCGCCGACCTCGTCGCCGACCGCTCCACTCTCACCGGCCAGCACCTGGCGGCGTACGTCGGCGCCTGACCGAAGGCGTCGGCGGAGCACCCGCGGGAGTCTGGGGGTGTCAGATGCAGGACTGGCGATCAACTGGTCAACGGCGTGACCTGGATGCCGTCGAGGTCGGGCGAGTAGGTGCGGGGGCCGGGGAAGGTGCTCGGTCCCGCGTGAGTCAGGTATTTGATCGTGTTGGTACTGGCGTTCAGGTGGATGCACATCAGATAGGTGCCCACCGTGTCCCAGCCGCCGGTGCGGGGGGAAGAAGCCGATCAGCTGTTCGGGGCCGCCGTTGACGCTGACGTATCCGGTGCACTCGTCGCCGGCGGCGTAGCGGATGGTCAGGGCGTAGTTTCCGCCGCGTGCCACGGTGATGTTGTTGAACTGCACGGCGGCTCCGTTGTAGAGGTTGCCGACCTTCTGGCCGTTGTCACAGCCGCTGCAAGATGCCACCGCGGCCGGGGCGGTCAGGGTGTTGGAGGGGTTGGCGGCGGAGTAGAACTGTCCTTCCTTGTCATGTCGCTGGGTGTGGGTCCCCCACGGAGATGGGGCGTCGGCGCAGCGCCTGACGGGAAGACGCTGCGCCGACTTCTCGCACCGGCGCCTGGCAGGCGGCGTCGGAAATCTTTGGCGTGTGGTGCCGGTACCGCGCGCCCGGAACCGGCTTTCGACGGTCCGCACGCCACACCGACCGTCGCCTGCGTGTCAGTCCTTTTCCTGGCTTATGAATGCCTTGATGGCAACCGTAGCGGCTCCTCGGGCCCATTCGTCGAAGCTGAGTGGGCAGACGACGATCTCGCACTGATCCGCCGTGCTGAAGGCGTGCTGGGCGAAGGTCGTCCTAATCTGCTGTTCGAACAGGTCATAGGCGGCCAGTCCCTCTCCGGAGATGATGACGCGCTCGGGCCCGATCAGGTTGACCGCCGCGGCCAGCCCGAGGCCGATCGCTCGCCCGGCCCGCGCGTAGACGGCGCTGGCGCCCTCATGGCCGCTGTGCGCCAGGGCCGCCGCCTCGCCCGGAGTGCGCACGTGCACTCCGGGCAACTGGTTGATCTGGTCGATGATCGCCGGATCGGAGGCGATCGCCTCGAGGCACCCCCGGTTGCCGCAGCGGCAGACCGGTCCTTGCTGATCGATCGTCAGGTGGCCGATCTCCCCGGTCACTCCGTGCGCGCCGGAGATGACCGCGCCGTTGACCACGATGCCGCAGCCGATTCCCGAGCCGACCGTGACCAGCACGAATGAGCGGGCACCGTTGCCGGCGCCGAACCACCCCTCGGCCGCGCTGAGCGCCCGCACGTCGTTGTCCAGCACCGTGGGCAGGCCGGTGCGCGAGGTGACCAATTGAGCAAAGGGCACGTCGCGCCAGCCAAGGAACGGGGTGTAGCGCACCACGCCCACCGAGCGGTCGACGTCGCCGGACAGCGCGACGCCCAGCCCGCGGACCCGGGTGCGGTACGCCTCGCTCCGCGCGAGCAGGTCGTCAACCACCTCGCCAATGACCACGGTCACCGATTCGACGTCGCGGGCGACCAACGCCGCGTGACGCACCGCGCGAATGTTCGCCTGCAGGTCGGTGACCACGCCGATGACCTCTCACCGGTCACCTTCACGCCGACGAAGAACGCGCAGTCGGCCGACACGCGGAGCGGCGTGGCCGGTCGGCCGATGGCCGCACCGATCGGCCGGTCCTCGCTCAGGTAGCCGCTCTCGAGCAGCGGCCGCACAGCCTTGGTCACCGCCGCCGGCGACAGCCCGGTGCGTCGGCCCACCTCCACCCGGGAAAGTGGCCCCTGGGTCAGCAGGGTGGTGAAGGCGAGCGTGGCGGCCGACCCGGTGATCGGGATCGGCTCGGGACGTTGAGTCGCACGCACGAACGCACCGTACCGTGTTTATTTCCCGTGTCAATAAAAGAATTGAACGCGATGGCGGCGCGTTCGCGCTCCAGCATCGCGAAGATCCACCAGCGCGACCCGAGCACGCAACGGCACTCACCGAACCCAGCCGGGCCTGCGCGGACAGAACCAACGATCAATCCTGTCCGGGCAAGCCCAGCCGCGGCCACATCCTCCGGTTCGTCAGTGCGTCTGAACGAGCGCGGCGCTATCCGCCGGGATGGTCACCGTCGTCGTGGTGCCGCTGACGGACACGGATGTCGGGTTCGGCGTGAACGAGCCGCTGACGCCGACCGCTGATCCGCCGATCGTGACCGCGTGGGACGACAGCGACGGCGCCGTCAGCACGTACTCGCCGGCGCCGGTCGCGGAGGCGGACAGAGTGATCGTCGCGCTGACCGCGGACGAGCCTATGTTGTCGACGAGCACGTTGTCCCCGATCCCCCACGCGGTGACGCCCTTGCCGCCGGACACCGTCGCGGTGTGGAAGGCACCGGTACCGGCCATCACCCAGAGCAGTTCACCGTAGTAGACACCCTGCACCCCGGTCGGCGTGATCCCGGAGTACGTGATCGGCGTGTAGTTCAGCGGGAACTGGCTCGACGAGCCGCCGTGGAAGTTGACGCCCGCGCCGCCATGCGCCGCGACGCCGTCCATGTAGTTCAGCGACCACAACGACGCTGCTTCGACGTCGCTCACCCCGGCGGTGCCGCCGTGGTAGTACGAGTTCGTCTCAGTCATGCGCCACTGCGAGATCCCGTCGGCCTTCTGGGTGCTCTGCATCGTCGCCCACGTGCTCGGCAACCGTCCCGACGCGGTCGAGGCGAGCATTCCGGAGATCGTGCCGGAGGTGTTGGATCCGATGTAGAGGTGCGTCGACAGGATCTGCAGGCTGTTGTTCTTCTCGTGCGAGCCGAACGCGCTCACCCAGGCCGTGGTGTCGCCGCAGCCCGGTCCGTCGAACACTGCGTTGGGCACTACGGCCTTGATCGCCTTGAGGTACGAGTTGTAGGAGGACTCGTAGGCGCTCTCGGTCGTGTAGAAGTTCGGCTCGTTGCCGATCTCGAACGCGATCAGGCTGCTTCCGAGGGCGTGCGCCGCGAACTGGGCCTCCGACGCGGCGTTCGCGGCGGTGTTGATCTTGAGGTTGATGCCGTAGATGACCTTCCAGCCGGTGGCCTGGAGGAACCCGGCGAGCTTGGTCACGTCCGGCGGAGCGACCTCGGACGCGGAGCCGCCCGCGCCGTTGGGATTCCATTTGACGATGTCGTTGAGGTTGCCGCCGATGCGGATCACGTTCGGGCCGAGAAGCTTGAAGAGATTGACCAGGTTGGTGTCGGTCGCGTTGAAGACGCCCGCGCCGATGCGGTCCTTCTCGTAGCTGAATCCGGCGAACCCGTTGCCGATGGTGCCGCTGCCCGTCTTGCTGACGGTGATCTTCACGGCGGTCGCGGCCGGCTGCGCCGCGCCGGGAGCCGCGTACGCGGACGTCGCCACGGCGGTCAGTGCGCCGGTCACGCACAGCGCGGCCAGCGATAGTGCGAAGGTGCGGTGTTTGAAGGTGAGGCGGAGGTGGGCCATTGGCACTCCCTTGGCGCTGGAGGGTGGGTGTAGGTAGACAACCGGCGTGGGAACGGCGTGGGAGTGCCGTCGGTCTGCCTACGCGATCAAAAGACCCGCGAGAATGAAGCACAGCAACGCTCGTATGCGAAATGAGGTTCACATATAAGAAATGTGTGCGAAATACTAAACGTAAAGTAGGCTGCCGCACCGCCCGCGTCAAGCACCGCGTCGCAGCGGACAAAGCTGGGATAGCAGTGGGTGCAGTCACCGCGTTCACTCGTAACGAAATGATGAGTGGAGACGTCGAGAGCGCGGGCTCCGACCTCCACCTCGACCGTGGCGAGGCCCCCCGTGCGGCTCTCGACGTGGAAGGTCTTTCACGAACTTCGCCTGCGGCGCGTTTCGATCTGTCTCGACTCCGGTCTTCGACGTGGACCTGAGCGCGGCGTTCGAGTCGAGCCGTGCCAGCCGACGCAGCCGTACAGCCGCGCACAACATCAGACGCCTTAGCCTCAACAAGCGCCTCACCCCAGCCGCGCCGTGCCGTGCCGCTGAGGCGAGCTAGCAGACCGAAGCGCGCCGCCCGAGTCGAACCGTGCCAGTCGACGCAGCCGTACGGCTGCGCACAACATCAGGGGCCTCACGCTCAACAAACCTTCGCCCCAGCCGCACCGTGCGGCTGGGGCGAGTGAGGCGAGCGGCCTCGGATCCTTGACCCTCGGCCCGCTCCCGATCAGTCGAACTGGCCGGGCTGGTAGTCGCCGGCCGGCTGCTGGATGATCACGTTCATCCGGTTGTACGTGTTGATCAGGGCGATGAGGCCGACCAGGGCGGCCAGTTGGTCCTCGTCGTAGTGCTTGGCCGCGTTCGCCCAGGCTTCGTCCGTGACGCCTCCGGCTGCGTCGGCGGTGCGCGTGCCCTGCTCCGCCAGTTCCAAGGCGGCGCGCTCGGCCTCGGTGAACACTGTGGCCTCCCGCCACGCCGCGACCAGGTTCAGCCGCACGGAGGTCTCTCCGGCGTGCGCGGCGTCCTTGGTGTGCATGTCGGTGCAGAAGCCGCAGCCGTTGGTCTGGCTGGCGCGGATCTTCACCAGTTCCTGGGTCGCGGCCGGCAGAGTCGTCTCGTGGAGGACCCGGCCTGCGGAGTTGATGTACTTCAGGAACTTGCTCGCGGTCTCGTTGCCGAAAAGCTCGAGTCGGGCGCTCATCTCGATCTCCTTGCCGTGTTGACGGTTACACAGCATTGACGGAGCGGCCCGACGGGATGTGACAGGCCGGTGGGCCAATCGGGTGTGACGTGAGTCTCTTGCTCGCCGGGTCTCGTTCGACGGTATGACCGTTCCCGCGCGCTGCGGTCCACGGGTGCCCCGCTGCAGTTCACGCACACCGCGATTCACACGTACTTGGTGATGTCGGCGACCGTGAAGCCCTGCGCCTGTATGTGCCGGTACAGGTTGATCATCATTTGAATCATGGTCTCGCCCTTGAGCTGCGCCGGGCCGCGGAAGTGACACAGGATGATGTCGCCGGGCCGCAGGTGGTGCGAGGCGGTCTGGTACTGCATATCCTGTATCTCCATCGACTCCTTCCACAGCATCATGCCTTTGAGACCGGCTTGCTTGGTCGCGGAGATCGTCGTCGCGTTGTAATTCCCGCCCGGCGGCCGGAATATGTACGGCGTCGTGCCGTACTCCTTCTGGAGCTTCTCCTGCTGTCCGGCGATTTCGTCCAGCTGACGCTGGGCCGAGAGGCCGGGCATATCCAGCGGATGGTTGACCGTGTGGTTCTGGATGGAGATGAACCCGGTTTGGTAGAGCTGCGCGAAGTACGCGTAGTCGTCGCGGATCAGCGTGTCGGCGAGGCTGATGGTGATCGGTATCTGGAAGTCCTTGACCATCTGGATGAAGGCGGGGTCCTTCTCGATGCCGTCGTCGATGGTGACGAACACGACGTTGTCGCTGATCGGGACGCGCGAGAACACCTGCGGGTTCGCCGCGCTCAGGGTGATCGGCTTGACCGCGGGCGGGGCCGGCGG
>NZ_DASZGI010000014.1:0-2961 GCF_035938995.1 Actinocrinis sp.
GGGACCGGGCGGGGCCCGAGCGCGCACCCCCACGACGCGCGCGCGGACCCCGCCGCACCCCCTTCGGTGCGCGGGGCTACCGCTCTCCCCAGCAGTGGCCGCGCTGCGCCGACGATCCCCACCCGGGGGATAGATCGCCCGACCGCCGGTCGCCCGGCGGACTCGAGAGGAAGGCACCAGCCGCAATGGTGCCGACCGAGGCGATCCACCCTGTACGACAAGCCGTCCCGCCGGATGGTTGCGGACGCGGTTGGTCACGGTTCGGTAACTGTCGGCCTCGACATTTTGTCGTTCACTAGTTCGAGCGAACGATAGCCATTCGGGTGGCCCGGGAGCGCTGAGACGAGTAAGCTGCTCTTGGTTCGAACAAAGATTCGATGCACGCGCGTCGCCGCCGTTCGTAGGGGGAGGCGCCCGCCCGGTCCTGGGGGCAGCTCTGGGACGCAGGCTCGCAGTCCGGGCCGTGACCACCACGGGTGGGAAGTCTCCGGGGAAGCCTGCGGTCGGCGGCGACGCGGCCCTCGGGGGACGGCAGGGGGTCTCGCCGAGGGTTGTCCGGACCCGCGGACCGGGCATCGGGTCTTTCCACCAGCAGATCACGGCAGGGGAGTCATGACGATCGTGATGTCAGAACAAGTCGACGCCGAGCCCTGCGACGTGCTTCGCGGTGGCGACGGGCCGGTGTACTTCCTTCTCGGCGGTCAGCTGTACGTGGTGCACGAGGTGCTCGGCCGGTGGATCGAGGCCGAGCAGGCCGCGACCTCGCGTGCGGCACCCGAGAGCGCGCTGTTCGAACGCGAGGACGCCGGGAACGGCGGATTCGAACACAGCGGAACCGAACACGGCACGCTCGAACACACCACGCTCGAACGCGACGTGTTCGAACACAGTGGGTTCGAACACGGCGGGATCGAACACAGTAGCGACCGTGTCGTTACGCCGAGGCCGGGCGCGCTCGAGCCGCGGCTCGTGGAGCACTGGCTGGTGACCGCCTCTGTCGGTCGGTTCGGCCGCCCCGCCGTGTTCCGTCTCGAGCGTCGTCCGGCGCCCCCGGCCAAGGGGCCGGACACCTGGACAGTCCGCGCCGAACGGAGGTGAACACGTGCCGGATCCGTCGAAGCTCCTCTCGCGCAAGCTCAAGCCGGTGTTCCGGTACGCCGTGGTCGACGAGGTGGACCAAGAGCTGCTGGCCCGGGTGCTGTTCCTGGACGGCTTCTTCACCGAGCGCCAACCGGAGAAGCAGGCCTGGCGTACCTTCCGGCTCTTCGGCTGCCAGCCGCACGGTGCGCTGGCCGACCTGCTGCCGCGGCTGACCCCGGCCACCCGCCACCTGGCCAACGTCGAGGTCAGGATCCTGAACGGCCTCGGGCAGCCGATCGGCTCGTACTATGTCGCGGCGTTCGAGGTCAACGCGGCGCGGCCGAGCCCGCTCGGCCCCGGGCTAGTCGACGTGCGGGTCAGCGGCGTCCTGCTCAGCCAGCCGCACCCGCGGGCCGAACCGATCTGGGACTACTTCCGCGAAGGCGGCCCGCGCACCCGCGGGGAGTGGGCCGGATACTCGCCCGAAGGCCGCGAGGCGTGGCTGGAAGTCGTCCGCCGGCACTCTTTCCGCAGGGAGGAGATACCCGGCGTCGCGTCGTCGGTCGGCGCGGCATACCGCAACGCCGCCAAGTCGGAACCAACGGTGTTCGAACTCGACGGCGAACGGGTGCAGGACCCGGCCGGACTGTTCTGCGCCCTCGGCGAGGCGGTCAACGGTCCGGGCGGCTACTTCGGCGCCGATCTCAACTCGCTGCGCGACTGCCTGCGCGGCGGGTTCGGGGTCCAGCCGCCCTTCGATCTGCGGTGGAAGGCCGCCGAGGTGGCGCGGGCGCGACTCGCCTCCGCGCCGGAAGTGCTGGCCGCGTCCGCGTTCGACGTCCCGTACTCGCCCGCTGACGACTTCGTCAGGGTGTTGCGGGAGGGCAGAGTGCGCGTGCTATTCGAATGACCCTGCTCGAATGAGCCTGTTCGAACGACCCAGCGGTTCGAGCCGCCCGGCCCGCCCGGCTCAGCGCGCGCCGGGCGCCGGAGCGGCCAACTGGATCTCGTTCACCTTGTGCCAACGCGGGCTGAAATCCACATACACGATGTCGCCCACGCGCATGTGGCTGTAAAGTTGCCGCCCGATCTCGAACGACCAGCCCTCAGGCGACGTCCCGTCGTCGATACAGCAGCAGTAGTGCGTCTGGGTGTTGTCTTCGCCGCGCGTTTCGTAGGTCCAGCGCTTCACCACTTGACCGTTGAACGTGCTGCGCTCCGGGAATGCTTGGCGCCGTCGATGAGCCGGCAGCCAGCTGCCGAGCACGACCAGAGCGCCGAGAGCCGCCGGACCGAGTCCGATCAAGCGGACCAAGCCGCCTCCGGCGAAGTGACCGATCAACGCGGCCGGGACCGTCATGAAGGCGGCGACGATGACTATCCCGACCAGCGTGCCGGGCTTCCCCCAGCTGTGCTCGTCCGTCGAGCCCACCTTCACCATCCGCCAGGTGCCGCCGTACGACGACCAGACGTGATCTGGTGGGAGCGGCTCGGAGCCCTGGGCGACCAGTGCGTCGGGGGAGTGCGGTGACGGGGCAGCCCCCGGCGGGAGCCGATCGGTCAGCAGCGTGCCGCTCAGCCCGCCGCCATTCCGTCGCCACCATTCGGCGGCAGCGCGGCCCTCGGTGGTCAGGTTCGAGCGTCGAAAGAGCAGGGAGAGCAGGCAGAAAAGGATGAACGCGGGGATCAGGGCGTAGTAGAAGGCCCCAAAGGCCGAGCTGCCGTGCCAGTGGAACGCGGACATGACGGCCACGCCGAACACCGGCACCGTGGCGAGGCTCACGAGCGCGAACAGGCAGCTGCGGGGGTCGAATCCGCGGGCGAGGCCGGCCGTGACGGCGTCCTGCTTGACGGCGTCCGTGAACTTCGTCCACCAGGTGC
>NZ_DASZGI010000015.1:0-28484 GCF_035938995.1 Actinocrinis sp.
CGCCATTCGGGAACCCACACCACGCCGGGATCGACGAGGTCGAACCCGGCGAACAGTGCCTGCACCTCGCTCCTGGTGCGCAGCGTGACCGAGCTGACCTGCCGCTCGTACATCTGCCGCGCGGCGTGCAGGTGATCGGCCGGCATGCCTTCCGTGTCGCGGCTGCCGTGCGCGATGACCAGCGCGCTGCCGGGTGCCAGCGCGTCGCGGTACTGCGCCAGTGTCCCGCGCGGATCGTCGGCGTCGGACACGAAGTGCAGCACCATCACCATGAGCAGCGCGACCGGTTGGTCCAGATCCAGCAGGTCGCGCAGCTCTGGGGCGGCGAGCACCCGCGCCGGATCGCGCAGGTCGGCCTGCACCGCCGCCGTACGCTCGTCGCTGGCCATCATCTGCCGCGTGTGCGCTACAGCCACCGGGTCGACATCCACGTACACGACGCGAGCGTCCGGCGTCACGTGCCGGGCCACCTCATGCACATTGCCCACGGTGGGAATGCCCGAGCCGAGATCGATGAACTGCGTGATCCCCGCGTGTGCGCAGTACGTGACCGCGCGCCGCAGGAATGCCCGGCTCAGCCGCGCCATCGCCGGACCCTCGGGCATCAGCTCCAGGGTCTTGCGCGCCACCTCGCGGTCCACCGCGAAGTTGTGCGAGCCGCCGAGAAACCAGTCCCAGATCCGCGCCACGCTCGGCTGATCGAGCGCCACGTCGCTGGGCGCCCACACGGGCCGGTCTGCCGCCATGACCGCATCAGCCTCCGTCACCATGGGTTGATCCGCCGCCGGGCGCCAGCCTACCTGGCGCCCGGCGGCGGATCCGTGGGTAACGAAGTCGGTTTCGCCGTACGGCTGGGTCGCGCGACCGACCTACCAGTCGCACCCCTGAACCCAGTTACTGGCGCCGCACTGCGGATGGACCGCGGCGGCCATGGCGCTGGGAACGTTCGCCGCACCCGCGAGGGCCAGGCCGGTGACGATTGCGGTTGCGGTGGTGGCGGCGACCATGATGCGCTTGAACATGGTGTTTCCTCACTTTGTCGATTTGTCGAACTGCTTGCGTGACCACGGCTTGCGTCAGCCGTGCACTTGAATCTTCACCCGACCCCGCGCCACGGATGATCGGCGGAGCCCGGCGGTGCCCGACTGATCTCGGGCCGCTTCCCCGACGGTCACCTGCGCCCGTGCGAAAACACGGACGCAGGTGATGTCGTAGGCGGGACTGACGCCTTGCGGTGGCCGCTCAGTCCTTTCTCACGGGGGCGCCGAGGCGCCATCTCCATCGTGATCGTCGGCGAGCCCGGCTGTCGATGTGGTAAGCCACCGTCTCGCCCCCCGTGCGCGGTGGCTTCTCACGAAACCCGTGTTCAAACGCCATACACCGGTGAGAGTTCGGGGCCTGCTTCGCTATGGCGACGCTGGCTCCTCGAGCGCCACGCCATCCCCGCCGCACCCACTCAGGTGAGGGATTCGCCCGGTCTTCGAGTGGCAGGTTCGGTCGTGGTCTGACTTATGAATCGGTCTCCGTGTTCGAACGCTGTCAGGTCGTCGGTTGTCGATCAGGCTGACAGCCAGGCGGCTGCGGAGTGCTGCAGCGGGTCGCCGCCGAGTTCGCGCAGGTTGTAGAGCGATTTGGCGCCGACCCAGAGGACGGTCGCGCCGAAGCGGCGCTCGGGATGGCGCTCGAGCATGGCGTGGAAGAAGTCTGTCGCGGTGGAATACTTCGCGAGCGCGTCTTCGACGTCGTCGAGGTAGCGGCGGGATTCGGCGATCACGCGGGTCGCATCGTCGTCGCGGTCCTTGTCCTTGTGGCTGGCCACGATCCACCGCGGTTCGAGCGCTTCGACGAGGTCGATCGCCGTGCGCCAGGCGTCCAGTCCGCCGCCGGCCGATTGGCCGACGAACATGTGCACGCCGTTGTAGAGCACGTCGCCGGCGACCACGAGGCCGAGGTCGGGCACGTGGATCACGCTGGTGTCGTCGGAGTCGGTGTGTCCGACCTCGACGAGGCGCACCTCGTGCCCCTCGAGGGTCAGGTGGTTGTCGGGGGTGGCGACGGCGGTGACCGGTGACGGCGGGATCTGGCCGGGCCAGAGCCTGTCCCAGAGCAGCGGGCGGGCGGCGACGTTGCCGTGCATCTGGGCGATGGTCGCGGCGGTGGCGACCACCCGGGCGCCGAAGCGCCGGGCCAGCACGTCGGCGGTGAACCAGTGGTCGCCGTGTCCGTGCGTGACGAGGATGTGGGTGAGCCGCTTGCCGCTCGCTTGCACCCAATCGCCGACGAGCGCGGCCTGCTCCTCGGTCAGCGGCGGGTCGACGAGCACGGCGTCGCGTTCGCCGTGAATCAGCGTGACCGCGAGCGGCTGGAAGACGTGGGGTTCGCCGTTCGGCAGCGGTTCGGACGCGTTCTGCGGGAGGGGGTCGGCGACGAAGACGTCGTAGCCGAGGGTATCGGGGGTGGACATGGTTCTCCTCGGTCGCGCATTGATCGGTAAGAAGTAAAGCGATCGCTTTACTGAGGCGGACCGTATCACGGGCGCGGATCGAGGTAAAGCGTTCGCTATACTTGTAGCCATGAAGACGACGAAGCCGCAGGCCCCGGCCCCGCAGGTCGGCGGCGGTCGCGGCGCGCGCGAGCGGATCCTGAAGGCGGCCGGGCAGCTGTTCTACGAGCGGGGAATCCACGCCACCGGGATTGCTGCCCTCGTCGAGGCCGCGCATGTCTCGACCCGCACCTTTTATCAGCAGTTTGAATCGAAGAACGCGCTGATCGAGGAGTACCTGCGCCGATTCGAGACGGACGGGGCCCTCCAGTCCGAACGGCAACTCGGCCGGGAAGACCTGCCTCCTGCGGAGCGCCTGCTGGCGATCTTCGATCCGTTGGAGGCGATGCTGCGCTCGCCCAGCGCGGTACGCGGCTGCCCGTTCCACAACGCCGCGGTCGAGGCCGCCGGAGGGATGCCCGAGGTGGCTCGCTTCATCCAGCAGCACAAGCGGGCTTTCCTCGATCGCCTCGCGGCCGTCGCGGCCGAAGCCGGGGTCGTCGACGCGCGCGGCCTGGCCAGGCAACTCGCCGTGGTTTACGAGGGAGCCAACGCACTGGCCGCCACCTGCAACGACACGGACGTCATCGACGACGCGCGCGCCGCGGCCGCTGTGCTGCTCAAGACAGCCCTCGAACAACCAGACGATCATCGCGGCTGAGAAGCGCGACGGCGCGTCGCCGCCCGCACCGTCGGCCGCCGAGAGCACGACTGGTAGACCGTTGTTTGACGGTAGCTATGCTTGATAGGCAGCGGTGTTTGACAGGTATCCGTGAATTCGACCGGATTCGGACTAGCATCGTGGAGTGGTTCGAACACCAGCCGAGACCCCGGTGGTGCGGCGTGCGCCGCGAGCGTCGAACGTAGTTCTGCGCGGCCGGTCCGACGAGATGATGGCTGCGCTGGGGAAGCTGCGCCAGACCGCCCGCGCAGGCCACGGTCAAATCCTGCTGGTCACCGGGGATCCGGGCATGGGCAAGACGGCGCTGGCGAACGCGATCCTCGCCGAGGCGGCCTCGCTGCGCTTCTGCTGCCTCACGGCCAGCGCGGATGCCATCGGACAGCTCTCCCCGGGAGCGCCGCTGCTCATCGCCCTGCGGCAGGGCCCGGAACCCCTGCTGTCCGGCGCGGACATCGCCGAGTTGGTAAGGCTCGTCGACGAGCCGTTGCTGCTCCTGGAAGCGGTCAGCGACCGGCTGGAGACCGTCGCCGCCGCCGGGCCGACCCTGATCATGCTCGACGACCTCGAGCGCGCCGACCAGCTCACCCGTTTCCTGCTGCGGGCGCTGCCGTTCCGCCTCGCGTCCTGCCCCTTGGTCTGGCTGTTGATCGGCCGACGCACCGACGACAGCGTCCTGACGGACCTGGCGGTGTCGACGGCGTCCCAGGCCGCCGCCGAACACCTGGACCTTGGGCCGTTGTCGGGCCAGGCGGTGGCCGACATGGCCCGCGATCGGATCGGCTCACCGCTGCCGGACGACGCGGCCGAGCTGCTGGCCCGCGCCGACGGCAATCCGTTCCTCGCCACGCAGATCATTGATTCCCTCCTGCCAGCCGAGACGCCGGGCGCCGCGCCAGCACCCGTCCCGTGGCAGGTGGCCCAGGCGCTGCACCGCACGCTTCTCAGTCTCAGCCCTTTGACCGTGGAACTCGTCCACGTCACCGCCGTATTCGGCCAGCCTTGCACCCTCGAAGACGCCCAAGCGCTCGTCGGCGCGTCAGCGTTGGACACTGCGGCCGCGCTGGACGACGCCCTCGACGCCGGGGTACTCGACCGTCGAGATGGGAAGATCACCTTCCGGTACCGGCTGGTCAGGGACAGCCTTTACGCCGATCTGACCGAGCCGGCCCGGCGTGCGTTGCACCGCCGTTGCGCGGAGCGCCTCGAGTCGGTCGGCGCCGAGAGCGCTGTGATCGCCGCCCACGCCCGGGAGGGAATCGAGCCGGGGCAGACCGGCTGTGCAGCCTTGGTCATGCAGTCTGCCGTCGATCTGGCCGCGGCCACGCCCGGCGCCGCCGCTGAACTGGCCCTGGTGGCGTTCCGGGCGCTTAAGCCCACTGATCCGCCGTACCTGTTGCTCGGCGAGCAGTGTGTCAGGGTGCTGAGCGTGGTGCAACGCTGCGACGACGCCGTCGCGGTCGGCGATCTGATTCTGGCGCACCTGGACGACGGGGAGTCCGTGGGGCGGATCGAGCTCGCGCTGGCCAGGGCGCTGTGGCTGGCCGGCCGCTGGGAGTCGTCATCGGCCCGGTGTGCCGCGGCGCTCGCCAGGTCGGACTTGACCGCCGCGATGCGTGCGCGGCTTACGGCCCTTCAGGCGCTCGTGGAATCCCGGCTGCAGGGCACTGCGACGGTGCGCATGCAGGCCGAGCGGGCCTTGGCCGAGGCCCAGCGTCTCGACGATCGCGAGGCCCGCGTCACCGCGCTGCACGCCCTGGCCGAGATCACCCGCAACGGCGCCGACCACGCCGGCTCCCTGAGATATTTCCGGCAGCTGCGGGCCGAGTCTCAGCCGGTGTACTTCGCGCAGGAGATCATGGCGCTTCAGCACCTGGACCGCTACCGCGATGCCGGGGCGCTGCTGAAGCAGGCCTGGAGCGAGTCGGCCGGGCACCCCGCCTCGGTGCTGCCGTCGCTGCTCTACGCGCAGATCTGGCGGGACTACAACCTCGGCCGGCTGGACGACGCCGAGGCGGGGGCCATGACCCTGCTCACACTGGCACGCGAACTCGGCTCGCGGATGTGCGAGCTGGAGGCGGCGTCGATCATGAGCATGGTCGCCTTACACCGCGGGCGATTGGACGACGCCCGCCGCGAACTCGCCCTCGACGGAAACGGGCCGACCGCCGCCGACGAGGAGCACGCGCCGCCGCTGTTGCTGACCCGCGCCTGGCTCACCGCGGCCGGAGGTGCGCCGACCGCCGCGGTCCAGTTGTTGTCGTCTCTGGTGCAGTCGGCGCACGCCGGAACGGACGCCTGGCCGTGGAAGCCGGGCTGGCTGCCGATCGTGGCCGGGATCGGACTCGCCGCGGACGACACGGTGTTCGTCAAAGAGGTGCAGTCGCTGGCCGAGTACGGCGCGGCCAAGAACCCCGGCGTGGCCAGCTTCGAAGGCATCGCAGTGCACATCCAGGGCCTCGCCCGGCGAGACGGGGCCCTGCTCCAGCGCGCGGTCGACGTCCTGGCCGCCGGTCCCCGGCCGCTGTTGCTGGCCGCGGCCCGCGAAGACCTCGGCAATCATCTGCTTGGCGGGCCAGAGCGTGCTGCTGGCATTGCCCAGCTGGACAAGGCATGGGAGGCGTATCGGCAGGCCGGAGCGACCGGGCCGCTGCAGCGCGTCCAGCAGTCCCTGCGCAGGGCAGGGGTCCGGCGTGCCGACTGGGTCACCGCCGCTCCCGCCCACGCGGTCGGCTGGGAGGCGCTGACCGAGACCGAGCGCACCGTGGCGCGGCTCATCGGTGCCGGGCAGTCCAACAAGCGGGTCGCCGCGCACCTCGGGGTGTCTACGAACACTGTCGGCACCCACGCCCGGTCCATTTTCGCCAAGCTCGACGTGCGCTCCCGGGCGCAGCTGGGCAATCAGTACCACGACCAGATCACGGCGGTTTAGCTCATTCGGCCGCGGTCAGCGCCAGCTTGATGAAATTCGCGGCGGCGACCGGCTGCGCGATGAAAGCGGTGTGCGAGCCGGCGATGGTCTGCGTGGTGGCGCCCATGCGGTCGGCCATGAAGCGCTCCGCGTCCGGCGGGATGGCGTTGTCGCTCTCAGAGACCAGATACCACGACGGCTTGGTCTTCCATCCCGCCGCGGTGGCGTTCTCGGTCAGTGCGGCGAGGGAGAGCGGGCGCTGGGTCGCGTACATCACGGCGGCGGTGTCGACCGGCACGTCGGCGCAGAACGTCTCGCGGAACTGCTCCTTGGCGATGTACAGGTCAGGGCCATGGGCTGCGCCGGGGGCGTCGTACGGGGTGGGGTAGGAGGTCTTGGCCAGCAGCGAGGGCGGGAACGGGCCCTGCACGCTCGCGCAGCTCTCGCCGACGTCGAGCCCGAACGCGGCCAGGTAGACCAGCCCGGTGACGTTGTCCAAGTCGGCAGCGGCCTGGCTGATCACGGCGCCGCCGTAAGAGTGGCCGACCAGCAGCACGGGGCCGTCGATCGCGCGCACGGCGGCGGCGAGGGCGGCGGCGTCAAAGGCCAGGCCGCGCAACGGGTTGGGCGGGGCGACCACGTCGTGGCCCGAGGAGGTCAGCTCCCGGATCACGCCCGCGAAACCAGAGGCGTCCGCGAACGCGCCGTGGACGAGTACGACCGTGGGGGAGGAGGGACCGGTCATGGGGGATACACGCTCCTTGGCTAGGCCGAGCACTGCGGCGGGCTGCGGGCGAGCAGACGTGCTTCCAGGGTCACAGCAGGGGCGCGACTCGGTCCCTCACCTATTCAGGTGAGGGACACGCGGGCGGTAGCTGATCAAGACTGGCGGGGCTCGCGCGATCCCCGGAAGCGCCGCTTCGGGCCGCCTTATCCGTACCGGGACACAAGGAGCCCCCAATGCCCATGATCGATGTGTATGCCGCCGCGGGAACGTTCGCCGATACCAAGCAGTTGGCGCGGGATCTGGCCGCCACGCTGATGGCCATCGAGCAGGTGCCCGACATCCCGCTGTTCCGCCAGAACACCGCCGCCTTCATCCACGATCTGCCCGCGGACTGTCTGTCCAACGTGGACGGCGACAGCACCCACGTGCGGGTTCAGGTCCTCACCAACGCCGCGGCCCTCGACCGGGATAAGCAGCTCGCGGTGGTGCGGCAGCTGACCGACCTGGTTGCCCGCGCGGCTGGCAACCCCTCGTTGGCGGAGCGGACCTGGGTGCTGCTGACCGAAGCCCCCGACGGGGGATGGGGCATCGCCGGACACGCGAACACCAATGACGAGCTCGTCGCCGCGGCCCGCGCCCAACTCGCGCAGATCGTGCGCAACAACCCATAAGGATTCTCGCCATGACCGCCGAAGCAGGACTGAGCGTCGAGGTTCACGTGGCGCCCATGCGCCCGTTCGTCAGCGCCGAACCGCCGACTCCGGGCGTCGAGTCGATGTGGTCGCCGATGAGCAGCACGCTGATCGCTGGGGAGCGGGACGCAGTGCTCGTCGACACGCTCATCACGTTCGACCAGGTGGACGCGCTGGCCGATTGGGTCGAAAGCCGCGGCAAGCGCGTGACCGCGATCCTGATCACCCACGGCCACTCCGACCACTGGATCGGATTGGCCCGGCTGCTCGAGCGTTTCCCGGACGCTCGCGGACTGGCGACCGGCGAGGTGCTGGAGCACGCCCGCTTCGAGGCGACGGACCAGGGCACGCAGAGGTACTGGCGCAGCATCTTCCCCGGCGAGATCCCCGACGTCCCGGTGCTTCCCGGCCTGCTCAAGGAGGACGAGCTCGAGCTCGACGGCCACGAGCTGCGGATCATCGACATCGGCCAGGGCGACACCGAGCACTCGTCGATCGTGTATGTCCCGTCGATCGGCGCGGTCGCGGCCGGCGACGTGGTCTACAACCAGGTGCACATGATGACCGCCTATACCGACGCCGTCTCCCGCGAGGCGTGGCTCGCCAGCCTGGACGCCGTCGAAGCGCTCAACCCCACCACCGTCGTCTCCGGGCACAAGCGAGTCGGCGCGCCCGACATCCCCGACACCATCGAGCAGAGCAGGCAGTACCTGCGCGACTTCACCCGGATCGTCGAAGAGCAGGAGACGGCCGAAGAGATCTTCGCCGCGATGCTGAAGCTGCACGGGGACCGCGACAATCCGTGGGTGCTCTGGTTCGGAGCCAGGAAGGCGGTCGCCAAGCGCGGCTGACGACCGAACTGCGATCGCCAGCGGGAGGGGTCGACCTCGTCTACGACTGATTCGAAGGCGGTCGGGTGGACTGGGTGCGCTGGGCGGCGAGGTGGTATGCCGCGGAGTGCAGATCGAGTTCGTAGAGCGCCATGCAGAGTTCGTTGCGGTCGGCGCGCTCGGCACACTGCGTCAAGATCGCGTCGAGCTGGTCGTACGTCTCCGCGCTGCACAGTGCGTGGCAGAGCCGCGCGAGGCTCTTCGCTGGCAGCATTCGTACTAGCTCTGCCAACGGCCGGGTTCGCCGGTACTGTCGGCCGACGTCCTCAAGCATCTGGATCACGGCGACGGCGTCCTGCCGATCTGCGATCGCCATCGCGTTCACCGCCGCGGCTTCGGGCCAGAACCGCGCGAGCGTGACGAATGCGGAAGCTGTTTCGAAGGGTCCGGCACGCATCGCGTAGGAGTCGATCGCGAAGTGCGCATCGGACATCAGGCCACGCTGGGCCAGTCCTTGCGCGATTGCGACGGACTTCTCGGGCGAGGCCTGGCATAGAACGTCGAGGAGCATGCGCGCTTCATCAGGCCGCTGCTGGTGGCGCAGCTGGGCGATTGTCGAGACGAACTCGTCCGCCGGGTGGCGCAGCAGTACGTCCAGCATGGCGTTCGTGCTTTGCGATGGTTCGGGATTGCGCGGCTTGCGGTCGAGTCCCGGTGCGCGTGTACCGGAAACGGACTGCGCGGCTGCGTCGCGTTCGCCGTTGTGGGGCGCCACGACGCTGATCACAGTGCCGAGGTCAAGCTGTTCGAGTGCGCCGAATAGATACTGCGCGTCGTCGTCGGCGCCTGCGTCGCTGAGGGCTTGGGCGACCTGACTGCACAAGGCTGGGCCGCCTTTGCGTGCGAGTTCGAGCAGCAGGCGGGCGTCGTCGATGCGGGCCGCCGCGCGCAGAAGGGCGAGGAGGCCGACGGCTGCTGCCGGGTCGGCGGTGAGGTTCTCGCGCAGGAACGCGACGGCCTCGTCCGGTTGACCTCGGCGGCGTAGCGTGTCCATGCGCGAGATCGTCACACCCGGCGGCCGCACGCTCGCGGTCATGCGCTGCGCCTGCTGCGAGAGCCCTGGTCGGTGCTGCTGTGTGCGCTTCACGAGTGCCCTCCCCGGGCAGCGCGAGCGGCACGTGATGCAGTGCGCCCGGACGTGGCGTCATGTGGTCATGTCGCCGATTAATTGTTGCCTTCGCCTTGTTTATATCTGTTTCTGTTGTGAGTCAAGCTCGTCATGCGGGCGCATTGTGGCGTTTGACGGTCAAGAGCAATACCGACCTGACCCTCGAAGACACCGAACGTGCGACAGCACGCGGGTGATTCGCAGTCCACGGTCCCCGCCCCCGTATGCCGGGCGGGGACCGTGGGCTGCGAATCAAACTGCGAAGGTTACGAGGCTACCGCTCGCTCCAGTTCTCACTCGGGCTGCCGTTGCAGGTGTAGATGTCCGCGACGGCGCCGTTAGTCGTCGCAGCGCCGGTGACGCTCAGGCACTTGCCTGACTGCGCGCCGACGATCGTGCCGCCGTTGTTGACCGTCCAATGCTGGTTCGCCGCCCCGGTGCACGTCGAGATGTCCACCTGCGCGCGATCCGCTGTCGAGGCGCTGGCCACCTCCAGGCACTTGCCGGACGGGCTGCCGACAATCGTGCCGTCCGCGTTCGCCGTCCAGTTCTCGCTCGCGCTGCCGTCGCAGGTGTTGATGTCGGCGAGCGCGCCGTTCGCGGTCGAGGCGCCGGTGACGCTCAGGCACTTGCCGGACAGGCCGCCGACGAAGGTGGTGGTCGTGCCGCCGCTCGCCTGGCCGAGCGTGATCACGGCCGCGCTGCCCGCGTTGACCGTGACGGTCAGGGTGCTGCCGTTCACCGCGACCGGCGTCGTGGTCGGCGCGGCGAGCGAGCCGTTCGACTGCACGCTCTGGCCGCCGAGCGTGATGCCGGTCTTCGCGGTCAGGCCGCCGGGCGCGGTCAGGTCGAACCGGCTGCCGGAGGTGAAGTTCGCGCCGAGGCTCAGCTGCAGCGTCGTCGGGCCGTTGCTGGCCGGGTCGGTGACGTTGTCCAGCACGACCGTCATCGTGCCGCCCGCGTGCTGGACCGCGTAAGCGCGCACGGTCTGCCAGATCGGGTTCGTCACGTTCAGGAAGTTGCCGGTGCCAAGCGCGTGCACGGTCGCCAGGCCGTAGTACTCCGGCTGCGCGGCGAGGATCCCGGCGCTCGCGTCGGCGGCGGTCGGCGCGCACAGCGGCGTGTAGAACATGAACAGCGGCTTGCCGGTGTCGCACTGCAGGATGGTGCCGTGCATGTAGTCGCCGGACACGCCCTGGCGGGCCAGGGCGAGCTGGTCGTCGACCGACCAGAGCGCCGAGGCGAACACGTCGCTGACGTTCGGCATGCCTTCGCAGACCACGGAGTTTCCCTCGTCCATCGCCGCCGGGACGCCCAACTTCGCAGCCTGGCTCACGAGGGCGTTCGCGAACGTGGTCTCGCCGTTGCGTACCGTGGTGCCGAGCAGCTGCGCGATCGTCGGGTTGTCGCTCGCGCTGCAGTCGCTCAGCGGGTAGTAGTGGTTGGTCAGCTCGACGATGTCAGGGCGCGCAAGTCCCTGCTGCGCGGACACGAACGCGCTCTGGAACGAGCCGGTCGGCGAGGTGGCCGCGTCCGTGCCCTCGATCGGGATTCCGGGCGCCGCGTTGGTGATCGCCGAGACGTACGCCTGGAAGTCGGTGAAGAACTGCGCCGTGTTGTTCGAGTACTGCGAGTAGAGGTCGGGCTCGTTGCCGATCTCGATCGCTTGGAGCGAGGAGCCGAGCGCGGAGGCCGCGTGCGCCGCCTCGTCGGCCGCCCGGGCCGGGTCGTAGTGCTTCAGGTTGACGCCGAGGATCACCTTCCAGCCGCTGGCCTTGGCCAGGGTGTTCAGCGCGGTCAGGTCGGCCGGGGTGATGGTGGCGATCGACCAGGGCGGCGCGGTCTCGCCGCTGGAGGTCCAGAAGGTCTCGTCGACCGTGTTGCCGCCGATCCGCATGACCGAGGTCCCCAGGGTCTTGAGATACGAGGCCAGGTTCCCGGAGGTGAAGGCGGGCAGCGCGAGGTCGGACGCCTCGTAGGACAGGCCGATCGAGCCCGGTGTCAGCGAGGTGCCGGTGGTCGTCTGCGCGATGGTCACCACCGGCGGCGTCGCGGCCGATGCCGCGGATCCGACCACGGCGGGCACGGCGACGGTCGCGGTCACGACGGCCACCGCCGCCGCGAGCAGCCCGGCGCCGGCGCGGGGCCGGCGGCGGTCGTCTGCCGGGTTGCGGCGTTGCGAAAAGTGCATTGCGAACCACCCCTTGTTCGGACCGGATGTCTTCGACCCCTGACGGAGGCGGCCCCGCTGTGTGGATCGCCGACACGCAGTGGCCGACTTCGACTCCAGGCCTCGTCGTTCACAAGTGTGAACTCTGATTAGATGCCTGAAAGTCGTGCGACACGATAAGCGGCGCCTGCCGGGCCGTCAACGTTTTCGGGCCGTCGGCGTCTGCTTATCCGTACGAGCCGTGCGGGGGATATTCAACCGAGACGAGATCCTGAGGACGGACGTCTGTGCCGTCGAGGTCGTCGCCAAGGATCAAAGCCGGTCAGGCGGTCGACGCAGTGATCGCCACGTGGATCGCTACCTGCCCCAGCGGGCGCGCCGTTGGGCTGATCACCATCGCCGAGGCGGACGCCAATGGCCCGGCGGGGTGTCGCTGCACACCCGCCGGGCCATAGCTCCTCTAGTCGTGGACTGCCTCACAGGCGGCGCGTGCGGTTACCGAGTCGTCCAGTATTCGCTGGTGCTGCCGTTGCAGGTGTAGGTGTCTTCCTTGGTTCCGGGGTGGTGGAGCTGACGGAGACGCTTGGCAGATCACGGACCCGCGGTGCGTGCGGTCCGCTGGCCTCAGCCGGTGAGGCTGATGTCGTCGACGTAGCCGCGGTAGCTGCCGCTGCCGCCGGGTTGGTCGTAGCCGAGGTCGATGCGCACCGGGGTTTTGCCGCCGGCGACAGCGCCGATCTTGGCGGTGACCAGGTTCCACTGGTTCAGCGCGAGGTGGCCGCATTGGCCGGCCGGGTGCAGCCGGTTGCCGTTCTGGTCGACCGCGCCGAGGTTGCGCAGGGCGCTGCCGTCACTGAAGATCATGTCCAGCGCCACGCAGCTGCTGTTGTTCGAGTTCTGCGGATAGATCCAGTACGACAGGGTCGTGTTGGCGTCGATGGTCGGTGGATGGGCGGAGGTGTCGAAGACCTGCGTGTAGGCGTAGTCGGTGGCACCGCCCAGAGCATTGCCGGAGTACATCAGCGCCGTGCTTCCGGAGTGGGTGGTTTCCATGCGCGTCCCGGTCTCCGGACCGGTGAGGCCGTAGCCTGGGTAGCCGTCGACGTTGCTGATCCCGCCGCTCTGGCCGCCGCCGTTGTCCACTTCGTCGACCCAGTCCGGCAGACGCTGGCCGGTCTCGAAGCTGGTGGAGCTGAACGGCGCCTGGCTGCCGGAGCGCAGCGGCGCGGTCGCCAGGGCGATCACCGTGTCGGCGGCGCCGTAGTACATGTACCACTGGCCGTTGTGGAACAGGATCGAGTTCATGAACTCGGTGTTCGGGGTACGGCCGTTGATCTCGTACGGCATGGCGGGGCTCAAGGCCGTGTCGGTGAGCTGGCCGAGTTGCTGGGTCAGGTTGCTGCTGGAGAACTCGACCTCGCTGATGGCGTAGTACCAGCGGCCGTGGGCCATCAGCGTGCCGGCCACGAACATCAGGACATTGTTGTTGACCGGGCCGTTCTGGACGGTCTGGTAGTTGGTGACCGTTATGCAGATCTCCCACGGGCTGTAGTCAGCGGGGAAGTGCATGTCGAACGCGGTGTTGTTGGTCCAGGTCTTCATGTCGGTGGAGTAGGCGACGAAGCGGCCCTTGGCGGGGTCGGCGTCGCCGTAGTACATCACGTACCGCGGACCGTACTGGGTGTTCATCAGCACGGGGGTGTCGTTGCCGTCGGTCACGACCGCGGGGTCGTAGTTGGTGTGCACGATCGGTACCGCGGTGGTCCAGTGGACCAGGTCGGTGGAGGTGGTCTCCATGATGGTCTGCGGTGGGCTGACGGACCAGTTGTAGCCCTCGATGAAGGCGTAGTAGGTGCCGTTCATCTCGTAGAGCCGCGGGTCGAACACGCCGCCGGATTCCTCGGGCAGCACGTTGCCGGTGAGCACGGGGTTGTTGGGGTTGTGTGTGAAGTTCAGCCCGTCGGTGCTGGTGGCGAGCCCGATCGCGTCCGGGCCGCCACCGTCGGCGCGGTAGAGCATGTCGAACTGGCCGTTGCGGTAGACCACGCCGGGGTTGAGCACGTGCTGGGAGTCCCAGGCGCCGGCCTCCGGGGTCAGCACCGGGTTCGGGTTGGGCTGCGGCTGCCGGGTGAACGGGCCGATCGCCCAGTCCGGCAGGTTGGAGGCGGTGTAGTCGGCGTGCGCGGCCCCGCCGGCCGCGAACAGCGAGGCGGTCAGCAGACCGGCGATGGTCAGGGCCCGTACCCATACGGTGCGGGTCGGCCGGTGCGAACGGGTCGGACGTACGGCGCTCACGTGTGCGGTGAGGTGCGAGATGACGACTGAGAACTGGGCGCGGTCTCTTCCTGTTCTTTCGCGTATTCGGCGCATGAGAATGCTCCTCAGGTGTGGAGCGGCGGCGTGGGCAGGCCGCCGCGGCACCTCCGGTCCCCGCACGACAGAGAGCCCAACTCGCGCAAGCGGATTGCCGCCGGCGTTGGGCACTGGATCCGACCAGAGGGTCTGACATCGTTGTCAGAGCCGTGCTGTGAACAGAAGGTTCCACCGCTTTGGCGCTCTGTCAAGCGTAAAGAGCCGACCTTTGTGGGAGTGTCGTGTGACTTTTACGCATCACCGATCACTACTGTGACCGCGAGCTGCTTCCTGTACTGTGCTTTCTGCCTATTCATGGCTGGTCGGGGCTGTGAGGGCCGGATGCCGTCGGGCGCGCGGCGCGCACTCGCAGATCAATTCGTCCGATCTATGGCACGCCTGGTGGGGCCGCGTCGTGCTGCGGTCACAGCTGGCCGAGATCGTCGTCGAGGTCGGCGCGCTCCTGCTCGGTCAGCTTGCTCGTCGGTGGCCCCTGATAACGCTTGCGTGCGCTGGCGAACCCACAGGGCGGCGATCAGCAGCAGCGCGGCGAAGGCGAGCGGCTCATAGAGGAACTCGCGCGACGGCACGACAATCGCTCAGGTTGTGCTCGACAGCCCGGCGGTGGGGTCCACCGTTCCGCCGCCGGGCGATACTTTCCAGTTACAACGGGAGTATCGAGCGCACGCCCAGCGACCCGCGGAGGACTGACGAACATGGAGTCGACGACCGAGCGGTACCGCGCCGCGCGAGATTTCCTGCAGGCCTCTTCCCGCGACTACCGGACGGCGGTCTCCCAGTTCGCCTGGCCTGACTTCGGAGAGCGCTTCAACTGGGCCGTCGACTGGTTCGACGCGATCGCCCGCGGTGTGGAGCGCACGGCGCTGTGGATCGTCGAGGAGGATGGCTCCGAGGCCCGCTACTCGTTCGACGAACTCGCCCGCCGCTCGGACCGGGTCGCCGCGCACCTGGCGGCACACGGCGTGGCCCGCGGCGACCGGGTGCTGCTGATGCTCAACAACCAGGTCGAACTCTGGGAGTCCATGCTGGCGGTCATGAAGCTCGGCGCCGTCATCCTCCCGGCGACCACCGCGCTCGGCCCCGCCGACCTGGCCGACCGCATCGCGCGCGGCGGTGTTCGGCACGTGCTCGTCAATACCGCGGACGTCGGCAAGTTCGACGCGGTGGACGGCGAATACGGCCGATTCGTGGTCGGCGAGACCCTGAAGGGCTGGGTCTCCTACCGCGATGCGTACCAGCTCGACGTGCCTCCGGCCGAGCACCCCGGCACAGCTCCATCGGACCCGCAACTGCTCTACTTCACCTCGGGCACCACGAGTCGGCCCAAGCTGGTCGAGCACACGCAGGTGTCCTATCCGGTAGGGCACCTCGCGACCGCGTTCTGGGTGGCCGCCAAACCCGGCGACGTACACCTGAACATCTCGTCACCCGGATGGGCCAAGCACGCGTGGAGCTGCTTCTTCGCGCCATGGATCGCCGAGGCGACGATCTTCATCTACAACTACGCCCGGTTCGATGCGGCCGCGCTGCTCGGCCAGATCCGCCGGGTCGGGGTCAACACGTTCTGCGCGCCGCCGACGGTCTGGCGCATGCTGATCAAGACCGATCTGTCGGGCGGGCCGGGACAGCTGCGGGAGCTGATGTCGGCGGGGGAGCCCCTGAATCCCGAGGTGATGGACCAGGTATGTGAGGCGTGGGGGCTGACGATCCGCGACGGTTACGGGCAGACGGAACTGCCGCTCGCCGTCGGCAACGTCCCCGGCATGCCGGTCAAGCCCGGGTCGATGGGGCTGCCGCTGCCCGGGGTCCCGATCGTCCTCGTGGACCCGCTCACGGGGCAGCCGGCGCAGGAGGGCGAGCTCTGCGTCGACCTGGCCCGGCGGCCGATGAGCCTGATGACCGGCTACCGGGGCGACTCCGAGCGCAACGCCGAGGCCATGGCCGGGGGCTACTACCACACCGGCGACGTCGCCTCCCGGGACGCCGACGGATACATCTTCTATATCGGACGCACGGACGACGTGTTCAAGGCGTCCGACTACAAGATCTCCCCCTTCGAGCTCGAGAGCGTACTCATCGAACACCCCGCCGTCGCCGAGGCGGCCGTCGTCCCCGCGCCGGACGAGTTGCGCCTCGCGGTGCCCAAGGCTTACATCGCGCTCGCCGCCGGCTACGAGCCGTCCAGACGGACCGCGTACGAGATCCTTCGGCACGCCCGCGAGAACCTCGCCCCATACCAGCGCGTGCGCAGGGTCGAGTTCTCCGAGCTGCCCAAGACGATCTCCGGCAAGATCCGCCGGGTCGACCTTCGCGGGCGCGAGGAACGGGCCGCGAAGGGTGAGGTCGAGCTCAGCGAGTGGCGGGACGAGCAGTTCCCCGAGCTGCGCGGCTGACTACGGCTGCGATCGTCGGCGGTCTCGTCGCCCAAAGTCTGCGACTGACTACGCCGTTCTGGGCCACCACCGTGGTCATGCTCGCCGTCGCCGTATGCGCCTGGAAGCCGCTCGGTTCTGCGGAGATCTCTTAGTCCGGCGATTGACGGATCGTCACGACGCCGGGGTGTAGATCTGATTGATCACTCCGGTGGTGAAGACCTCGGCCGAGGCCAGGCGAAGCTTGACGGTGTCGAGGCCGTCGAACCAGCGGACGCCCTTGCCGAGCACGATGGGGTGGACGAACAGCTGGAGTCGGTCGAGGAGGCCGTACTCGAGCAGCGAGCCGACGAGGGTGAGGCTGCCGATCACGCCGAGGTCCTGGCCTTCGGAGGCCTTGAGCGCTTCGAGGCGGGCCGGCACGTCGCCGCTGATGATCTCGGTGTTGTTCCACGTCGCCAAGGTCAGCGTGGTGGAGACGACGTACTTCTTCTGGTTGTTCATGAAGTCGGCGAAGTCGTCCTTGCTGGAGGGCCAGTAGGCGGCGAACTCCTGGTACTGGACCCGGCCGAGCAGCATCGCGTCGCTGCCGGCCATACCCGCGCTGATGGCCGCGCCCATCTCGTCGTTGAAGTAGGGGAAGTGCCAGGTGTCTGGTGCCTCGGCCACGCCGTCGAGCGACACGAACAGGCTTGCGATGATCTTGCGCATGGGTCCTCCCGTGGGTGTTCCAGCTGCTCAGCGGTTCCCGTGAGCACCGCTGGCATTTGAGCATTCGACGCTGTCATGGCTCTGCCGTCGGGATGTCATGCGTCGTACCCGCATTTTGTCGGCAGGGCTTCCCGGCGGCGTGTCGCCTCGTGCGGTCGCGGTCGCGGATGCGCTTAGGCCGTGGCGGGACGGTAGATCCGGAACACCGAGCCGTCGCCGAGCGCCACCGGCTCGTGCACGAGCCGGTATTCGTCGACCAGGCCGGGAGACCCGATGTCAGGCTCATCAGGGCACAACTACAGCAGGAGGGGTTTCCACGCCGCTGCCAAGCGACTGTCAGGGTCGTCCTCGCCGCCGGTTGTCTCGAGCGCGCGGAGCAGTTGGCGGACCTGCTCGGCGTTCTCGACGCGCCCTTGGCTCTGGTAAAGCTCCAACGCCTCGCGCCATACCGCGCGGGCACGCTTGCGATCACCGTGGGCGGCATGAGCCTGGCCGAGGTAGTCGAGCGTGGTCGCGGCCTGGTTGCTGTTGCCGATGGCGCGCAGCAGGGCCAGGGCCTGCTGGTACAGCTCGATGGCCTGTTCATGGTGCGCGGTGTGATGCGCGATGTAACCGAGGCTGGCGAGGGTGTCCGACTCGCCGGTCGGATTGCCGCGCTGTCGGTGAAGCGCCAGGGCGGCCTCGCAGTGCTCGCGGGCGCTGTCGTAGTCCCCGAGACGAGCGGCGTGCCAACCCACCATGCTCAGGGTGTCGGCCTCGCCGGTCGACTCGCCGACGCTGCGGTAGAGCTCGAAGGCGCGGTGCGCATGGCGTAGGGCCGGCCGGTCGTCGCCCTTCCGCTCCCAGACCCACGCGAGCGTGCGGTGAGTGTGGGCTTGTTCGGTGAGATCGCCGTGTCCCTCGGCCATGGTCAGCGCTTGGTGCAGGTGGTCGAGCGCCTCCTGGTGATGGCCGAGGTCGCCGTATGCGCGCCCGAGCAATCGCAGGGCACGGATGTGGGGGACGGGATCAGGCTGGCGGTCGGCGGCCTCCAGCGCGGCGCGCCACACGGCGAGCGCGTCGCGGCGGCGTCCCTGCCGGGCGTGAAAGACGCTCAGCGTCCAGGCCAGCTGTCCGACGACGGCGTGCCAGCCGTGCTCGGCCGCGGCACGCTGGGCGGCCAGCAGGTTGGTGTGTTCGGCCTCGAACCACGCCATCGCCGCCGGGATGTCGGCGAACGCGCGGATGTGAAGTCCGTCCGTGGGCGAGTCAGGCTTGAGATCCGGCCGGTGCGGATGCAGCACGCGGTCGGCGGTGTAGGACGCGTGCGCATAGAAGTCGCACATGCGCCGCAGCGCCTCCTCCCGACTGTTCTCGCTCTCCTCGGCATGTGCGCGTTCGGCTGCGTAGGAGCGCAGCAGGTCGTGGAATTCGTAGCGTTCCGGCGCACGCTGACGCAGCAGGTTGACGTCGAGCAGGTCTTCGAGCGCTGCTTCGGCGTCTGCTGGGTCGAGTCCGGTACCCGCCGCTGCGAGGTACGTATCGAAGTCGGGGCCCCTGTGCAGGCCGAGCAGGCGGAAGACGCGCCGGTGGCCGACGGGCAGTTGCTCGTAGGAAAGGCCGAACGCGGTCTCGACACTGCGATCACCACGGCCGAGCTCGGCCAGACGGCGACGCCCCTGCTCCAGCCGCGCGGCGAGATCCGCCACACTCCAGGCAGGTCGTGCGGTCAAGCGGGCGCCGGCGATCCTGATCGCCAAGGGCAGATAGCCGCAGCGGCCCACCACCTCGGCTGCGGCCTGCGGCTCCGCCTCAGCACGGTGCGTTCCCACGATCCGCGTGAACAGCGCCCGCGCGTCGTCCGGCGGCAGGGTGTCGAGGGCGAGGTGCATCGCGCCGTCGAGCTCCGCCAGCCGCCGCCTGCTCGTGACGATCGCCAGGCACCCCGCAGACCCGGGAAGCAGCGGCCTTACCTGCGCGGTCGAGACGGCGTTGTCGAGGATGACCAGCACCCGGCGCCCAGCAAGCCGCGAGCGCCACAGCGCCGAACGGGCGGTGAGCGTCTCGGGGATGCGCTCACCCGGCACGCCCAGCGCGCGCAGCAGCACGTCGAGCGCCACGAGCGGATCAGTTCCCTGCGGTCCCGACAGCTCGTCGCGCAGGTCGATGAAGAGCTGACCGTCGGGGAAGTCCGCGGCCAGCCGGTGCGCCGCGTGGATCGCCAGCGCCGTCTTGCCGGCGCCGGGCATGCCGTCGATCGCCGCGATCACGGCCGTCGAAGGGGGTGAACCCGACGCGGACGCGACGGCGAGCAGGTCGTGCAACTCCAGGACGCGCCCGGAGAAGTCCAGCACATCGCCGGGCAGCTCTTGCGGCACGGTCGCCGACTCGTGGACAGCGCCGATGACGCCGCGGGACGCGGAGGTCGGCGTGGCAGCCGCGGATTCGAGCGTGGCCCGTCCCTCAAGCAGCCGTTGAAACAGTTCCTGCAGGTCAGCCGTCGGCTCAACGCCGAGCTCTTCGCGCAGGCCCGCGCGCAGCCTCCCATAGGCATCCAGCGCGTCGGCATGGCGTCCGCAGGCGTCCAGCGCCGTGATCAACTGGCGCCACAACGGTTCGCGCAGCGGGTGACGCGCGGTCAGCGCCATCAACTCGCCGAGCAGGTCCGCATGTGCCGCGGCGGCCAAGTCCAGCTCGATGCGCCGCTCAAGAGCTTGCAGCCGCTCCTCAGCCAAGGCGGGCACCGCGTCACGTTGCAGGAACTCCGAGTCCACCGCCTCGAGCGGCTCGCCGCGCCACAGGTCCAGCGCCGTCGCGAGCAACGCGCGCGCCGCCTGCGGATCCTGCTCCCGGGTGGACTGCGCGATCAGCCGCCGGAATCGCAGCACATCGACCTGATCTGCGGCGATGTCGAGCAGATAGCCGGTGTCCGTCGTGCGGATCGCTGATTTCCCGAGCACGCTCCGTAGCCGTGTCACGTGGCTGGCTATGCTCCCGTGCACCGAGGCGGGCTGCTGGTCGTTCCAGACGCGTTGTGCGATCGCCGGTACGGCCATCGCCTGGCCATGGGACAGCGCCAGTGTCGCCAGCACGACGCGGGCCCGGTCCCCGTACACCGGCACGGGGGTGCCGCCGAGCCAGACCTCCAGGGGCCCGAGTAGCCCTACCCGTAGTTGTTCCGCCTCCACCGAGGCCCCCTCGCGTGCTGGCTGGTCCTCGCCCCCGCTCTCGGACACATCGCGCGGCCACCCTTTCTGTATCGCCGCTGATCCTATCCGGCTTCGCCACTCTGAGCGACGGCGTGGCGACAGGACTTGGCTTCGCGCTCGCGACGGGTCGCGTGGTAGCCCTCGGCGGACGGAGCAGCCCTGGGCTTACTCTGTCTGGCCCGCGATGGCTTCGACGAGCTCGTCCGCGCGGCCGAGCAGTAGGTGCGTATCCGTCCACCGGATCAGGAAGCGCGCAACGTCGTCTTTTCCCGTGGCGTGAGACGGGTCGAGCATGTAGGCGAAGCTCAGCGCACGGATGAGGTAGCCGAGCCAGGTGGCGGAGGCGAATGCCGTGCGAAGCTCCGTCGCCGACGCAAGATCGCTCCAGGCGTCGAGGTAGATGTCGCGCAGGCGCAGGGCGGTGCCGCGGCGATCGCTCGGCGGCATCATCGCGACAGCGTGCTGGTAGGCGACGAAGAGTGAGCAGAACGGGTGCGTGATACACGCGTCGCCCCAGTCGATCAGACGTGGGCTGCCGCGCCCGATCAGGACGTTGCCGCCGTGCATGTCACAGTGATCGAGGGCGGCCGCGAACGGCGTCGCGGCGAGCTGGTCGCAGACCCGGACCAGGTCGGGGAGGATCGCCTCGATCGCGCGGTACTGATCGGGTCTGAGCGGCAGGGCACCCCACAGATCGCCGACGAGCAGCCGTTCAAGCAGCTTGGGAATGTTCGCGACCCGACGGTCGGGCGCGCCCGCGGCGATCCAGCGCTCGATCAGCGCGGATGACTCACGCTGCACCCGGGCGTACTGCCCGATGAGCTGCTCGAAGACGCGGACCTGCGCAGCCGGGCCGAGTGAGCCCGACATCGGCGTGCCATGGTCCGCCAAGAGCAGCCACCCACGCTGTGCGTCCACGGCGAGAACGTCGGGGCCGAGGCCCGGCCAGTGCCGCGCGAGGTCGTTGACCAGGGCGGGTTCGAGCCGTGCGCGGATGCCCTGAGCCTTGAAGAACAGCACCCGCTGCGACGTCTCGACACGCGCCACCGCGCCCCAGGTGCGCTCGCGAAAGAACGCGATGTCGGCCTTAGGGCCCAGGTCCAGCGCTTCTACGTTCTCGGTGACCCATCGCTGGACGTCGCCCAGCCACGACCCGCGTGCGTCCGACATCCACGGGACCGTGCTTGCTGCCGCTGGACTCGCCACGAGAGCGATTCTGACAAGACTTGCGCCGTCCGCGCAGGCCATTTCGGCGCCACGGCCTGACGCCGGGACCCGACCGGCACGGGGCCGGTCGGGTCCCTGGGGATGGAGCCTGAGAGGCTGATCGCGAGGCCCGGGCGGACGGTCAGTTGCGCTGTTCGCCCTGGCCTAGCCCGATCCCCGTGGTCCACGAGGTGATGGAGACGCCGCCGGAGTAGATGTCGGTGACGCCCGGGAACAGGAAGTCCGTGGTCTGCGAGGTCCTGTCCGGCATGGCCAGCGTGAGGGTGCTGACCTCCAGGGTGTCTTGCGGGCTGTCCGGAACGGCGTAGAAGAGCGTGGCGTGCAACGGGCTGTTCGGACGCAGGATCAGCGTGCCGCCGCCGTCGCGTTCGCGGTGGTCGCGGCGTTCGCCGCGTAGGCGACGGCGCCGGCCGACACGGTGAGTGCGAGCACCGCGGCCCCCGTGGCCAGCGCTCTCGATCGGAACTGGGTGGCTCGGCATGCCCTGATTCCGGTCATGTCTTCCTCGTTTCGCTGTGGGTAGTGCGCGGGAAGAGACGCCCGGGTGCGGATTCGGTTGAAAAGCCGTCGTGGATCACGCACGGTAGCCGTCGAATGATTCGTGCTGATCCCGGCGGGCAGGCCGGTGGCCAGCGTTGCGGTACCCGCCGTCCAGCCGGTCCTACGCGGGGCCGGATGCCCTTCGGGTTGCCGCCTCTCACCAGACGAAGCCTGCGCAGATTGAGCCGCCTCCGGTACGGTCAAGCCGTCGATGGTGCCCCTGGGAGGGGATCAGGTCGGATGGCTGAGGGCCGAGGGCAATCGGAGACGTTCGCCGCAGAACTGCGCCGGCTGCGGCAGCGGGCGCAGATGACGCTGGAGGGATTGGCGGACGTCTCAGGGGTGAGCGCACGGACGATCGGCGGGCTGGAGCGCGGGCACAGTCTGGGCCCGCAGCGGCGGACCGTGATGGCGCTGGCCGATGGTCTGGGCCTGGACGAAACGGAGCGCGAGGCGCTGGAACGGCTGGCGGGCGTCGGGCGTCCGCGGCCGGTCACCGCGCCGACCGGGTGGGGTGTGCCGCCGCGGTCGGTTCCGGATTTCACGGGCCGTTCGGCCGAACTGGACTGGCTCGTGACGCTGGCCGCCGGGTCCGGGACCGCCGCGCTGGTCGTCGTGCTGTCCGGCCCGGCCGGCGTCGGCAAGACGACGCTCGCAGTCGAGGCGGGGCGGCGGCTGGCGGAAGAGCGCGGCGTCGGCCTGCTCTACGTGGACCTGCGCGGCTTGGACGCCGAGCCGCTGGATCCCGGATTGGCGCTGTTCCGGCTCCTGAAGGCGCTCGGGGTCGGGAACCGCGACATCCCCGACGACGTGGACGGTCGGTCGGGGCAGTGCCGTGCGCTGCTGGAATCGCAGCCCGCCGTCGTCGTCCTGGATAACGCTCGGGACGAGGAGCAGGTCCGGCCGCTGCTGCCCGGAGCGGGTTCGGGGGTGGCGCTGGTGACCAGTCGCAGGCTGCTGACCGGTTTGGAGGGAGTCGAGCGGTTGCCGGTGCCGGTGTTGGAATCCGGCGCGGCGCTCGGGCTGCTCAGCTCGATCATCGGCGATGCGGACGATTCCCGGCGCGACGGGCTTGTGGAGCTGGCCGCGGTGTGCGGCGGACTGCCGCTGGCGCTGCGTATCGTCGGCAACCGGCTGGCCACCAGGCCGAGCTGGACCGCGCGGCAGTTCGCCGACAAGCTGGCCGACTCCGAACGGCGGCTCGAGCGGATCCAGGCCGGCGACCTGCAGATCACGGCGGCGTTCGGCATGTCCTACGACCAGCTGAGCCCGGCGGCCCGGCGGCTGTGCCGTCGGCTGGCGCTGGCGCCGGGGCCCGACTTCGCGCCGCCCTTGGCCTCGGTGCTGATCGGATCCTCGATGCCTGACACCGAGGAGTTGCTGGACGAGCTGCACGAGCTGGGTCTGCTGTCGCAGACCGACAGCCTCCGCTACGGCTTCCACGATCTGATCCGCCTGTTTGCCGGGGATCGCCTGGCGGCCGAGGAGGAGCCGTCGGAACGGGCGGCGCTGACCAGGACGATGACTGAGTGGCTGCTGGACGTGACGGCCGCGGCAGGCTGTTGGTTCGAGCCCGAATGCGGCTTCAAACCGTCGTCGGATTGCCAGCACCGGGTGGACCTGTCGAGTCCAGACGCGGCGGTCGAGTGGTTGCAGACCGAGGCCGACAACTGGTTCGGCGCGGTGCGCATCGCCGCGGAGCAGGGGTGGGACCGCAAGGTCGTCGACGCTGCCGAGTCCCTGCACTGGTTCTCAGACCGCTGGCACCGATGGGTGCACTGGCACGAGTTGTTCGGCCTCGCCGCTGATGCGGCGGAGCGGTTGGGCGACGCCGTCGCGCAGGCGACGCAGCTGAACTACCTGTCATGGGCGCAGCTGACGCGTGGGGAGTACAAGCTCGCCGCAGAGACCGCGCTGCACGCGGCTCGCATCGCCGAGCAAACCGGAGATATACGGCAGCAGGCATGGGCGTTCCAGTACGCGGCGAACGCGTTGACGCGCAGCGGAGACCCCGCCGCGTCGCTGCTCTATGCCCAAGAGGCAGAGCGCTTATTCGTCCAGGCGGGTGACTACGAGGGCCACATCCAGGTGTTCCAGGCCCAGGCTGCGAATCTCACGCTGCTGAAGCGTCCACGTGAGGCCATTGAGAAACTTCAGCAGGGCCTCGAGCTGGCGCGCGTCCCGCAGGCCGGCGCGGCGCGGCAGTTGATCGCCGACGTTTCGCTGTTGGTGAGCGGCATGCTCCTGGCCGGCGCGTACGAGACGGCCGGCGAGGACGAATTGGCCGAGGACTCCTACCGGCTCGCTCTGGCCCACGCCGATCGGGCCGGGTTGCCGCATCGGCAGGCCGAGACCGAGTTCCGGTTCGCGCGGCTGCTGAGCCGGCGGGGCCGCCTCGATGAGGCCACGGCGATGCTTCAGGCGGCCCGAGCGCGGTTCTCGGCAGTCGATGCCCCAGCACAGGTCGCTGAGATGGGTGAGTTGCTGGAGCAGTGGCGCATCGGGCGATGACGCTTCGGCCGGGAACGGGTACGCCCCGTTCCCGGCCGGCCGGCGACCATGCCCCAGGAGGGGACGGTGTGCCAGGCCGCGGCGGTGCAGTCGGCGACGTATTTCCAGCGCTTGCCCAGGAACCTCGTAGGTGCTCCTGTGGGTAGGTCTGGCGGTCCGTCAGCCGAGGGCGGCTTGCTTGATCAGCTCGGCGGTGGCGGCGGCGTGCGAGAGGTAGACGGAATGGCTGGCGCCGGGGACCTCCACGACCTTCGCGCCGATCCGCTCGGCCATCGACCGCTGCACCGGCGGCGGGATCATCCGGTCGTCCGCCGCCACCAGGTACCAGGCCGGCTTCGACCGCCAGGCCGGCTGGGAGATCGTGCCGTTGAGGGCGTGCACGCCCCACGGCACCTGGAAGTCGGCCATGAACTCGGCCTGCGCGAGCGGCAGGTCGTCGGCGAAGGAACTCGGGAACTTCTCCCGGTCCAGGAAGAGGAACCCGTCGACCGGCGGCAGGATCGGCGGCACCGGGGCGCCCGGCGCCGGGTTGGACGTCAGGGTGCCGACCGACTCGCCCTGGTCCGGGGCGAACGCGGCGATGTACGCCAGGGCCTTGACCTTCTCGTGGCTGCCGGCCTCGGTGATCACGGCGCCGCCGTACGAGTGGCCCACCAGCGTTACGGGCCCCGGCATCGCGGCGATCACCCGGTGTGTCGTCGCGACGTCGCCCTCGAGGGAGAACGTGGCATTCTGCACGATGGCCACGTTGTAACCGTCGGCCTTCAAGATGGCGTAGACGCCCTGCCAACCGGAGCCGTCCACGAATCCTCCGTGGACCAGCACGACATTCCCGCGCCGTGAGCTGTCGTTCATCAATCCTCCACTGTGTTCCGGACGCTGTGTTCCGGACCTGATGGTCGGGCCCCGTGGGGAGGACAGTAGGAACGCGATCGGCGCGGCCGCGCCCGTCATATGACGTAATTCGTCACGCAACGGGAATCTGGTCGGCCGTCGGCTTACTGCGGGGGCGGCCGTCTCTGGGAGATCAGGGAGCGGCGGACCGCGTGACCAGCACGCCGACCCGGGCTTCGCAGGGCATACTTTTGCACCCCGTTTTTCCTGGTGACCTCGCTGTACCGCTGTTTGACTTGGGAGTATGGCGATGGAGGTCGCGGATTCCGACGACTCCCTGGTCGGCCGGGATGCCGACCTGGGCCGGCTCGGCGTCTTCGTGGCCGGCATCCCGCGGGTCGGTGGGGCGTTGCTGCTGCTGGGAGAGCCGGGAGTCGGGAAGACGGCGCTGCTCGCAGCCGCCGCCCGGGACGCTGAAGCCGCCGGGATACGGGTCCTGCAGACCCTAGGTGTGCAGTACCGGGCGCAGGCGAGCTACGGCGCACTGCAACAACTCCTGGCTTCGTCGCCGGAGAGTCGCGCGGAAGCGGAGGACGTGCCCGTCCTCGCCGCCGCCCTGGGCTTCGAGCGGGGCACCGTACCCGGACCCGATGCGGTCGCGAACGCGGTCGTGTCGCTGATCGCGGACCTGTCACACGGCAAGCCCACGCTGCTGGTGCTGGACGACGTGCAGTGGCTGGACCGGGCCAGCGCCGTCGTTCTGGGGCACGTGGCGCGCCGACTGCTCGGACCCGGCGCGGGGATGGTGTGCGCGGCCAGGCCGGGGGATGAGAGCTTCTTCGACTACAGCGGGCTTCCCCTTCATGAACCGGGCCCGCTCAGCGATGCCGCCGCCGAGGAACTGCTCACCCGGCGCTTCCCGGCGCTGGCGCCGCGGGTTCGTCGACGTCTGATGGCTGATGCCGAGGGCAACCCGTTGGCGCTACTGGAGCTCCCGGCCGCCCTCACCGACTCTCAGCGGACTGCGTCGCAGGCCCTGCCGAAGCGCCTTCCGCTGAGCCGGCGCCTCCAATCGGCGTTCGCCTCCCGTATCAACGGTCTGCCGGCTGCCACGCGGCACCTCCTGCTCGTCGCGGCGTTGGAGGGCAGCGGCAACTTACAGGTCGTGGGCCGGGCGGTGGCCGGGCGGTCCAGCCTGAAGCACTTGGCGCCCGCTGAGCGAGCTCAGCTCGTCAACGTCGACGACGCGACCGGGCGGCTGGGATTCCGGCACTCGCTCATGCGCTCGGCGGTGGTGGAGCTATCGACCAGCGACCAGCGGCGCAGCGTGCACCGCGCGCTCGCGGAGGCGTGGATCGGGGTCCCCGAGCAGCGGGCGTGGCACCTCGCGCAGGCCGCGGTCGAACCGGATGAACAGATCGCGATGCTGCTCGAGGAGGTCGCCGACGTCATTGCCCGCCGCGGTGACGGGCCGAACGCCGTGGCGGCGCTGGTGCGCGCCGCCGACCTGAGCCCGGCGGCCGGCGAGCGGGCCCGGCGACTGGCCAGGGCCGCGTTCTTCGGCGCGAACCTGACCGGCGACGTGCGGGACGTGCCGCGCCTGCTGGATGCCGCACAGCAGGCCGCGCCGGGCGCCGACTCCCTGGCGTCGGCGGTGGCCGCGTCGGTGTACCTGCTCAACAGCTATGGAGACATCGACACCGCCCATCGCCTGCTGTCCGGCGCGATCGCGCTCCTGCCCGAGCCCTACGACCCGGCCGACGCCACCGTGCTCGAGGCGCTGTCCGCGCTGCTGATGGTGTGCCTCCACGGCGGCAGACGCGAGCTGTGGGCGGACTACGACGAGGTGATGTCGAGGTGCACCTCGGTCCCGGACACGCTGCATTTGTTGCGGACGACCTTCGCCGATCCGGCCCGCGCGTGCCCGTCCGATTGGGCCCTGCTCGACAGCGTCATCGCGGCGCTCCCCGGCACATCGGACCCGATCCGGATCGTGCGGATCGCCACGGCTGCCGCTTACGCGGACCGCATCGGCGCCATGGAGGAGCCGTTGCGGCATACGGCCCGCGGCGGACGCACCGGGGAGAACAACTTCACAGCCATCCAGGCCTCGTTTCTGTGGGGGAGTCACGCCTGGTTCACCGGCCAGTGGTCGGAGCTGCGCCACGTGGTCGGCAACGGGCTGAGCTTGTGCGACCAGCTCAACTATCCGCTGCGCGCGTGGACGGGGAAGTTCATCCTCGCCTGCGTGTCAGCAGTCTGTGCCGACTTCACCACCGCGTGCAGGTTCGCCGACGAGATGGACCAGTGGGCAGCGTCCCGCCGCGGCCGCGCCGTCCGCTGCTACGCCGCCCATGCCAGGACACTGGTCGCCCTGTCGCAGAACGATTTCGAAGCGGCATACCACCACGCGTGCACGATCTCGCCGGCCGGATCGTTCGCACCCTTCGCCGGTCACGCGCTGTGGGCGATGCTGGACACGGTGGAGGCCGCGGCTCGGACGGGTCGGCGCGACAAGGCTCTCGACCACGTCAAAGCGGCCAGGGACGCAGGTCTGCATGCTGTCTCGCCGCGGCTGAACATGGTCATTCTCGCTTCGGCCGGATTGGCGGCCGAAGACGACGACGAGGCCGCGGACAGATTCGGCCAGGCTCTCGCCATCGAAGAGGCTGAGCGTTGGCCCTTCGACCTGGCGAGGATCCAGCTGTACTACGGCGAGCGGCTGCGGCGCGGCAGGGCTCCGGCTCAGGCCCGCCACTACCTCAACGCCGCCGCGGAGATCTTCGGCTGGCTCGGCGCCGTCCCCTGGGCCGAGCGGGCCAACAAGGAACTGCGCGCCTGCGGCGGCCAGATGCGGGCCCAGGCTGCCCATCCCGAGGGCAGCGCGCTGACACCGCAGCAGTGGGAGATCGCGAGTCTGGCGGCCGCGGGCCTGACCAACAAGCAGATCGGGGAGAAGCTCTTCCTGTCTCCGCGTACGGTTTCGACCCACCTCTACCAGCTCTTCCC
>NZ_DASZGI010000016.1:0-5687 GCF_035938995.1 Actinocrinis sp.
CCGCGCCGCGCCGGAGTGTCCTCGTTCGGGGTGGCCGGCACGAACGCGCACGTGATCATCGAAGAAGCCACCGAAGCGGTGTCGGAGTCGGACGGTGCCGATGTGGCCGGCGTGCTGCCCTTCGTGGTGTCCGCGCGCGACGAAACCGGATTGCGGGCGCAGGCAGCCGGACTGGTCGCGGTCGCGGAGACGGAGCTGCCGGAGAACGTCGGGTTCTCGCTGGCCGTGACCCGATCGCGGTTCGAGCACCGGGCCGTGGTGCTGGGTCGTGGGCGGGCCGAACTGGTGTCCGGCCTGATCTCGCTGTCCCGTGGGGAATCGTCGCCGCGGGTGGTGGGCGGGACGGCCTGGGCGGATGCCAAACCGGTCTTCGTGTTTCCCGGGCAGGGCGGGCAATGGCCCGCCATGGCGGCGGAACTGACGCGGTCCTCGCCCGCGTTCGCCAAATCCCTGACCGAATGCGGCGAGGCGCTCGCGCCGTACGTGCCGTGGTCGCTGGAGGACGTGCTGGCCGGCGCGCCGGGCGCACCCGGGCTCGACCGGGTCGACGTGGTGCAGCCGGTGCTGTGGGCGGTGATGGTGTCGCTGGCGCAGGTGTGGCGCGATTTCGGCGTCGAGCCTGCCGCGGTGGTGGGCCATTCACAGGGCGAGATCGCGGCGGCGTGCGTGGCAGGCGCGTTGTCGCTGGACGACGGCGCGCGGGTGGTCGCCCGACGCAGCCAGCTGGTGGTGCCACTGTCCGGCAGCGGAGCCATGTTGTCGCTGGGACTGGGCGCCGAGCAGGCGCGCACGCGGATGGCGCGCTGGGGCAGCCGGTTGTCGGTCGCCGCGGTGAACGGGCCCGGCTCGGTGGTGGTGTCCGGCGAACCGGACGCGATCGCCGAGTTGCAGGCCGAGTGCGAGGCCGAGGACATCCGGGCCCGCACCGTCAACGCGGACTACGCCTCGCACAGCAGCCAGGTCGAACCGATCAGGGACGAGCTGCTGGACGCGTTGGTCGGTGTGCGGCCGCGATCCGGCGACGTGCCGATGATCTCGACGGTGACCGGCGGACTCATCGCCCACGAACAGCTCGACGCCGAGTACTGGTGGCGCAACCTGCGTCGGACCGTCGAGTTCGAGGCGGCCTCGCGCAGCCTGCTGGCCGAGGGCCATCACGTGTTCATCGAGATCAGTCCGCATCCGGTCCTCGCGTTCGGGCTGGAAACGACGTTCGAGGCGCAGGACGCGAGTGCCGCGGTGGTCGGCACCCTGCGGCGCGACGACGGCGGCCTCGATCGCATGCTGACCTCGGTCGCGCAGGCGCACGTGCACGGTGTTCCGGTCGACTGGGCAGGCTGCTTCACCCCGGCGCGCCGGATCGCGTTGCCGACGTATCCCTTCCAGCGCAGCCGTTACTGGCTCACCGCACCCGGCCTGCCCGCGATCGACGACGCGCCCGCGCCGCCGGCCGCGAGCAGTGCCCCGGTCGCGGCCACTGCCGACGTGCGGGAGTTGCTCTCCGGCGAGATCGCCGCCGTGCTCGGCCTTGACTCGTCCAGCCGGATCGCGGTCGACCTTTCCTTCAAGGCGCTGGGATTCGAGTCGATGACCAGTGTCGAACTGCGCAACCGGCTGTCCGCCGCGACCGGACTCCGGCTGCCGACCACCCTGGTCTACGACTATCCGTCCCCGCGTGAACTGGCCGATTACCTGCGCGCCGAGCTGGACCCGGCCGAGCCCGACCCGGCCGGCCACGAGGCTGCCGTGCCGGCCGCGCGCGGTGAGCGCTCGTTCGACGACATGGACGGCGCCGAACTCGTCCGGCTGGCGTTGCGCGGCAAGCGCTCCAACGATCTCGACTGACCCGCTGCCACGAAAACTGTTGGGGGAACATTGAACACGTCGGTCGACGAGCTGGTCCAGGCGCTGCGCGCGTCGCTGAAGGAGAACGAGCGACTCAGGGCGCAGTTCACCGAACCGATCGCGATCATCGGGATGGCCTGTCGGTTCCCCGGTGGGGTGCGCTCGCCGCAGGACCTCTGGGACCTGGTGGCGGCCGACGGCGACGCGATCGGGCCCTTCCCGGTCGACCGCGGCTGGGACACCGATCGCCTCTACCACCCCGATCCGGACCACCCCGGCACGACCTACGTGCGCGAGGGCGGATTCCTGCACGACGCCGCCGATTTCGACGCCGCGTTCTTCGGGATCACGCCCCGCGAGGCGACCGCGATCAACCCGCAGCAGCGGCTGCTGCTGGAATGCGCGTGGGAATCCTTCGAGCGGGCCGGTATCGACCCAGCCACCCTGGTCGGCAGCCGCACCGGCGTGTTCGCCGGGGTGATCTACCAGGACTACAGCCTGCCGTTGCGGACCCCGCCGAGCGACGCCGAGGGGTACCTGCTGACCGGAGAGCTGGGTAGCGTCGCGTCCGGCCGGATCGCCTTCACGCTCGGCTTGCAGGGACCGGCGATCACCCTTGACACGGCCTGCTCCTCGTCGCTGGTCGCGCTGCACTCGGCGGCCGAATCGCTGCGTCGCGGCGAGTCTTCGCTCGCGCTCGCGGGCGGCGCGACCGTGATGTGCCAGCCGAGGGTGATCACCGAGATGTCCAAGCAGGGCGGGCTGGCTCCGGACGGCCGCTCCAAACCGTTCTCCGACAACGCGGACGGCGCGGGCTGGGGCGAGGGCGTCGGCATGCTCCTGCTGGAGCGGCTCTCCGACGCCAAGGCGAACGGGCACCGGGTGCTCGCCGTCGTCCGAGGCTCCGCGGTCAACTCCGACGGCGCGAGCAACGGCCTGACCGCGCCCAACGGGCAGGCGCAGGAGCAGGTGATCCGCCGCGCTCTCGCCGACGCCGGGCTCGGCCCGCAGGACGTCGACGCGATCGAGGCGCACGGCACCGGCACCGAGCTGGGCGACCCGATCGAGGCCAACGCCCTAATCGCGACCTACGGCGGCGGCGATCCGGCCGACCGGCCGGTGTGGCTCGGCTCGGTGAAGTCGAACATCGGCCACACTCAGGCAGCGGCCGGAGTCGCCGGAGTCATCAAGATGGTGATGGCGATGCGGCACCGCACGCTGCCACGCACGCTGCACATCGACGACCAGCCGACGCCGAAGGCGGACTGGGAGAACGGCCGGGTGCGTTTGCTCACGGAGGCGCAGCCTTGGCCTGAGACGCAGCGTCCGTATCGCGCAGCGGTGTCCAGCTTCGGCATCAGCGGAACCAACGCGCACCTCGTCCTCGAAGCCGCACCCGCCACGGGCGACCTGGAATCCGCACCGTCCGCGCCGAAGGCCGACGAGCCGTACATCTGGGTCATCTCAGCCCGCAGCGACAAGTCCCTGCGCGCATACGCCGACCGGCTGCGCGAATTCGCGCTGACGGCGTCCGAGGACGACCTGGCCGCGTCAGGTCCCTGGCTCGCGCGCCGGCCGTCCTTCGCCCACCGTGCCGTCGTCGTCGCGGCGAACCGCGACGAACTGTGCGCCGCGCTGGCCGAACTCGCCGCCGGACGACCGCACGCCGCCCTGGCCAACGGCATCGCGCACGGCGTAGCCCAGCCGGTCTTCGTCTTCCCGGGACAAGGTTCGCAGTGGGCCGGCATGGCCGCCGAACTGCTCGACCACAGCGAGGTCTTCGCGGCGAGCATGCGCCGCTGCGACCAGGCGCTGGCCCCGCACACCGGCTGGACCGCGAGCGCCGTGCTGCGCGGCGAGGCGGGCGCGCCGGAACTGCGCGGCTCCGACGTGATCCAGCCGGTGCTGTTCGCGGTGGCCGTCTCGCTGGCCGCGCTGTGGCGCTCCGTCGGCGTCGAGCCGGCCGCGCTGGTCGGCCACTCCCAGGGCGAGATCCCCGCGGCGCTGCTGGCCGGAGCGCTCGGCCTCGACGACGCGGCAAAGCTGGTCGCCGCGCGCAGCCAGGTGATCGGGTCGATCGACGGCACCGGCGCCATGCTCTCCGCGGTGCTCCCGGCCGAGCGTGTCCGTGAGCTGATCGAGCCGTGGGCCGGACGGCTGTGGGTAGCCCTGCACAACGGACCGAACAGCACCGTGATCGGCGGCGACCCGGACGCCGTCGAGGAGTTCGAAAAGGCATGGGGCGCGACGGTGCAACTGCGCCGCGCCGCCCTCGACTACGCCGCGCACACCCCGCTCATCGCGCGCATCCGCGACGAGCTCATGGCCCGCATCGGGGACGTGGAACCCGCCGCGACCGAGACGCCGTTCTGCTCCTCCTTCGCGGGCGGCTTCATCCCGGGCGAGCAGTTGACCGCGTCGCACTGGTACGAGAGCCTGGCCGGACAGGTGCGTTTCGACGCCGCGGTTCGCGCATTCGGCGAGTACGACCGGCCGCTGTTCGTCGAGGTGAGCCCGCATCCGATCCTGGTCGGCGACATCGCCGACGTGCTTGCGGACGCAGGGTTTGAGGGCGCCGCCGTCGGCTCGCTGCGGCGCGGCTCGGGCGGTCCGCGGCAGTTCGCCGCCGCGGCGGCGCAGGCCTTCGTCCACGGCGCGCCTGTCGCGTGGCCCACGCTCGTCGGACCGGCGTCGCGGCCGGTGGATCTGCCGACCTACGCGTTCGACCGGCGGCGCTTCTGGCTCGAGAGCGGCGAAGGCGCGCGGATCGCCGACACGCCGCGCCATCCGCTGCTGGACGGCGCGGTGCCCGTGGCCCACGACGGCGGGCTCCTGCTCGCCGGGCGGCTCTCTCGCGCGTCGATCCCCTGGCTTGCGGACCACGCCGTGAACGGCTCGGTGCTGCTTCCGGGCACCGCCTTCGTCGATCTCGTGCTCGAGGCCGCCGCGGGAGTCGGAGCCGCGCGGATCGACGACCTCGTCCTCGAGGCGCCGCTGATCCTGCCTGAGCAGGGCGGCGTAGAGCTTCAGCTCTCCGTCTCAGGGTCCGATGACTCAGGGCGGCGCCAGGTGTCCGTGCACTCCCGTGCCGCAGGCGACCAGCAGGCCGAGTGGATCAGACACGCGACCGGCGCGCTCGCGTCGGAAGACCCGTCGGGCGTCGCACCCCACGACGGCGAACCGCTGGCAGTCTGGCCGCCGGTCGACGCCGTCCCGCTCAACCTGGACAACGCCTACGAGCGGCTTGCCGAGGAGGGCTACGACTACGGACCCGTATTCCAGGGTCTGACAGCCGCCTGGCGCATGCCCACGGAGCTCTACGCCGAGGTGCGCCTCCCGGAACCGGCCGCGAGTGAAGCGGATGCGTTCATCCTGCACCCCGCGCTTCTCGACGCGGCACTGCACGCGCTGCTGGTCGACGGCGCGGCGCACGACGATGGCTCGGGTCTGCTGTTGCCCTTCTCCTGGTCCGGCGTGGATGTCTCGGTCACGGGTGCGCGCGCACTGCGGGTGCGGCTGAGCAGCGTTCTCGAAAGCGGCGCTCTTGAAATCGGCGCTCCTGAAAACAGCTTCTCTCTCACCCTCTTCGACGCGACCGGCCAGCGCGTCGGCGCGATCCGCGAGTTGATGCTGCGCCGTGCGCCGAAGGTCAGTGGACCGCTTGAGCCCGAATCCGGGAGCGACGGCCTGTTCGACTTCCACTGGGCGGACGCGGGCTTAGCCGCCGCACCCACCACGGGCCGGACGTGGGCCGTGCTTGGTGCCGACGCACACGCCGAGGAGGTCAGCACCACGCTCAAGGCGGGCGGTATCAGCGCCCCGCTGCACTACGACCTGTCGTC
>NZ_DASZGI010000017.1:0-10024 GCF_035938995.1 Actinocrinis sp.
GTGCTCGCGGTGCAGCCGGACGGCTCGACACGCGTGCTGGCCGAGGAGACGGACGACGCCTGGTACGAGTTCCTCCCCGGCGCCCCGGTGTGGTCGCCCTCGGGCACACTGGCCAGGATCGCGGCGCGGGACGGCGCCTACCGGCTGCTGATCGACGATCGGGCGGTCACCCCGGACGGCCTCCAGGTACGCGCGCTGCTCGGCCTCGATGCCGAATACGCGTACGTGTCCGCCTCCTTTGAGGACCCGACCAGGATCCACACCGTGCGGGTCTCCCTCACTGGGCAATCCGGCGCCGGACAATCTGACGCCGGACAATCTGGCACCGAGCCGGCAGAGGTGGAGACCGTCAGCACGGTCGACGGGGTCAACGCGACCGTCCTGGCGGGCAGGCTCGCCGTCATCGTCGCCGCGGTGATCGATCAGCCGAACCGCCGCGCGACGATCGTGGCGCTGGACGGACTGAAGCAGATCGGCGAGATCGCCTCCGTCTCCGAGACGCCGGTGATCACGGCGCGTCCGCGCGAACTGGTCCTGGGTGATAAGGCACTGCGGGCTGCCCTACTGCTGCCGACCGGCTATGTTCCCGGCTCCGCGAAGCTGCCGGTCCTGCTCGACCCGTACGGAGGGCCGCACGGCCAGATGGTCGTCGGCTCGCACAACGCGTACCTGTCCGCGCAGTGGCTCGCCGACCAGGGCTTCGCCGTACTCATCGCGGACGGGCGCGGGACTCCGGGCCGCGGGCCGATCTGGGACCGGGCCGTGCGGCACGACTTCGCCGGGGCCACGCTGGAGGACCAGATCGACGCGCTCTCCGCGGCCGCCGAGCAGTTCCCGGACCTCGACCTCGGCCGGGTCGCGATCCGCGGATGGTCCTATGGCGGGTACCTCTCCGCGCTGGCCGTCCTGAAGCGGCCGGATGTGTTCCACGCCGCGGTGGTCGGCGCGCCGGTGACCGACTGGCGCCTCTACGACACCGGCTACACAGAGCGATATCTGGGCCATCCGAGCGACGTGCCCGAGGTGTACAACGCGAACTCGCTGTTCCCGGAGGCGGGACCCGGGGCGTGGGCGTGGGCCGAACCGCGCCGGCCGATGATGATCATCCACGGGCTCGCCGACGACAACGTGGTCGCCGCGCACACGCTGCGGCTCTCCTCGGCGCTCCTCGCCGCAGGACGGCCCCACGAGGTGCTGCCGCTGAGCGGCGTGACGCACATGACCCCGCAGGACGTGGTCGCCGAGAACCTGCTGCTGCTCCAAGTCGACTTCCTGCGCCGGGCGCTCGCGCTCCCGGCGCCGAGATGAACGTGGCAGGCGAGATGAACGTGGCAGCCCCTATGAGCATGGCACGCGCGATGAACGTTGCCGAATCGTGACAACCAGGATTTGGGCGAGACGTCCGGAGAGAGGAAGAAAAGCCCGCGGTCGGGCATCATTCCTCCAGGACGGACGAATATGGGTCGGTCGAGTACACGCGCGTGCGCGGCCACGCGGGCGGCAGGAGCCGTCCGATGACCGTATTGTCGGTCGGGGGCGCGATGAGCGACACGGCTGACAACTGGCCGGTCCTGGACGAGCAGGCGCTGACGGAGCGGGACGTGCCCGAACCAGTGACGGAATCGCGGCGCTTGGACAGCGACGCGCTGGCCGCGGAGCTTTTCGCCGCGCATTACGGGCGGCTGGCCGGCTGGTGCCGCAAGCTGCTGGACGATGACGACACGGCGCACGAGGTCGCGATGGAGGCGTTCACCCGGCTGCTGGGCAAGCTGCGCAAGGTGGACGATCCGGTGGGGTATCTGTACGTGATCGCGGCGAATCTGGTGCGCGACCACTGGCGCAAGACCAAGCGCGAGCGCGAGGCGTTTCGGCTGACGAAGATGAGCGAGAAGCTGGCCTCGAGCGACGGCGCGTACCGGACGGATCTGCGCACCCTGGTGGAGTCACTCCCGGAGCGGCTGCGCGTGACCGTGCTCCTGTACTACTACGCGGGTCTTCCTCTGAGCGATGTGGCCCGCCTGACCAATAGGCCGGCAGGCACCGTGAAGAGCGATCTGTTCCAAGCGCGCTCGGTGCTGCGCCAGGCGCTGGACGGTGTCCGATGAGCAGGCACGACCCCTTCGGGGGCGACTTCGACGAGCACGAGGACGTGCTGGGCGAGACCATGGACGGCCAGGAGGGCGCCATGGACCGGCGGCTGCGCGGCCTGATCGGCCCGGTCGCCCCGATGATCGCCCGGCCGTACAGCTTCGAGCGGGTGGTCATGCGGGCCCGCCGCCGGCGCCAACGCAAGATCATGATGGCCGCCACGGCGTCCGTGCTCGGACTGGCCCTCGCGTCCGGGGGCGTGCTGCTAGGGTTTCGCGCCACCGGGGACGCCGTGCAGGCGGCGGGCTGCGGGGGCAGCGCGCTGTCGGGGGCTGTCGCGTTATCGGGACACTCCGCAGCGGAAGACGCTGTATCAGAAGAAGACGACGCTGTATCAGAACACGCCATGGCTGCCGCGCCGGCCGGTTGGGTGAGAGGTGCCACCATGCAGCGCAAGTACGAGTGGATGATCGGCGGCGTACTGACCGCCGGCGCGCTGGCCGGCGGCATCTTCGCGGGCTGCGCCAGCGGCTCGAGCGCCAAGCAGAACACGTCCACGAACGGCAGCACCATCTCGCCGGCGCCCAGTCAGACCAACGGCGGCGCCCTTCCGGCGCCGAGCAGCGGATCGCCGAGCAGCGCCTCGCCGTCCGCGACCGGGGTGCCGCGCTGTCACACCGCGGACCTCTCCCCCACCGTGGTACTGGTCGCCGGCTCGGCCGGAGCCGGTCACGAACTGATGGGCGTGAACCTGACGAACAACTCGGGTCACACCTGCACGATCTTCGGCTACCCGGGGATGATGCTCCAGGACCAGAACGGCGCCGGCCAGGCCACCACGGTGACCCGCGACCACAGCGTGACGCCGGCGACGGTCGTCCTGCTGAACGGCCGTACGGCGGCGGCCCCGGTCAGCTTCGACTTCGACATGCCGGGCCCCGGCGAGCCGACCACCGGCAGCTGCGAACCCCAGTCCTACGGTCTGCTGATCACCCCGCCGGATGAGACCAGCCAGCTGACCGCGCAGATCGGCGGCGGCCCGGTGACGGTGTGTCAGAAGGGCACGCTGTCCGTCCAACCGTTCCGCGCCGGCAGCATAGACGCGAACTGGACAGGTCAAGCCCCAACACCGTAGGTACAGACCCATGCACAAAAACGCGGGCGGCTACGGCCGCCCGCGTTCGTGTCTAGGACCGCGTTAGCTACGCGCCCTGCGAGCGGCCGCCCGCGCGCGCTCCTGCGCGGAGAGCACCACCTTGCGGATGCGCACCGAGGTCGGGGTGACCTCCACGCACTCGTCCTCGCGGCAGAACTCCAGACACTGCTCGAGGGAGAGCTTGCGCGGCGGCACGATCTTCTCGGTCTCGTCCGCGTTGGACGAGCGCATGTTCGTGAGCTTCTTCTCCTTGGTGATGTTCACGTCCATGTCGTCGGTGCGCGAGTTCTCCCCGACGATCATGCCCTCGTACACCTCGGTGGTCGGCTCGACGAACAGCGAGCCGCGCTCCTGCAGGTTCGTCATGGCGAACGGGGTGACCACGCCGGCCCGGTCGGACACCAGCGAGCCGGAGGCCCGGGTGCGCAGCTCGCCGAACCAGGGCTCGTACCCCTCGAAGGTGTGGTTGGCGATCCCGGTGCCGCGGGTCTCGGTCAGGAACTCGGTGCGGAACCCGATCAGGCCGCGCGACGGGACCAGGAACTCCATCCGGATCCAGCCGGTGCCGTGGTTCGTCATCGTCTCCATCCGGCCCTTGCGGATCGCCAGCAGCTGCGTGATCGTGCCCAGATACTCCTCGGGCGCGTCGATGGTGAGCCGCTCCACCGGCTCGTGCAGCTTGTCGTCGATCGTCCGGGTGACCACCTGCGGCTTGCCGACGGTCAGCTCGTACTGCTCCCGGCGCATCATCTCCACCAGGATCGCCAGCGCCAGTTCGCCGCGGCCCTGCACCTCCCAGGTGTCCGGCCGCTCGGTCGGCAGCACCCTGATCGACACGTTGCCGACCAGCTCCCGGTCCAGCCGGTCCTTCACCATCCGCGCGGTGACCTTCGCCCCCTTGACCCGGCCGACCAGCGGGGAGGTGTTGGTGCCGATCGTCATCGAGATGGCCGGCTCGTCCACGGTGATCAGCGGCAGCGGGCGCGGATCGTCGGCGTCGGCGAGGGTCTCGCCGATCATGATGTCCGGGATCCCGGCGATCGCGATGATGTCGCCGGGGCCGGCCGCCTCGGCCGGCTTGCGCTCCAGCGCCTCGGTCATCAGCAGCTCGGTGATCTTGACCCGCTCGGTCTCGCCGTCCCGCTTGATCCAGGCCACCTGCTGCCCTTTGCGGATGGTCCCCTGGTGCACCCGGCACAGTGCGATGCGGCCGAGGAAGTTGGAGGCGTCGAGGTTGGTCACGTGCGCCTGCAGCGGCGCGCCCTCGTCGTAGACCGGCGCCGGGATGGTCCCCAGGATCGTCTTGAACAGCGGCTGCAGGTCCGGGCTGGCCGGGACGGTGCCGTTGTCGGGGCGCTCGAGCGAGGCCTTTCCGTCGCGCGCGCAGGCGTAGACGATCGGGAACTCGATCTGGTCCTCGGTCGCGTCCAGGTCGAGGAAGAGCTCGTAGGTCTCGTCCACCACCTCGGCGATCCGGGCGTCCGGCCGGTCCGTCTTGTTGATCACCAGGATCACCGGCAGCTTCGCGGACAACGCCTTGCGCAGCACGAACCGGGTCTGCGGCAGCGGGCCCTCGGAGGCGTCGACCAGGAGCACCACGCCGTCCACCATGGACAGCCCGCGCTCGACCTCGCCGCCGAAGTCGGCGTGGCCGGGGGTGTCGATGATGTTGATGACGGTGTCGGAGCCGTCCGCCGGCGACTTGTAGTGCACCGCGGTGTTCTTCGCCAGGATCGTGATGCCCTTTTCCCGCTCCAGGTCGTTGGAGTCCATCACGCGCTCGTCCACGTGCTGGTTGGACCGGAACGCGCCGGCCTGCCACAGCATCGCGTCCACCAGCGTGGTCTTGCCGTGGTCGACGTGGGCCACGATCGCCACGTTGCGGATGTCGTTACGCGTAGGCATGCCGGTAGCGTCGCTTTCCTGGATCGTTCGGGGAGGGTGTGCGCTCGATCGCGCGGACGGGCGCCGTTGCCCGGGGTACCCGTAGAGGAGATGCACCCTCTATGGTACGGGGCAGGGCACGGCCTCGATGACCGCACCGACCGGGCCGGGACATCCAGCCGCTGAGCTGCGGGATCTAGCGGCGCTCTAGTTCCTCATCACATTGTGATGTTGGTCACGATAGTCACTCGGAGTGATGAGCCGACGTGGCTGGGGGGCGCGCTGGACTAGAGTGCCTTCTCGCCGACGACGACAGCCGCCCGGCTCCTCCATCGCAGCAGGAGCTTGTCCAGAATGAGCACCGGTACCTTGTCGCCCGGAAGGGCCAAGATTCCGCAGCCGACCCTGCGCACCGATCGCTACTGGGTCGCGCCGCTGATCACCTTCGTGGTCTTCCTCGCGTTCATCGCGTACGCCACCTTCCGGGCATTCCAGAACGATTATTACTACGCGTCGCCCTACATCTCGCCGTTCTACTCGCCGTGCATCTCGAACAACTGCGTGCCGATGCCGGGCGCGGGCGAGGTCCACTTCATCGGGCCCTGGTGGGGTCTGTCCCCGGCGCTGCTGATCCTGATCGTCCCGCTGGGCTTCCGGATGACGTGCTACTACTACCGGAAGGCGTACTACCGCGCCTTCTGGCAGTCGCCGACCGCGTGCGCGGTCGCCGAGCCGCACGCGAAGTACACCGGCGAGACCCGCTTCCCGCTGATCTTCCAGAACTCGCACCGCTACTTCTTCGCCCTCGCCTCGCTCTTCAACATCATCCTGACGTGGGACGCGATCCTCGGATTCCGGAACGCGGCCGGGGCGTGGGGCCACATGGGCCTGGGCACGCTGGTGCTGCTGGCGAACGCGGGGCTGCTGTGGGCGTACACGGCCTCGTGCCACTCCTGCCGCCATATCATGGGCGGCAAGCTCAAGCACTTCTCCAAGCACCCGATGCGGTACAAGGCCTGGCAGCTGGTCTCCAAGCTCAACGCCCGGCACATGCAGCTCGCGTGGGTCTCCCTGTTCGGCGTCGCGCTGACCGACCTGTACGTCTGGCTGGTCGCCGCGAACGTGTTCTCCGACCCCCGCTTCTTCTAAGGGACAGTGCAGCATGGACACGTACGAATACGACGTCGTCGTCATCGGTGCGGGCGGCGCTGGACTGCGCGCCGCGATCGAGGCCCGGGCGCAGGGCAAGCGGGTCGCGATCATCTGCAAGTCCCTGTTCGGCAAGGCCCACACGGTCATGGCCGAAGGCGGCGCCGCCGCGGCCATGGGCAACATGAACCCGAAGGACAACTGGCAGGTCCACTTCCGCGACACGATGCGCGGCGGCAAGTTCCTCAACCACTTCCGGATGGCCGAGCTGCACGCCAAGGAGGCGCCGGACCGGGTCTGGGAGCTGGAGACCTGGGGTGCGCTGTTCGACCGCACCAAGGACGGCAAGATCTCCCAGCGCAACTTCGGCGGCCACGAGTACCCGCGGCTGGCGCACGTCGGCGACCGCACCGGTCTCGAGTTGATCAGGACCCTGCAGCAGGCGGTCGTCTCGTACCAGCAGAAGGACGCGAAGGAGCACGGCGACGCCGAGGCCCGCGTCAAGGTCTTCGCCGAGTACACCGTCACCCGCCTGCTCAAGGACGGCGACCGGATCGCCGGCGCGTTCGGCTACCGGCGCGAGGACGGCGGGTTCGTGCTGTTCAAGGCGCCGGCCGTGGTGCTGGCCACCGGCGGCATCGGCAAGTCGTTCAAGGTGACCTCCAACTCCTGGGAGTACACCGGCGACGGCCACGCGCTCGCCCTGCTGGCCGGGGCGACGCTGGTCAACATGGAGTTCGTGCAGTTCCACCCGACCGGCATGGTCTGGCCGCCCTCGGTCAAGGGAATCCTGGTCACCGAGTCGGTCCGCGGCGACGGCGGCGTGCTGCGCAACTCCGAGGGCAAGCGGTTCATGTTCGACTACGTCCCCGACGTCTTCCGCGCCCAGTACGCGGAGACTGAGGAAGAGGCGGACCGCTGGTACACCGACCCGGACAACAACCGGCGCCCGCCGGAGCTGCTGCCCCGCGACGAGGTGGCCCGCTCGATCAACGCCGAGGTCAAGGCCGGACGCGGCACCGAGCACGGCGGGGTCTTCCTGGACATCGCCAGCCGCCGCTCCAAGGAGGAGATCCTCAAGCGGCTGCCGTCGATGTACCACCAGTTCAAGGAGCTGGCGGACGTCGACATCACCGCGGAGCCGATGGAGATCGGTCCGACCTGCCACTACGTGATGGGCGGGGTCGAGGTCGACCCGGACACCGAGGCGTCGGTCGTCCCAGGCCTGTTCGCCGCGGGCGAGGTGGCCGGCGGGATGCACGGCTCGAACCGGCTCGGCGGCAACTCCCTGTCGGACCTGCTCGTCTTCGGGCGGCGGGCCGGGCTGGGCGCCGCCGAGTACGTGGACTCCCTCGACGCGCGCCCCGAGGTCGACCCGAAGGACGTCGAGGCGGCCGAAGCCGAGGCGCTCGCGCCGTTCGACAACGCCGCCGGGGAGAACCCTTACACTCTGCACTCCGAGCTCCAGCAGACGATGAACGACCTGGTCGGCATCATCCGCAAGCAGGAGGAGATGCAGCAGGCCCTGGGCGCGCTCGCCGAGTTCAAGCCGCGCCGGGACAAGGTCGCCGCGGCCGGCGGCCGGGCATTCAACCCGGGCTGGCACCTGGCGATGGACCTGCGCAACATGCTGCTGGTGTCCGAGTGCGTGGCGCGGGCGGCGCTCGAGCGGCAGGAGTCGCGCGGTGGCCACACCCGGGACGACTACCCCGCGATGTCCGCCGAGTGGCGCCGCAAGAACCTGATCTGCTCGCTCGGCGCAGATGGCTCGGTCGCGATCAAGCACCAGCCGCTGCCGGAGATCCGCGCCGACCTGCTGGCCCTGTTCGAGAAGTCCGAGCTGAAGAAGTACCTCACCGAGGAAGAGTTGGCCGATCTGCCGGAGCAGAGCCAGGAGAGCGCGTCATGACGTACAAGGCGAAGTTCAAGGTCTGGCGCGGCGACGACACCGACGGCGGCCTGCACGACTTCACGGTCGAGGTCAACGACGGCGAGGTGGTGCTCGACATCATCCACCGGCTGCAGGCCACGCAGGCGCCGGACCTGGCGGTGCGGTGGAACTGCAAGGCGGGCAAGTGCGGGTCCTGCTCCGCGGAGGTCAACGGCATGCCGCGGCTGATGTGCATGACCCGGATGTCCACGTTCGCCGAGGACGAGACGGTCGTGGTGACCCCGCTGCGCACCTTCCCGGTGATCCGCGACCTGGTCACGGACGTCTCCTTCAACTACCAGAAGGCGCGGGAGATCCCGTCCTTCGAGCCTCCCGCCGACCTGAAGCCGGGCGAGTACCGGATGGCCCAGGTGGACGTCGAGCGCTCGCAGGAGTTCCGCAAGTGCATCGAGTGCTACCTGTGCCAGAACACCTGCCACGTGGTGCGCGACCACGAGGAGAACAAGGAGCGCTTCGCCGGTCCGCGGTTCCTGATGCGGATCGCCGAACTGGACATGCACCCGCTGGACACCCGGCAGCGCAAGCGCGAGGCCCAGGAGGAGCACGGGCTCGGGTTCTGCAACATCACCAAGTGCTGCACCGAGGTCTGCCCCGAGCACATCAAGATCACCGACAACGCGCTCATCCCGATGAAGGAGCGCATCGCCGGGCGGAAGTACGACCCGCTGGTCTGGCTCGGCTCGAAGATCTCCATGCGGCCGAAGTCCAAGGGGACCCCGGCGGTGCCTGGCAAGCGCTAGGCGCGGCCTGGCGGCTTAACGAGGGCGCTCCTGACTCACAAAGGGTCAGGGGCGCCCTCGGTGTCTCACGAGGTGCCTGACCCTCGTTCCCGGCCGCGTTCCTGACCGCCTGGCCGCCAGGATCCGGGCCCGGGAGGCCGGGCGTGCCCCGGACGTGCGCCACGGCAGCGGGCGCAGCGCGGGCAGGTCGCCGGTCGGCTGGTAGTAGTCCAGGTCGGACGGCCCGATCCCGGGCAGGCGGCCGGCGTCGTTGTACTGCCAGAACGTCCAGTGCCGCCACGTGGACGGCACGGCCGGCCTGGTGCCGCCGAACGCGGCCAGCCACAGCGGGTCCCGGCGGAACCGGCTCGTGGCGCCGGTGCACTCCTGCCACCAGATGGCCCCCGTGTAGATGACCGGCCACTTCCCCGTCAGTGCCCTGGCCTGGCCGACGAAGCCGGCGATCCAGCGGATTATCGACCTGCGGTTGAGCCCGTAGCAGTCGGCGCCCGCCTTGTACGGGTCGTTCTCCAGGTCGACGACGAGCGGCAGCTGGGCGGGCCTGCGCAGGCTGCCCGTGACGCGGACGGCGTAGCGCGCGGTCGCCGCCCCGCCGGCGCTGGCCGGGTTGGCGAACACGTACGGCATCACCGCGAGTCCGGCCGTGACGGCCCCCCGCCCGTCGGACTGGTAGTACGGGTTGCGGTAGTAGGTGCCCTCGGACACCTTCACCGCGACGAAGCTGATGCCGTGCCTGGCCAGCAGCCGCCAGTCGATTGGCGTCCTGCCGTGCTGGTATGACGAGATGTCCAGCCCGCGGGCGGGCCACGCGCCCGGCCTGACCACGCCGGGCCTGGCCGCGGCCGCGTCGGCGGCCAGGCCGGGCGCGGCGTGCGCGCCGGGTGCCGTGGCGAGCGACAGCACCAGCGTTGCGGCACCGGTCGTCGTCACAGGGAGTAGCACTACTCTCCGCAACATACTCATGTACGGAGAGTAATCAATGCAGGCTAGAGCTTCAAGACCCAACTTTGCGTGCGCGGCTGAATGGCCCGGCGGTGGCCGGTCAGCCGATCAGCG
>NZ_DASZGI010000018.1:0-12432 GCF_035938995.1 Actinocrinis sp.
GCCCGAAACGCCTCAGAGCAGCGCTTCAAGTCCTCTAGCCGCGGATCGCCGACGGTCAGAAACGGCCCGCGCTCCTTGGCCCACAGCGGCGCGAGCCTCGTCTCGCCGCGCAGCACCGCGACTGCCGCCGCATCGCCGCCAGCCACCACCGCCTCAAGGGAGTCGGCAACAGGTAGCAAGACTTTCGCGGCGGCTTCGGCCGCCGCAGCATAGGCCTCGCGCGCCTGCCCCTCGCGCCGTCTCGCATAGCGCTGCTGGGACCAGCCGCCCGCTTTCGTCTTGCCCTGCACATAGCGTGCACCGACCTTGTGGTCGAGTAGGCGCGTGCCTGAGAACAGGCCGGTCGCATAGCCGCCGCGCCGCACGAGAATCACGCCGACGGTGCGATCAGTCAGCGCGTGCGCCGCCAAGGCATTCACGGCTGCGTCTACATCGAGCGGCGTCTCCGGCGTCGTCGCGGACGGGTCGATCGGTGGGCGCGGGTCGATTGGGTCGATCGGCCCGAACGGGACGTGACACGAGGCCGTCGCGCCGTCGCCCGCTACCAGCTCAAGGATCTCCGCCTCGTCGGCGCCCTCGAAGGCAGCGGCGACCAGCCCGTCGTGCCGCTGCGCGAATCCGTCGCACCATCGGACGAACCGTTCCGCGGGCACCTCGAGCCAGACCCCGCCACCCGCCGCCGGTTTCGCCGTCACAGCCGACGACGGTATCTCACGGGCACGATCTCACTACCGCGCTGCCTCAGTCGTACTGCCTCAGGCGCGATGCCTCAGGCGCGTCGGCACGCCGACCTCTCGCCATTTAAGACGACCGGTCATTTTGAAACCTAGACGACCGCACCTTGCCAGTGCGGCATCACAGCAGCGACGTCACCGTGCCGATCTCGCACCGATTCGTCACCGCGCGAATCCCGCACCAACATAAGCCGACCGGTCGTTTTACCTTTTGGTTGGCACTTCGATCACCGAGAAGGGCGCGCCTTCGGGGTCGACGAGCCCGGCGATCCGGCCGACCGCCGTGTCCCGGGGCGGGAGCATGATGAGTCCGCCGCTGCCAGTCACCTCGTTGACGGCCGCGTCGGTGTCGGACACCGAGAAGTACGTTTGCCAGCAGTTCGGCGTGATCGCCCGGCCTTCGAACGGCTTCATCCCGACGCCGCCGCGCACCGACCCGTGCACCTTGAACATGTCGTACTCGACCGGCCACTTCGGGAAGTTCTCGTATGAATATCCGAATACCTTTTGATAGAAGTCGCGGGCCATGCTGGGGTCATCGCTGAGGTTCTCGTTCCAGGCGACCGTGCCCGGCTCGTTGGCAAGCGCGGCGCCCCGGTGCTCGCGCCCCTGCCAGAGCCCGAACACCGCGCCGGCGTGGTCGGTCACGACCGCCATCCGGCCCGCGCCCGGCACGTCCATCGGCTCGACGACCACGCGTCCGCCCGCGTCGGCGACCCGCCGCACCGCCGCGTCCGCGTCGTCCGCCCAGAGGTACGTCGTCCACGAACTCGGCCGTGGCTGCTCCGGCGGCTGCGGCCCGATCCCTGCGACCGGCTTCCCCTCAAGGGTCGCCATGACGTATCCGCCGCCGGCTGCGCCGGTGTCCAAGTAGTCCCAGCCGAACAGCGCCGAATAGAACCGCTTGGCCACCTCGACGTCGGGGGTCATCAGGTCGACCCAGCAGGGTGTCCCTTCGTCATAACCGGTGAACTCGACCATCTCCGCACCTCCAGGGCTGCGCAGCCGCGGCGCCTTTGCCGCGGCGGAATCGCTGCTTCAATCTGCCCCGTATCCACCGCGGCACACGGTCCTGCCGACTGAATGGGTGACGAGATCGGCTACCCAAGAGGGGTGATGAGGGAGAATATCGCCTCAAATGGTGAGGAAAGGATGATAGCGTCGCGTTCCCCGGAAGGCTTAATCCGTTGAGCCCAAACAGTGAATCGGCCTGGCACTCGGAGGCAGCGATGGCGAGCCCGTCACCGGCAACGGGGATCGAGCATGTGGTCATCCTCGTGCAGGAGAACCACACCACGGACAACTATCTGCGGTCGATAGCTGCTTTCGGGGCGAACGTCGCGACAGGTCGGCCGACCGCGGCGGATCCGCCCACAGCAGACCCGCCGCACGACCGGGCGACGTATTACCGGTGGTTGACGCATCAGATCACCGGCGTGCACGTCCAGTTCGACACGCTCGCGGTACTGCCGTTCTATGCCTGGCTCGCGTCGACGCAGACGCTCCTGGAGAACCACTGCACGGGCTTCGGGACCAACTCGACGCCCAATCACCTGCTGATCGTCGGCGGTCAGGCTCCGACGCTCAAGAACCCGTCGAGCGCCGGTCCGCAGCCGGTCTGGGACATGCCGTCGCTGCCCGGCCACGCCGGCGACAACGGCGTGACGTGGCGGGTCTACACCGGCTCCGATGGCTATCCGGTGCGGTTCTACAGCCAACTGTCGGGCTCACCGAACATCGTCGCGACAGACCAGTTCCTCACCGATGCCGCTAAAGGCGCGCTTCCGCAGCTCTCGATGATCTGGCACGCGACGCCCGACGACGAACATCCGCCCGCTGACGTCACCCTCGGGCACGACGCGGTCTGGCAGGCGGTGGACGCGGTGTCCGCCGCCGGCCTATGGAACTCCACGGTCTTCATGTTGACCTGGGACGACTGGGGCGGATACGACGACCATGTGGCGACGCCGAACGTGGAGACCGACCTCGGCGGCATCCAACTCGCGTACGGTCCGCGCGTTCCACTGCTGATGTTCGGCGGCCGGGTGCGGCCGGGCATCGACTCGCGCTGGTGCTCGCACATGTCGATCCCGAAGACCGCGCTTCAGCTGCTGGGCCTGCCCGCGCTGGGCGTGCCTCGCGTCGATGACGACGCGGGCCTCGCCGATCTGGTCGACACGAGCGCGAGCCCGAGTTCCTTCGCGCCGTCGCCGCCTGCCTATGGCAGCACGATTGTGCAGCCCACCCCGCCGAGTCCGGCTCCGAAGCCTGCACCGCTGCCGCCGCCTCCCGTGGCGAAGCCCATCACTGTCGGTCCGGTGCTGTTGCGCGGCGGTGGCACGCTACCGCCGCCGAACGACGTCACGCTGCCGTGAGCGGTGAACAGGTGGGGCGGCCGGTTCGCGAACAGCGGGCACCCAAGCGGTCAGGAGACAGAGCGATCAAGAGCTAGGGCGATCAGCGGCCGCGGCAATCAGGAGCGCGGGAGGTGGAGGAGGTGGTCGCGGGCGATGAGTTCGCCGAGGCTTTCCAGGATCGGACGTGGCTCGGCGATGCAGAGCGCCACGTCCGGTTCGATGTCGGTGAGTGCGTACGCAGCGGCGAAGCCCGCCTCGGCCAGGCGCGCGGGATCGAGGAGCAGCCGCCCGCAGACGGCGACGACTGGGATCGACCGCGCGCGGGCGGCGTTCGCCACCCCGGCCGGGGCCTTGCCGTGCAGCGTCTGCTCGTCGAGGGCCCCCTCCCCGGTGATCACCAATCGGGCGCCGATCAATGCCTTGTCGAAACCGAGGACGTCGAGCAGGATCGCGATTCCCGGCTCACGGTGGGCGTGCAAGACGGCCATCGCGCCATAACCCATTCCGCCCGCGGCCCCGGCGCCGGGCGCGTCGGGCGCGCGGGATGCCTCAGGGCCGAGGGTGCGCGCAAGAGCGTCGGCGAGCCGGGCAAGGCCGGCCTCCAGACGCACGACGTCTTCTGGAGTCGCGCCCTTCTGCGGACTGTAGACCGCAGCAGCACCGTGCGGACCGAGGAGGGGGTTGTCCACGTCCGAGGCGAGGATGAACTCTGTGTCGGCGAGGCGCGGGTCGAGTCCGGTCAGGTCCACCGACGCCAGGTCTCGCAGCGCCCCTCCCCCGTCGGGCAGCTCACGGCCGTCAGCGTCTAGGAACCTGGCGCCCAGCGCCGCGAGCATCCCGACACCGCCGTCGGTCGTCGCGCTGCCGCCGACCCCGAGCACGATCGTTCCCGCGCTGGCACGGAGCGCGGCGAGCACGAGTTCGCCGGTGCCGCGCGTGCCCGCAGTGAGCGGGGCGAGGCGTCCACCGGGCAGCCGAACCAAACCGGAAGCCTGCGCCATCTCGACCACGGCAGTACCGGACCGTAGCGCGAACGAGCCGACGACCTGCCCGCCCAACGGACCGGTGACGGTGACTTCGCGGCGCTCGAACCCGGCGGCCACGGCCGCGTCCACGGTCCCGTCGCCGCCGTCGGCGACAGGCAGCACCGCCAGCGGCACGTCCGGTGCGACGCGCCGAATGCCGACGGCGACGCTCTCAGCGACCTCGGCGGCGGTAGCAGAGCCCTTGAACTTGTCCGGGGCGATCAGGACATGCTGTGTGGTCGCCTCGGCGGCGGTCGGGGTTCCCATGGTCAGAACCCTAGGCCCTCGGGTGCGCGCCAACCACGGCGTGTCCGGCGAATGACTCGCCGAACGCGACTGCCACTCCGACGAACGTTCGACACCGCCGCCGCCCGAATGTCGACGCGGCGTGAGACAGTCGTCGCGTGGACCTCGCTACGCACATCGCCGCGCTGCGCCGCGACGGTACTGAACTGGCCGACGCCGCGCAGACGGCGGGCCTCGAGGCGTCCGTGCCCACGTGCCCCGACTGGCTCGTGCGGGATCTGGTCGCGCACGTCGGCGGCGTGCACCGGTGGGCGGCCTCGTACATCACGACAGCCCGCGTAGAGCCCTATTCGGACGAGCAGGAGAAGGCGTTCTTCAACGCGCCGGCCGACGCGAAGTTGCTCGCCTGGTTCCGCGAGGGTCACGCTGCGCTGGTCGACGCGCTCGAGACGGCAGACCCGGATCTCGTGTGCTACACGTTCCTCAGGGCGCTGAGCCCGCGAGAGTTCTGGGCTCGGCGACAGGCGCACGAGACGGCGGTGCACCGCGCGGACGCCCAATTCGCTGCGGGAGTCGAGCCGCGCTTCGAGACACTGTTCGCGGCGGACGGCATCGGCGAGCTGTTCGGCGGATTCCTGGCCCGGCGCGGCAGGTCGATCGCGACCGACGGACCGCTGCGGATCGCGGTGCGCGCCATGGACGCCGACTGCGCGTGGACCGTGACCTTCCAGCCGGACTTGCGCGACCGGGTCGTCGTGCCCGTCGCAGAGCCCGCCGACCTGTCGCTGTCCGGGCCGGCGGCGGACCTCTACCTGTTGCTGTGGAACCGGGGCGGGACCGAGCACATCGAGGTCGGCGGGGACGCGCAGCTCCTGAAGCGGTGGCGGGAAGGCGTCAAGATCACCTGGTGAGGGCGCAGGCCACGGCGTCCAAAACGACCGGTCGTCTTGAAATGTCCGCGTAGCCTCGCGAGATGGGCGCGGTGCGGCCGGCATGCGCCGTCCGTCCGGCAGATTCGGCGCGCGGCAGCACATGCATCGCAGAGTCGGGTCGGCGCCCGATGTCCGGCGGATTCGGCATGCGGTGGCGGCTGATGTTGGCAGAGTCGGGCATTCACCCGATCGGGGGTTGCGCCGCCGGGACACCCACGCCGATACTCCTGTGCGGCACCGTGAGTAAGAGCACGTTGATACACGTCGGACACACTATCCCTCAGAGAGCGGATCCTCCCATGTTCCGTATCAGCGCACGCACCGCTCCCGCCGCACTCCTCGCCCCGGCGCTCGTCGCCGTCGTCGCGGCGGCCGCCCCCGTCTCGGCCACAGCCATCGGCCCGAACCAGTACTTCGTCGCGGACGTCAACGGCCACGTCATCAGCCCCGCTCCGATCGAGATGGCCTGCTTCGGGCCGATCTACCCGGGCGAGACGGGCCACCCGCTGGCCGGCCAGTACGTCCAGGTGCTGCCCCCGGATACCGCCGCGGGCAGCATCGGCTTCACCGGCTCGGCCGCCGACGCGATCGACGTGTCGATCATCTACAGCCTGGGCACGATCACCCGCGTCGTGCCGGTGGGCCAGCTGACCAGCTATGGAACGAAGCTGGCCATCTCGACCCTGCTGACGCTGCCCTGCTCCGGCTCGGGCACCGCAGTGTTCGACCCGACGCCCACCAGCTCGACGGCGAAGGCCGCCGACCTGACCGTCGACTTCATCGGCCAGCCGTAACCGCGTCGCCCACACAGCGCTGACGACGCACCTTTCCGGGGCCGTCCACGATCTGGACGGCCCCGACGCGTTCCCGGATCGCGTGAGGACGCCGCAGCGGAGCCGAAACCCTGCGGCGCGAAGATCGCGGCTCCTGGCATCCTGGTGGCGTGACGGCGAGCGACGACATCTTCGAGGATCACAGCGACGACCGGGACGCGCACCCGCAGTATGTGCTGCCGCTGGTGGTGCGGCTGGAGCGCGACGCGCCGCCCACGCGGACCGACGCACTGGAGACGGCGGCGCGCGCGGTGCTCGTGCTGCTGGCCGACGATCGGTCGCGCGGTGAGGGTGAGTGGGCCGAGCGGGTTGAGGCGTGGCAGGACGCACGCATCCGGAAGGTAGTGCGCCGGGCGAGGGGTGCGGAGTGGCGCCGAGCCGAGGCGCTGCCCGGAATCACGGTGACCGGTGCCGGTACGGGGTCTGACACGGATGACAGCGGGCGCGCTGAAGTAGACGGACGTGCGCAGACAGAAACGGGCGGCCGTGGGCTGGTTGACACGGATGACAGCGGGCGGGCTGAAGCAGATGGCGGTGCGGATGTCGAGGGCGGTCCTGCGACCGGGCGGACACCGGCACAGGTACGGGTATTTCCGCCAGTTCCGCTAGACGGCTGGCCGAAGGACCTGGCCCGGCTTCAGGTATCAGGCACCGAACTGGACGACCCCGAGACTCCCACGCCGCCTCCGCCCGGCATCCCAGTGCTCTGGTTCAATCCAGCCGTGAAGATGACGGCTGGCAAGGCGATGGCGCAGGCGGGGCACGCCGCACAGCTCGGCTGGTGGTCGCTCACCGAGCCGGAGGCTCGGGCGTGGGCCGACGCCGGATTCCCGCTCGCGGTGCGCACCGCGTCGCCGGAGCAGTGGGACAAGCTGGTCACGGCGGACCTGCCGACGGTCCGCGATGCCGGATTCACCGAGATCGCCGCGGGCTCGACGACCGCGATCGCAGAGCTCAGACGCTAGCGGCGGCTGTGCGCCACCCGCTAGTCCAGCGCGGCCACGGCCCGACGGCGGGGACGGCACTAGCGCAGCGGTGCGGGTGAGGCCGCGGATCGGCGGGCTCACATCTCAGGGTTTGACGACGAGGCGGCCGACGGTCTCGCCGGCACCGAGCCGGGTAAGGCCGTCCGGGACCTCGTCGAACGCGAGCCGTCCGCCGATCAGCGGGGCGACGGCGCCCGAGTCGGCCAGCGCGGTGAGTTCGGCGTGTGCGCGGACGATAGCCTGCGGGTCCTTCCGCCGGTATAGACCCCAGTGCAGGCCGACGATCGAGTAGTTCTTCACCAGGGCATGATTCAGCGGCGGCGCCTGGACGGTTCCGCCGGCGAATCCGACCACGATGATGCGCCCCTCGAACGCGACGCACTTCGCCGAGCCCGTATACGCCTCGCCACCGACCGGGTCGAACACGACGTCCGCGCCGTGGCCGCCGGTAGCTTCCTTCACGGCCGCGACGAAGTCCTGCTCGCGCCGGTCGATCACCACGTCCGCGCCCAGTTTCTGGGCGACCTCCGCCTTCGCCGCCCCGCCGACGACCGCGATGGTGCGCGCTCCGGCTGCTCTGCCCACCTGGATCGCCGCGCTGCCCACTCCCCCGGCTCCGGCGTGTACTAACAGCGTCTCGCCGGGTTGGAGGTGCGCGCGGCGGTGCAGGCCGAACCACGCGGTCTGATACGCGATGTGCAGGCAGGCTGCCGCCTCGTCGTCGAGCGAGGACGGAGCCGTGAAGGTGTCTGCGACGTCCATCAGCACGTAGTCGGCAAAGGCGCCGCCGGGCAGGACCGGGGTGCCGAGCACCCGGTCGCCGGGCGAGAAATCAGCGACCCCCTCGCCGAGCGCGACGACCTCGCCGCACAGCTCGAGGCCCGGCGTGAAGGGCAGCGGCGGCTTGATCTGATACAGGCCCAGGCAGAGCAGAACGTCGGGAAAGTTGAGCGCGCTCGCCCGTACCCGCACCAGAACCTGGCCGGGGCCCGGCTCCGGCCGGTCGACCTCGGCGAGACGCAGCGCCTCACGTGGCTCGGCGTTCCGGTAGACCTGCCATGCCTTCACGGGCGGCGTCCTCTCGCTTGCTCTTTAGTCTTTACTATGCGGCGTCTACCTACGCCGCGCTGCCTGAGTCCTGGTCATCTGCGGCTGGCTCTTCCGGGTCTTCCGCGTCGGCCGTGGCGATCTCGATCCCGAAGAGCCGCGCCATCTCGCAGATCGTGGCGTCGGCATCCGTGTGGTGGAGGGTGGCGATGCCCAGTTCGGCCGCGGCCCTGAGGTTGCGGGCCAGGTCGTCGACGAACACGCAGTCGCGCGGCTCCTGTCCGAGCGCGCGGACCGCGTGTAGGTATATCTCCCGGCTCGGCTTGCGCATCCCGACCCGACCCGAGATGACCACCTCGTCGAACAGCTCGGCCAGCAGGTCCGCGGGGTAGAAGTCGGTGCCCCACGAGTTCGAGACCAGCGCCGTCGGCACGCCCGCACGGCGCACGGCTCGGACCGCGTCGATCATCCGGTGGTCCAGGCGCATGCCGTGCACCAGCCGCTTGATGAGGCCCTCCGGCTCGACACCGAGCAATTTGCCGAATCCGCGCTCGAAGTCGGTCTCCGGAGCCGTGCCCTCTTCCAGGCCGATCAGCAGCTGCCGGGCGGCCGGACCCGAATACAGCGCCGCGACAACCGCGTCAGCGGCCAGTCCCTCGCGCGTGGCGAACTCCTGGAACGCCTGATACACGTTCGTCGTGAGCACACCGCCGTAGTCGATGAGCAGAGCGCGGCGCGGGCGGGTGGTCGAGGGTGCAGTCACCCGCCCAGCTTTGCCGAAACTCCTCACACGGTCAACGGTCCATACTCTTGACATTGCGGTGCCTGCACATAAATGCTGGGCGTGCACAGACCGACCGGTCGGTTCGTGTCGTTATGACCGAAGGAGCTGTCATCCGTGGGTTCGTTCGAGGGCAAGGTGGCCGTGGTCACCGGGGCGAGCCGGGGTATCGGCCTGGCCGTCGCCACCAAGCTGGTCGCGCGTGGCGCACGGGTGTGCATCACCGCGCGCACCGCGGAAACGCTGGCCGAGGCGGTCGAGAAGCTCGGCGGCCCGGAGCGAGCGATCGCGGTGCCGGGCAAGGCCGACGACCCGGCGCACCAGGAGGAGGCGGTCGCGCGCACTCTCGAGTCCTTCGGCCGCCTCGACATGCTGGTCAACAACACCGGTATCAACCCGGTGTTCGGCTCGGTGCTGGACGTGGAGCAGTCCGCGGCGGCGAAGATCTTCGCGGTGAACGTGCTGGCACCGATCGCCTGGACCAAGCGCGCGCGGGACGCCTGGATGGGCGAGCACGGCGGCGCGATCGTCAACGTCGCGTCGATCGCCGGGTTGAGGTCCTCCCCCGGGATCGGCATGTACGGGGTGAGCAAGGCCGCCTTGATCAGATTGACGATCGAACTGGCCGGTGAGCTGGGCCCGGGGATCCGGGTCAACGCCGTCGCGCCCGCCGTCGTGAAGACCCGCTTCGCCACCGCGCTGTATGAGGGCCGCGAGGAGGAAGCGGCGAAGGCTTATCCCCTCAAGCGCCTTGGGGTGCCTGAAGACGTCGCCGGCGCGGTGGCGTACCTTCTGTCCGACGACGCCGCGTGGGTCACCGGGCAGACGCTGGTGCTGGACGGCGGCGTCTCGGTCCAGGGGACGTGGTGATGACGAGCGAGGCTGAGGCGGGCGCTGTGTCACGTCCGCACGAGGGCGCGGTCGTCGTGGTCACGGGTGCGGGCCGGGGCATCGGCGCCGCGATCGCGCGCGCGTTCGCCGCCGAGGGCGCGCACGTCGTGGTCAACGATCTGGACGCAGACGCCGCGGAGGCGGTCGCGCGCGAGATCGACGGGCTTGCGGTGCCGGGCGACGCGGCCGGCGAGGCGGGCGTCGCCACATTGGTGAGCGAGGCTCGCGGACGGTTCGGCGAGATCGACGTGTTCTGCGCCAACGCCGGGATCGGCACGGTCGGCGGTCCCGAGGCGGCCGAGGAACTGTGGGCGCAGTCCTGGGACGTCAACGTGATGGCGCACGTACGGGCGGCGCGCGCCCTGCTGCCCGGCTGGCTGGAGCGGGGGCGCGGCCGGTTCGTCTCGACCGTGTCGGCCGCAGGACTGCTCACGATGCTCGGCACGGCGCCCTATTCGGTGACCAAGCATGCGGCACTGGCGTTCGCCGAATGGCTCGCCGCGACGTATCAGCACCGCGGCATCCAGGTACACGCGCTGTGTCCCCAAGGGGTGCGCACCCGCATGCTCGACGACACAGGCACCGCCGGAGACCTGCTGCTGACGCCGACCGCGATCGAGCCGGAGCAGGTGGCGCAGACGGTCCTCGAGGCGCTACGGGAGAACAGGTTCTTGATCCTGCCGCACCCCGAGGTCGGCGGGTTCTACGCGGCGCGCGCGGCGGACCCACAGCGCTGGCTCAGCGGGATGAACAAGATCCAGCAGCAGATCGACGCCGCTGCGTCGCAGCCCTGACGGTGCTTCAGGGCTGCGCGGGGTCTATAGGAAACAACGCTGTAGGAACACCGCCGTGGGAATCAGCACTGGCTGATCGCGCGAAGCGGCACGCGATCGCATAGCGTGTGCTCCGTGACGAAGATCGACGTGGCGTACCGTGCGACGGCCGTGCTCGGCGAGGGCGCTACCTGGGACCCGGTTACGAGCCTGCTGTTGTGGGTCGACATCCTCGGCTCGGAGGTGCACGAGTTCGACCCGGCTACCGGCGCCGCGTCGCGGTTGTCCACGCCTCAGCATGTCGGTGCCGTCAAGCCGCGGTCCGGCGGCGGTCTGGTGGTGAACCTCGCCGAGGGCGTCGGGCTTTACGATGCGGACCGGCATTTCTCCTGGCTGACCCAGTGGCACGAGCCTGACGTGCGCGGCAACGACGCGGCGGTGGACCCGTGGGGCCACCTGTGGGCCGGGACGATGCGCTATGACGAGGCGCCGGGTGGCGGCAGGCTGCGGCGGGTCACGCCGGACGGTTCCCACTCGGTGATAGTCCCCGACGCGGCGGTCAGCAACGGGCTCGGCTGGAGCCCCGACGCACGGACCATGTACTACATCGACAGCCCGACCCGCCGGGTCGACCGATTCGACGTCGATCCCACCAACGGCTCGGTGCGCGACCGCCGCCCCTTCGTCACGCTCCCCGACGACACGCCCGGCTTCCCGGACGGCATGACAGTCGACGCGGACGGCTGCGTATGGGTGGCGCTATGGGATGGCTGGGCGGTGCACCGCTACACGCCCGACGGCCGGCTCGACCGCGTGGTGGAGATGCCGGTCGCGCGGGCCACGGCGTGTGCGTTCGGCGGTCCTCAGCAGCGTGATCTGTACATCACGACGGCGCGTGCCGGACTCTCCGAGGCACAGCTCGCCGACCAGCCCTTGGCCGGTTCGCTGCTGGTCGTCGAGGACGCCGGGCAAGGCGCGCCCGGCTGGGCGTTCGCGGGCTGACCGCGCTCACCACCGGTCGTGCACCAGCGGCCGGATCAGGTCGTCATACACGCGGCGCACGGCTTCCCGGGTCTCCAGAGGCAGGTGCGGCAGGTCGGCCGCCGCGGCGTTCGCCTGCGCCTGGTGCGGATCGCGGGCGCCGGGGATCACGACACTGACGCCGGGCTGGTCCAGGATCCAGCGTAGCGCGAACTGGGCGGTGCTCACGCCTTCGGGCACCAGCGGCACCAGCCGCCGCACCGCCTCGAGCCCGGTCGCGTAGTCGACCCCGGCGAAGGTCTCGCCGACGTCGAACATCTCGCCGTGCCGGTTGTAGGTGCGGTGGTCGTTCGCGGCGAACTGGGTCGTCTCGTCGTACTTGCCGGACAGCAGGCCACTGGCCAGCGGGACGCGCGCGATGATGCCGACCCCGGCGTGCTCGGCGGCGGGCAGCACCGCGTCCAGCGGCTTGAGCCGGAAGGCGTTGAGGATGATCTGCACGGTCGAGATCCCCGGGCGGGCGATGGCGGCGAGGGCCTGGTCGCAGGTTTCGACGCTGACGCCGTAGGACGCGACGCGCTTTTCGGAGACGAGGGTGTCGAGCGCCTCGTACACGGCGTCGGTCGTGTAGACCTCCTGCGGCGGGCAGTGCAGTTGCACCAGGTCCAGGGTGTCGACGCCGAGGTTCTTGCGCGAGCGGTCGGTCCACGCCCGGAAGTTGTCGAGGGTGTACAGCGCGGGGTCCAGAGGCGCCCGGCGGCCCATCTTGGTGGCCACGGTCAGGCCCGCGCCGGGGCGCTGTCGCAGCAGCTCGCCGATGATCGTCTCGCTGCGGCCGTCGCCGTA
>NZ_DASZGI010000019.1:0-2093 GCF_035938995.1 Actinocrinis sp.
CGATGAACCCGAAGCCCTTCTCCGCGTTGAACCACTTCACAGTGCCGGTTGCCATACTCGTGAACTCTCCTTCGTGGAGCGCACGCCCCGGGCCTGAAAACGTACAAGCCCACGCTGCGTTTCCCACTCCATACCTGGACAACCCTACTCGCATTGCGTGCACACCGCCGCCCATGTGCCGAGCAAGACCGCAGCGCCGTACGGTCCCGGTGGTCGCGCGAGAGTCAAGCAGACCACCAGGCCCAGCTACACGGGTAACAAACACGTGTGGACACAGGCTCGGCGGCACTGGCGTGGCCTGCCCTGCCGGCCTGGCCAAGGCCAAGTGACTCCGCGGCGGGGCCGCGCGGTGGCCTGCGATCGGTTGCTGTTCGTGCCGTCCGGCGCTGGTTATTCGGTTCCGGCAGTCGGTGCGTCACCGGCCGTCTCGCGTAGCCGACGTTCGAGGTAGCGCCGTTCGGCCCGGGTGCCCGTCAGGGCTAGGGCCTGTTGGTAGGCGGCGTGTGCCTCGTCCTGCCGACCCATCCGCCGGAGCAGGTCGGCGCGGACGGCTGGGAGCAGGTGGTAGCCGTCGAGGGCGGTGTCAGTGATCAGGCGGTCGGTGAGTGCGAGGCCCTCGGCCGGGCCGTAAGCCATGGCTACCGCGACGGCCCGGTTCAGCTCAACGACCGGGGACTGCGCCAGTTCGTTGAGCTGTTCGTAGAGCTGTGCGATCTTCGCCCAGTCGGTGTCGGATGCCGTGGGGGCGGTGGCGTGGCAGGCCGCGATGGCCGCCTGCAGGTGGTAGGAGCCCGGTCGTGGCGAATTTTGGTCGCACGATGCGAGCAGAGCCACGCCCTCGTCGATCGCGCCGCGGTCCCAGCGTGCGCGGTCCTGGTGTTCCAGTGTGACGATCTCACCTTTATCGTCGACGCGCGCACGGCGACGGGCGTGCTGAAGCAGCATGAGTGCGAGCAGCGCGGCCGCCTCGGGTTCTCCGGGCATCAGGTGGGAGAGGATGCGTGCGAGTCGGATGGCCTCGATGCACAGTCCTTCGCGGACGAGATCGTCGCCTTCGGTCGCGGCGTAGCCCTCGTTGAACATGAGGTAGAGCACAGACATGACCCCGGCTGTGCGCTCGGGCAGCAGGTGCGCGGGCGGGACGCGATAGGGGATGCCCGCGTTGCGGATCTTGCTTTTTGCGCGGGTGAGTCGCTTGGCCATGGTCCCCTCGGAGACCAGGAACGCGCGCGCGATCTGGGCTGTGGTCAGGCCGCTGAGAGTGCGCAGGGTGAGCGCGATCCGGACGTCGAGCGCGAGAGCGGGATGACAGCAGGTGAAGATCAGGCGGAGCCGGTCGTCGACGATGCCGCTGTCGTCTTCGAGAGCGTTCGCGAACGCCCCGCGCTGCCCGGTCTCCGCAAGTTGGGCGCGTTGGCGCAGCTTGACGGACTCGACCTGCCGACGGCGCAGCACATCGAGCGCGCGGTTGCGGGCGGTGGTGGTGAGCCAGGCGGCCGGATGATGCGGAACGCCGTCGCGCGGCCAGCGCTCGAGAGCGAGGGCGAATGAGTCCTGGACGCATTCTTCGGCCAGGTCCCAGTCGCCGGTCAGCCGGATCAGGCCCGCGACGAGGCGGCCCCACTCCTGGATGAAGACCTGGGAGAGGGCCGCCTCGGTCGCTGTGTCGGGTTCGGTCACTAATCGTCCGTCTGCGGCCAGAACGGGCGCAGTTCGATCGAGCCGACCCCGGCGCACGGATGCTTGGACGCGATCTCGATGGCCTCGTCGAGGTCGGCGCAGTCGATGATGTCGAAGCCGGCGATGGCTTCCTTCGACTCGGTGAACGGGCCGTCGATGAGCAGCTGCTTGCCGTCGCGCATGCGCAAAGTGGTGGCCTCGTTCGGCGGACGCAGCGGGTTGCCGTCGAGCCGAACCCCCCGCCCGACCATCTCATTCAGCCACGCGTCGCCGTTCTTCTCGACGAGGGCGGAGGCCTCCTCCAGGCGCTCCGGCTCGTGACAGATGAACATCATGTACTTCATTCCAGCCTCCGTGGGGGTGAGCCTACACACCTACGACGAACGGCAAGGCGCCCGCAGGACACTTCTCCT
>NZ_DASZGI010000020.1:0-53439 GCF_035938995.1 Actinocrinis sp.
CTCGGCGAGGTCCCGGCCGGCGCGCCGACCGTGCCGCTGGCCGCCGACCTGGACCGCGAGGCCAAGCGGCTGCGGGTGCCGAAGGCCGCCACCGAGAAGCAGTACGACCTCGACCTGCGCTCGGCGAACGACCTGGGCCGCTCGAAGCTGTTCCACCGGCTCGCGCTGCTCGGCGTGGACTGGGCGGTCAACGTGGGCGCCCGCGGGACCGGCACGTTCCGCGAGTCCTGGCGGGTGGCCTGGGAGCCGGTCTTCGAGGTGAAGCTGGTCGAGGCGGCCATCTGGGGAACCACCGTCGTCGCCGCGGCGACCGCGAAGGCGCTGGACTCGGCAGCGCAGACCGACACCCTCGGCTCGCTGACCGTGCTGGTCGAGCGCTGCCTGACCGCCGACCTGCCAGACGCCGTCGCGCCGCTGATCGACCTGGTCAAGAACCGGGCCGCACTCGACACCGACATCGCCGACCTCGCCACCGCGCTGCCGCCGCTCGCCAACATCCTGCGCTACGGCGACGTGCGCGGCACCCGGGCCGACGGGCTCGAGACGGTCGTCGACGGGATCGCCGTCCGGATCGCGATCGGGCTGCCGGCCGCGTGCGCGGGCGTGGACGACGACGCCGCCCGGGCGCTCGCGCCCAGCCTGGTCAAGGTCCACGCGGCGATCCAGACCCTGGACGACGAGGCGATCAGCGGCCCCTGGCTCCAGGCGCTGCGTCACGTGGCGGATCTGGCCGGGGCGAACGGCCTGCTCGTCGGGCGGGCGACCCGCCTGTTGCGCGACTGCGGCCGCTTCGGGCAAGAGGACGTCGCGGCGCGCATGGCCCGGGCCTTGTCGCCGGGAACGCCCCCGCCGTCGGCCGCCGCGTGGCTCGAAGGATTCCTGGCCGAGTCCGGCCTGCTGCTCGCGCACGACCGGGAGATGCTGCGGCTGATCGACAACTGGCTCACCGGACTCGGGCCCGGCCGGTTCGAGGAGGTGCTGCCGCTGCTGCGCCGGACCTTCTCGACCTTCACCGCGCCGGAACGGCGGACGATCGGCGACCGGGTCAAGGCCGAGAGCGCGCCGCCCGAGCCGATCTCCGGCGAGGCAGCCCCCGAAGGCCCCGACACCACCGCGCCACCGGCGACCGTGCCGGACGAGATGACCGCTGCGTGGATCGCCGCCGCACTGCCTACCGTGCAACTCCTGCTCACCGGACGTCCGGCAGGGGCAGGGCAGCCAGCTGATCCGGCGTCAGCGTACGAGCCGGCGTCAGCGCCCGATCTAAGACGACCGCCCATCTCAAATGCGGCAGCGCGCCCGTCGGTGTCTGATCCGGCGTCAGCATCTGATTCAAGACGACCGGCCATCTCTGGGGCCGCAGAGCGCCTGTCGGTGCCTGATCCGGCGTCAGCGCCCGGCCTAAGACGACCGCCCATCTCCGACGCGGCAACGCGCCCAGTACCTGATCCGGCGTCAGCTTCCGATTCAAGACGACCGCCCATCTTCACGCCGGGAGCGCGCCCATGACCACCGACAATCGCCTGCGCCGCTGGCGGATGGTGCTCGGCGGCGACGCGGAGCAGAGCTGCGGCGGCCTCAGCGGTCACGACCAGCGGATGGACAACGCGCTGGCCGCGCTCTACGGCGGAGGCGCGGGCCAGGGCCGCGGCCGCCCCGCGAGCGGCGGCGAGCGCAGCGCCGGGCTGCAATCCTCCGCGCCGGACGTCGCCCGCTGGCTCGGCGACATCCGCGAGTTCTTCCCGACCTCCGTCGTGCAGGTGATGCAGCGCGACGCGGTCGAGCGGCTGAACCTGCGTCAACTCCTGCTCGAGCCCGAACTGCTCTCCGCGGTCGAGCCGGACGTCCATCTCGTCGGCACCCTGCTCTCGCTGAACCGGCTGATGCCGGAGGAGACCAAGCAGACCGCGCGGCAGGTGGTGCGCAAGGTCGTGGACGACCTGGAAAGCAAGCTGGCGCAGGGATTCCGGGCCGCCGTCACCGGGGCGCTCAACCGCGCCGCGCGCACCAACCGCCCGCTCCCGCGCGACATCGACTGGAACCGCACGATCCGCGCCAACCTCAAGCACTACCAGCCCGAGCACCGCACCGTCGTGCCTGAGCGCCTGATCGGCTACGCGCGCGCGGCGAAGACGGTCAAGCGCGACGTGATCCTGGCCATCGACCAGTCCGGCTCGATGGCCGCCTCGGTCGTTTACGCCTCGCTGTTCGGCGCGGTCCTGGCCTCGATGCGGGCGCTCAAGACGTCGCTGGTGGTGTTCGACACCGCGGTCGTGGACCTGACCGCGCAGCTGACCGATCCGGTCGACGTCCTGTTCGGCACCCAGCTCGGCGGGGGTACCGACATCAACCGGGCGATCGCCTACAGCCAGTCGCTGATCACCCGCCCGACCGACTCGATCTTCATCCTCATCTCCGACCTCTACGAAGGCGGGGTGCGCGACGAGATGCTGCGCCGGATGGCCGATCTGTGCGCGGCCGGCGTGCAGTGCATCGTGCTGCTGGCGCTGTCGGACGAAGGCGCCCCGGCCTATGACAAGCACAACGCCGCCGCCCTCGCCGAGTTGGGCGTTCCGGCGTTCGCCTGCACCCCGGACCGGTTCGGCCCGCTGATGGCCGCGGCGATCGAGCGGCGCGACCTGGCCCCCTTCGCCGCCGCAAACTGACCCGCGCAAACCCGACCCGGGGGCGCTCTCGGGAGACGCGAGCGCCCCTTTATCGGACGTGCGGCTGCCTCTTGACGGGACGCTGTTGCACTATTGACGCACATCACACGCTGTCGGTTACGGACCATTCACCCGATCGGGATAACCTCGTAGGGACCTTCTAAGGCCGGGGACGACCAGCCGCCCCGAGCCGTCAGTCACTGAGGACGGACGCGCGTGGATCTTTTCGAATACCAGGCGAGGGACCTCTTCGCCAAGCACGGTGTGCCGGTCCTGCCGGCCGAGGTCGCCGAGACGCCCGAGCAGGCGGAGGCCGCGGCCGCGCGGCTCGGTGGCAGAACGGTGGTCAAGGCCCAGGTCAAGACCGGCGGCCGGGGCAAGGCGGGCGGGGTCAAGCTGGCCGCCGACGCCGCCGACGCCCGGGCGAAGGCCGAGCAGATCCTCGGCATGGACATCAAGGGCCACACGGTCCACCGGGTGATGCTGACCGTCACCGCGGACATCGCCGCCGAGTACTACGTCTCCTTCCTGCTGGACCGGGCCAACCGCACCTTCCTGGCGATGGCGTCGGTCGAGGGCGGCATGGAGATCGAGGAGATCGCGGTCACCAAGCCCGAGGCGCTGGCCAAGATCCCGGTCGACGCGACCGTCGGCGTCACGCCGGAGAAGGCGCGCGAGATCGTGGCCGCCGCGAAGTTCCCGGCCGAGGTCGCCGACCAGGTCGCCGCGGTGCTCGAGAAGATGTGGATCGTCTTCACCCAGGAGGACGCGCTCCTGGTCGAGGTCAACCCGCTGGTCAAGACGACCGACGGCCGGGTCCTCGCGCTCGACGGCAAGGTCAGCCTGGACGCCAACGCCGCCTTCCGCCAGCCGGAGCACGCGGCGCTTGAGGACAAGGCCGCCGCCGACCCGCTGGAGGCCAAGGCCAAGGAGAAGCACCTCAACTACGTCAAGCTCGACGGCGAGGTCGGCATCATCGGCAACGGCGCGGGTCTGGTCATGTCGACCCTCGACGTGGTCGCCTACGCCGGCGAGGCGCACGGCGGGGTCAAGCCGGCCAACTTCCTCGACATCGGCGGCGGCGCCTCGGCCGAGGTCATGGCCAACGGCCTGGAGATCATCCTCGGCGACCCGGCCGTCAAGTCCGTCTTCGTGAACGTCTTCGGCGGGATCACCGCCTGCGACGCCGTGGCCAACGGCATCATCCAGGCCTTCGCGCTGCTCGACTCGCGCGGCGAGGCGGTCACCAAGCCGCTGGTGGTCCGGCTCGACGGCAACAACGCGGAGCTGGGCCGCAAGCTCCTGGACGAGGCCTCGCTGCCGCGCCTGGAGCAGGTCGACACCATGGACGGCGCCGCCGCTCGCGCGGCCGAGCTCGCCGCGGCGAAGTAAGGGGACGAACAGACCATGGCCATCTTCCTCGATGAGAACTCGAAGATCATCGTCCAGGGCATGACCGGCTCCGAGGGCATGAAGCACACCCGGCGGATGCTGAAGGCCGGCTCGAACATCGTCGGCGGGGTCAACCCGCGCAAGGCCGGCGAGAAGGTCGAGATCGACGGCACCCAGATCCCGGTCTTCGGCACCGTGGCCGAGGCGATCGCGGAGACCGGCGCGAACGTGTCGGTGGTCTTCGTGCCCCCGGCGTTCGCCAAGAGCGCGGTCATCGAGGCCGTCGACGCGGCCATCCCGCTCGCGGTCGTCATCACCGAGGGCATCCCGGTGCACGACTCGACCGAGTTCTGGGCCTACGCGCAGCGGCAGGCTGAGAACGGAGCAGGACGGACCCGGATCATCGGCCCCAACTGCCCGGGCCTGATCAGCCCCGGCAAGTCCAACGCGGGCATCATCCCGGCCGACATCGCCAAGGCCGGGAAGATCGGCCTGGTGTCCAAGTCGGGCACGCTGACCTACCAGATGATGTACGAGCTGCGCGACCTCGGCTTCTCCAGCGCGATCGGCATCGGCGGGGACCCGGTCATCGGCACCACGCACATCGACGCGCTGCAGGCGTTCCAGGACGACGCGGACACCGCCGCCATCGTGATGATCGGCGAGATCGGCGGCGACGCCGAGGAGCGGGCCGCGGCGTACATCAAGGAGCACATCACCAAGCCGGTCGTCGGCTACGTGGCCGGCTTCACCGCGCCCGAGGGCAAGACGATGGGGCACGCCGGCGCGATCGTCTCCGGCTCGTCCGGCACGGCGCAGGCGAAGAAGGAGGCCCTGGAGGCCGCCGGGGTCAAGGTCGGCAAGACGCCGTCGGAGACCGCGCGGCTGATGCGCGCCATCATCGAGCAGCTGTAAGGCGCGGCGCGCACGCGCAGCAGGCATCGAAGGGGCGCCGGGTCATCCAGCGCCCCTTCTGCTGTCAGGAGATCCGGGCCGCCGTCGGCACGGTCGCGCCGACGCGCTCATCCGAGTGACCTGCGGGCGAGTCTGCCCATATACGCATCCGTATGGTCGCGACCATATCGGGCATGGCCGAGACACCGGTTGATCTGGCGCCTCCGGAGGCGGACGGCCCGACGACGCAGGGCACAGCGACACCGGCTGCTGCCGCGACGCAGAGCCCGTCTATGCCCAGGGCGACAACGCAGGATGCAGCGACGCCTGACGCGGTGACGCAAAGCGCAGCGAAACCCGAGCTGGCGACACAGAGCCCTGTGGAAATCGCCGCGCCGTACACCGAGCGCGCTTGGACCGACGCGGCGCGCGCGACCCTCGACGAGCTGCGCCACCAGGTCCAGGCGCACCGCGCGGAGTTGATGGTCGGCGCCGGAGCGGCAGTGGGCATCGCCGCCGCGGGATGGCTCTGCGCCAGCGCGTTGACGCTGGCAGTGTGGGCAACAGCCGCGCCCGCCAACGGCTCGGTGGCGATGCCGTTGCACGTGGCCGGGCAGCTGTGGCTCGCCGCGCACCACGTCATGCTGCACACACCTGACGGTCCGTTCGGCCTGTCGCCGCTCGGTTTCTCCATCCTCCCGGTGGGCGCGCTGGTCCTCACCGGCCGCCAGGCCGCGCGCCGACATGACGCGGGGGCCTGGTCCCTCGGCACGGTGGTGGTCTGCTATCCGCTCGCGGCGCTCGTCATCGCGTGGAGCGCCGCCTCGGACTCGCTGCACGCCGAGACCGGCGCCGCGATCGGTTACCCGTGCCTGATCGCCGCGTGTGGGTACGGCGCCGGCCTCCTCAGTCACGGCGTGACTCGGCTGGACCGGTGGGCGATTGCGGCAGTGCGCGCGGGCACCGGGGCGCTGGCCGTTCTGGTCGCGGGCGCGGCCTTGCTCGCCGCGGTCGCGCTCGTGCTGCGCTCCGCGGACGTCACCCGCGTCGGCGAGCAGATCGGGCAAGGCGCGGCGGGCGGCGCCGGTCTCTTCCTCATCGACCTCGCGCTCACGCCCAACGTCGTGGTCTGGGCGCTGGGCTTCGTGACCGGACCCGGCTTCGCGGTCGGCGACGACAGCTCGGTGCGGCTGACCGGCGTCGTGCACGGCCCGCTGCCCGGCCTGCCAGTGCTTCAGGGCGTGCCCTCGGCCGGCCACCTCCCCGCGGTGATGTGGCTCGTGCTCGCGGTACCTGTCGGCGCCGGCGTCGCGGCGCTGTTGCTGGTCTGGCGGTCGGTGCGGTCCGCCGCGGAACGGGCGGCCGCGCTCGGCGTCGCGGCCCCCGCGGTCGGCGCGGTCGCGGGGGCCGCCGCGGTCCTGTCCGGCGGCCCGGTGGCGGCCGGGGCGACGTCGGACGTCGGACCCGTTCCCTGGCAGGTGGCGCTGGCCGTGCTCGCCGAGCTCAGCGTGATCGCGGCGGCCGGATTCGGGCTCTGGTACGCGGTCGACCACGGACGCGGGCTGCTCGCGGCGCCCGGCCGGGACGACTCGGCCGACACCGAGGAAATGCCGGTGCTACGCCTTGATGACGACCGACTTGGCGATCTTGTCGCTCCAGGTCTGGTTCTTGGCGTCCCAGAGCGGCCAGAGGTAGTTGAGCAGGCCGGGGACGAAGCAGAGGACGAAGAACAGCCAGTCGAGGAACAGGCGCAGGAAGCCGAGCCCGCCGCCGATGGGCATGCCGTCGGAGAATCGGGCGAGCCGGATGCCGACGGTGCGCTTGCCGAAGGACTGCCCGGTGCGCCCGGCTTGGACGGCGTTGTAGATCGCCCAGACGAGGCCGACCAGGCTGACGATGCTGAAAGCGACGTTGGCCCCGTTGCTGAGGTTGGCGCTGTCGAAGGAACCGCCGATGACGGCGAGCCCGTTGTCGAGCAGGAAGGCGGCGGCCCGGTCCCACCACCCGGCGAAGGGGGGCATGCCGATGGGTAGTCCGACGCCGGGAGCGCCGTAGGGCTGGCTGTATCCGTAGCCGTACTGGGGCTGTTGGCCGTACTGGCTTTGCCCGTACGGCGCTTGCTGCCCGTACGGCGGCTGCTGTCCGTAGGGAGGCTGGTCGTACGGAGTCTGGCCGTACTGTCCCGGGCCGGGCGGCGGGGGAGGAGGCGGGGGATACTGGCCCGGCTGCTGGTACGGCGATTGCTGTGGAGGCGGCGGCGCCTGCGCGTCGTGCGGCTGCCCGTAAGACCCGGGCGCGAACGGCGACTGCGGCTGAGGCTCCGGCTCAGGCCAGCCCTGCTCGGGCTCCCGCGGCGCTTCCGGCGTGTTGGTCATCGTAGCGTTCTCCTGATCCGTGCGATCTCTCACACATCGTCAGACGTGGCCGCTCCCAGCACACCATCTGCTGCTCTGAATGGGTATCACCCGAGATACCCGAACCTGTGCAACTGCCACAGCCACGATCCGGCCAGCAGGACCAGACCGCCGAGCCATCGCGTCCGCGGCGGCAGGTTGCCGATCGCCGCGATCGGGTCGAGCGCGAGCAGCGGAGCGGCGAGGAAGACCAGCGCCGCGGCCACCGTCACCGGATTGGCCGAGAGCGCGGCGCCCCAGTGCCCTGCTCCCGCCTCCATAAACACCGTCGTCGATCCGCAGAACGGGCAGGGCACGCCGGTCAGCCGCCGCAGCGGGCACAACGGGCCGGGATCGTGGTTCTCGTGCACCCACGCGGCGGCGACCGAGGCGGCGGCCACCGCGCCGAGCCGGAGCGCCGAGGCGCTCGGCCGACTGCGTGCCACCGGGACCGCGATCATGGCTACGGCTTGAACGTCATCGAGTTGTTGAGGTCGGTCTGGCACGCCTTCTGACCGGTGATCGTGTTCGCCGCCCGCATGCAGTTCGCGTACTGGCTCAGCTGCGGATAGAAGATCAGCGACAGCGAGAGCAGCGACAGCGCCATCAGCGACGAGATCGAGCTCCACACGATCGCGGCGACCGCCTCGGGCACGCGCTTGGCCTGGCGGGACGCGTCACGCTGGGCGAAGGCGCCGAACCAGAGCCCGGTGAGCGACAGCGCCAGGCCCGTCGCCGCGCCGAACAGCCAGGCGTTGAGGTTCTGATAGCCGTTCAGGACGGTCAGGACGACGCAGGCGAAGCCGCCGATGGCCAGGCCGCGCGCCCACCGGGTGCGCAGGCTCAGCTCCGGGCGCTGCAACGGGTCCGTGCGGCGGTCCGTATCCCGGCGCTCCGGCGGCTGATACGGCGGCCGCTGCGATGGACCCTGCTGCTGCGGCCGGGTGCCTGGCCGGGCGTAACGGTTGGGATCGTGCCACGGCGCCGGGTACGGCGGGCCGGGCTGCTGCCCCGGCTGTTGACCGGACTGCGGCCAGCCGGCTGGCGGTCCGCCCACCGGCTGCTGCGGGTTGGGCGGCGCCTGACCGGTCCATGGGGGGACACCGGTCGACTGCTGGGGCGGCTGCTGCGGTGCTGCCTGCGGCTGCGGCGGCTGGCCCGCCTGCTGGCCTTGCGGTGGCTGCGCACCCGTGGCCCCGCTGTCCTCGGGACGCGTACCGGGCGGCTGATTCGGCCAGCTCGCCTGGTCGGGGCTCGGCGGCGGAAGCGGAGGCGGGAACGCGATGGGAGGAGACGCCGGATAGGGCGCAGGCGGCGGCACGGCCCCAGGCTGGCCCAAGTACCACGGGGCCGGGGCGGGCTGGTCCGGCGACCACTGCGGCGTCTGCGCGGCGTCCGAGGGCGCGGCGTCCGAAATCCCTGTGTCGGAAGTCCCTGCGTCAGAAGTCGCTGTGTCCGAAATCCCTGTGTCGTCGGACGGCGGAGCGCCGGAAACCGGCGCGTCGTGCATCGACGCGGCGGCGGAACCGGTGTCCGGCGGACCGTCCTCGTTCTCAGGGGGATCCTGGCGGGAAGGTGCGTCGGTCACAGTCGTCGGCTCCGGTCGTCATGCATCGCTGCGTCACTCGTCGGGGAAAAGGGCTGCTCGATTGGTCCCCTCACGGTACCCCTAGCTATCGTTGCCCACATCCCGGTGGTCCGGCCCGCGGCCGGACCTCGGTACGAAAGCCGAACACTCACGAAAGGATGCCGCGGTCGTGGCCTCCCCAGTTCTCTTCCGGCAATTATCCCCGCCCTCGCCTCCCGCGCGCATCGTCGCGCTCGTCTCGGGTTCGGGCACCAACCTTCAAGCCCTTCTCGACGCCGGCGCGGACCCAGCCTATGGTGCGGCGGTCGTCGCCGTCGGCGCGGACCGCCCCGGAATCCTCGCCCTCAAACGCGCCGAAGACGCGGGCCTGCCCACCTTCGTCCTGCGCATCGCCGACTTCCCGGACCGTACCGCCTGGGACCGCGCCCTGCGCGACGAGGTCGCCAAGCACAGCCCGGACCTGGTCGTCTCGGCCGGCTACATGAAGCTGCTCGGCCAGGACTTCCTGGAGGCGTTCGGCGGGCGGACCGTCAACACGCATCCCGCCCTGCTGCCCTCCTTCCCCGGCATGCACGGCGCGCGCGACGCCCTCGCGTACGGCGTCAAGATCACCGGGTGCACGCTCTTCGCGGTCGCGGCGGGCGTGGACGACGGTCCGATCATCGCGCAGGAGGCCGTCCCGGTGCTGGAGGGCGACGACGAGGACAAGCTGCACGAGCGCATCAAGAACGTCGAACGGCGCATGCTCGTGCACCAGGTGGGCCGGATGGCCCGCGAAGGCTGGACGATCCACACCGACCGGAAGGTGACCATCCCGTGAGCAGCACCGACGACATCGTTCCCGAGACCCCTTCCGGGTCGGACGCGGCCTTCGCATCGCCCCGCCTGCCGCTGCGCCGCGCGCTGATCAGCGTCTACGACAAGACCGGCCTCGAAGATCTGGCCCGCGGACTGCACGCCGCCGGGGTCGCGCTGGTGTCCACCGGCTCGACCGCGTCGCGCATCGCCGCCGCCGGGGTGCCGGTGACCGAGGTCGCCGACCTCACCGGCTTCCCCGAGTGCTTGGACGGCCGGGTCAAGACCCTGCACCCGCGGGTACACGCCGGGATCCTGGCCGACCGGCGCCTCGACGACCACGTGCGCCAGCTCGACGAGCTCGGCATCGAGCCCTTCGACCTGGTCGTGTGCAACCTCTATCCGTTCACGCAGACCGTGTACTCGGGCGCGACGCCGGACGAGTGCGTCGAGCAGATCGACATCGGCGGCCCCTCCATGGTGCGCGCCGCGGCGAAGAACCACCCGAGCGTCGCCGTCGTGGTCGACCCGGCCCGCTACGCCGACGTGCTCGCGGCGGCAGAGGGCGGCGGCTTCACCCTCGAGCAGCGCAAGCGCCTCGCCGCCGTGGCGTTCGCGCACACTGCCGCCTACGACGCCGCCGTGGCGTCCTGGTTCGCCTCGGCGTACGCACCGGCCGACGAGTCACAGTTCCCTGACTTCCTGGCCACCACCTTCACCCGCAGGACGGTGCTGCGCTACGGCGAGAACCCGCACCAGGCCGCCGCGCTGTACGCGTCGGAGATCGGCGGCCTCGCCACCGCCGAGCAGCTGCACGGCAAGGAGATGTCCTTCAACAACTATGTGGACTCCGACGCCGCGCTGCGCGCCGCCAACGACTTCGGCGACGCCTGTGTCGCGATCATCAAGCACGCCAACCCGTGCGGCATCGCCGTCTCAGCCTCCGGCGACGTCGCCGAGGCGCACCGCAAGGCGCATGCCTGCGACCCGGTCTCGGCCTTCGGCGGGGTCATCGCCAGCAACCGGCCGGTCAGCGCCGAGATGGCCCGGCAGGTCGCGGAGGTGTTCACCGAGGTGATCGTCGCCCCCGACTACGAAGCGGGCGCGGTCGAGATCCTCACCGCCAAGAAGAACATCAGGCTGCTGCGCACCGCGTCGCGGGCGCGGCGGCAGACCGAGTACCGGCAGATCTGCGGCGGGCTGCTGCTCCAGGTCGGCGACAACTTCCAGTCCCCGGGCGACGACCCGGCGAACTGGCGGCTGGCGTCGGGCCCGGCGGCGTCCGACGAACTGCTGGCCGATCTGGCGTTCGCCTGGCGGGCCGTGCGGGCGGTCAAGTCCAACGCGATCCTGCTGGCCTCCGGCCTGGCCGCGGTCGGGGTCGGGATGGGACAGGTCAACCGGGTCGACTCGGCCAGGCTCGCGGCGGCCAGGGCGGGGGACCGGGCGGTCGGCTCGGTCGCCGCGTCGGACGCCTACTTCCCGTTCGCCGATGGGCTCCAGGTGCTGATCGACGCCGGCGTGCAAGCGGTCGTGCAGCCCGGCGGCTCGGTGCGCGACGCGGACGTCATCGCCGCCGCCGAGGCCGCAGGCGTGACGATGTACCTGACCGGGACGCGGCACTTCGCGCACTGACATCCCCGGACACGCGTTTCGCGCCCCGGAGTCCGGCCTCGGACTCCGGGGCGCGTCCGCGTCTGCGTCTCAGTTCCCGAGGATTCCGCTGCGGACGCACTGCTGGTACTGCGTCGGCTTCACGTTCGGGTCGTATTGCGTGCAGGTGCTGAAGGTGTGCACGACCCAGATGACGACCGCGATCTCGATCGCGTTGACGATGATCGCGATGATCGAGGTGATCAGGCCGGTGATCGCCATGCCCTTGCCAGCCTGACCGGTGCGGTTGACCGTGCGGATGCCGATGATCGAGAAGACCAGGCCGACGATCCCGATCACGCCGCCGACGTAGAGGATCGACGTGCACAGCCCGACGATGCCGAGGATCATCCCGGTCAGCGCCATGCCGCTGCGCGGCTGCGGCGGCATCGCCAGCGGATACGGGGCTGGATACGGGTATCCGTACGGCCCGTAGCCCGGCTGCTGCTGCGGCGGGCCGTAGCCCGGCGGCGGCTGGTCGCTCGGCGCCCCGTCGAACCCCTGCTGGCCTGCGGTGTAACCCGGTGTTTCGGACACTGCTTCCCCCTGGATCGATGCGCGGCCGAGCTCGGCGAGCGAGTCTATCCGCAGCCTCTGCGAGAATGGATTACATGACGGCGACGATTCTCGATGGCTGGAAGACGGCGGCGGAGATCCGCGAGGACCTGACCGACCGGGTGGCCGTGCTCGCCGGGCGCGGCGTGGTCCCGGGGCTCGGCACGGTGCTGGTCGGCGACGACCCGGGCTCGCACTCCTACGTGACCATGAAGCACCGCGACTCCGCCAAGATCGGGATCCGGTCGATCGACCGCCGCCTGCCCGCGAACGCCTCACAGGAGCAGGTCGAGGACGTCGTCGCCGAGCTGAACGCCGACCCGCAGTGCCACGCCTACCTCGTGCAGCTGCCGCTGCCCAAGGGCCTCGACGAGTTCCGGGTGCTCGAGCGGGTCGATCCGGCCAAGGACGCCGACGGCCTGCACCCGGTCAACCTCGGAAAACTGGTGCTCGGCGAACCCGCGCCGCTGCCGTGCACCCCGTACGGCGCGATCGTGCTGCTGCGCCGTTTCGGCATCGAGCTGAACGGGGCGCACGTCGTGGTCGTCGGGCGCGGCCTGACGGTCGGGCGCCCGCTCGGCCTGATTCTGACCCGCCGCTCGGAGAACTCCACCGTCACCCTGTGCCACACCGGAACGCGCGACCTGCCCGGGCTCACCCGCCAGGCGGACATCATCGTGGCCGCCGCCGGAGTGCCGCACCTGATCACCGCGGACATGGTCAAGCCGGGTGCGGCCGTGCTTGACATCGGCGTCTCACACGTGGACGGCAAGCTGACCGGAGACGTGGACCCGGCCGTGGCCGGAGTCGCCGGATTCCTCTCACCCAACCCCGGCGGCGTCGGGCCGATGACGCGGGCTCAGCTGCTCACCAACGTCGTGGAGGCCGCCGAGCACGCCGCAGGGCTCGACATCGCCGGCTGACCCGCGGCGGCTGGTTCAGCGGTTATTCGGGATCGTCCAAGAGGGCTGATTCGGGGTCGAGCCTGGAAGCCGTCGCGCCGCGTTCGAGCGCTGTCTCCGACGGCAGCGACGGCTCCGCGGCCGCCACAGGCTCCGGGGCGTGCGGCTCCGGCTCGGCGAGCTCGTCGATGTCGGGCTCCTCAGCCTCGAGGATCTCCACGACCGCGACGACGCCCTCCTCCTCCCGCTCGTGCTCCCGCGGCTCGAGCCCCTCGCCGACGCCTTCCACGTCCTCGACGTACTGCGGGAGCTGCCGCGGCACCAGCCACAGCGCTCCGAGCGGGGGCACCCGCAGCACCGCGCGCGCCGGCCAGCCGCCCCACTCCTCGCCGATGGCCGTCACCGAGCCGAGGTTGCCGACGCCCGAGCCGCCGTAGCGGTCCGCGTCGGTGTTGAGCACCTCGTCCCAGATCGGCGCCTTTTCCACGGACAGCGGCAGCGCCAGGGTGTACCCCTCCCAGGGCACGCCGGCGAAGTTCACGATGCACACCAGCGGCGTGCCGTCCAGGGACCAGCGGACGAACGCGAACACGTTGTGGTCCGTGTCGTCGGCTACCAGCCAGGAGAATCCGGCCCCTGAGTTGTCCTGCTGCCACAGCGCCGGACGCTTGCGGTACTCGCGGTTGAGGTCCTCCACCGTCCGGAACACGCCGCGGTGCTCGCCGTAGTCCAGCAGCCACCAGTCCAGGCCGCGCTGCTCGGACCACTCGTCGTTCTGCGCGAATTCACAGCCGGAGAACAGCAACTGCTTGCCCGGGTGCGCCCACATGTAGGCGAGGAACGCGCGCAGGGTCGCGAACTGCTGCCAGCGGTCGCCCGGCATCTTGTTCAGCAGCGAGCCCTTGCCGTGCACCACCTCGTCGTGGCTGATCGGCAGGATGAAGTTCTCGGTGAACGCGTACACCAGCGAGAAAGTCATCCGGTTGTGGTGGTAGCGGCGGTTGACCGGGTCCTCGCGCAGATAGCCGAGGGTGTCGTGCATCCAGCCCATGTTCCACTTGAACCCGAAGCCGAGCCCGTGCACGCCGGTGCCGTGGATCTCCTGGTGCGTCGGCTGGGTCACCCCCGGCCAGGCGGTGGACTCCTCCGCCATCACGACCGAGCCGGGCACCCGCTTGTAGACGGTCGCGGTCAGCTCCTGCAGGAACGAGACCGCCTCAAGGTTCTCCCGGCCGCCGTACGCGTTGGGATGCCAGTGGCCCGCCTCGCGCGAGTAGTCCAGGTAGAGCATCGAGGCCACGGCGTCCACCCGCAGCCCGTCCACGTGCATCTCCTCGCACCAGAACAGGGCGGAGGCGACCAGGAAGTTGCGCACCTCGCGGCGGCCGTAGTCGAAGACCAGCGTCCCCCAGTCCGGGTGCTCTCCGCGCCACGGGTCCGGATGCTCGTACAGCGCGGTGCCGTCGAACTCGGCCAGCGCCCAGCTGTCCTTCGGGAAGTGCGCCGGAACCCAGTCCACGATGACGCCGATCCCAGCCCGGTGCAGGGCGTCCACCAGAACGCGGAAGTCATCGGGGGTGCCCAGCCGCGCGGTCGGGGCGAAGTAGGAGGAGACCTGGTAGCCCCACGATCCGCCGAACGGGTGCTCGGTGGGCGGCATGAACTCCACGTGCGTGAAGCCCAGCTCGTTGAGGTACGGCGGCAACTGCTCGGCCAGGCCGTGGTAGTCGAGCCCGGGCCGCCAGGAGGCCAGGTGCAGCTCGTACACCGACATCGGGGAGTGGTAGGGGTCGTATCCGACCCGCCGCTCCATCCACGCGGCGTCGGTCCACTCGTGGTGCGAGTCGTCGATGACCGAGGCGTTCGCCGGGGGCTGCTCGCACCGGCGGGCCAGCGGGTCCGCCTTCTGCCGCCACACCCCGTCGCGGCCGAGGATCTCGTACTTGTACCGGGAGCCCTCCCCGACGCCCGGAATGAACAGCTCCCAGACGCCCGACGCCCCCATCGTGCGCATCGGGTGGCTGGTGCCGTTCCAGTAGTTGAAGTCCCCGACGATCCGCACGCCGCGCGCGTTCGGCGCCCACACGGCGAACGACGTGCCGCTCGGCGCGTCGAAGGGGGAGTCCGGCGGGGAGTCGAAGCGGCGCACCCGCGCGCCGAGCACCCGCCACAGCTGCTCGTGCCGGCCTTCGCCGATGAGGTGGAGGTCTATCTCGCCGAGCGTGGGCAGGAAGCGGTACGGGTCGTCGAGGGTGACCTCCGCGCCGCCGTAGTCGATGGCGAGCCGGTAGTCGCCGAGCTCGATCGGCAGCACGGCCGCGAAAAGCCCCTCGCCCTCCGGCGTGAGCGCGTAGCGCTCGCCGGTGGCGGTGAGGACCGCCACGGTCTCGGCGAACGGGCGCAGCGTGCGCACCAGTGTGCCGCCAGCCGCCGGGTGGGCGCCGAGCAGCCGATGCGGATCGTGGATCGCCCCGTCCAGCAGGGCCCTGCGTTCTTCGTCGGCGAGCGCCGGCGCGGCTCCGGCCGCGCGGGTGGAATTCCCGCCCGGTGTCCTGTAGCCGGCGATCCGTGCCTCGTCACGCACCGTACGCACCGTCAAAGCGCCCACGTCCTCGTCTTGTCGGAGCCTGGCAGGTCTCCCATCTCCGCTTTCTACCATGCCATGCGTGGCGCGGGGAGTCTCGTCGGCCAGCTGCGGGCCAAGCGGCGGTGAACGCGAGGCGACCGCCGCCCGCGCGGGCGGCGGTCGCCGGGCCCTCTGAGTGCGATTAGCCGATCAGGCGATCCAGCGTTCCGTTCTTGACATCGGCGACCAGCGCGCTGAGCTGTTCGAGGGACATCTGGACCCGCTGGCCGAAATCGTCCGTGAGGACTACGCGGTGCGCAGTGTCGGCGCCGTGGTCGAGGAAGAGCTCCGGGCAGCCGCAGCTGCAGTTGCCGCAGAAGACCGCGACCGATTCGAGCGTGTTGGCGCCCACGGGAGCGGCACCGAGCGTGGCGCTCGGGGGAGCGCAGGTCAACGGGTTTGCAGGGGTGGGGGACTCGACGTCTCGGCCGTGCATCATGCTCTCGCCTATCTGGCTGGAAGTATCCGGACACCGTGGCTAGTGAGCACACTAGGGCGGCGAAACAACCCTAACCACAGCACATCGGGCGCAATGCGCATCGACCGGATGCGCCTGCGCGCCCCCACCGAGATCCGACACCCGGTGATCCGGCACCCGGTCCGCCCGACGACGTCAGCGCTTCCGGACGGCTCGCCGTTTCAGCAGGTACCCGACGACGAGACCGGCCGCGAAGTTGATGACGAACGCGATCCAGAGCTTCGCGGACACCCAGACCACCCAGAAGTGGATCCGCGTCGCGTCGTTGTTCGCCAGGACGAACCACGCCGTCAGGGCCACGATCACCGCGCCGGTAATCGTCTTCGGATGGCGCACCCAGGACGCCAGGCGGCCGCGTTCCCGCTTCTTGGTGTCCAGGACCGCCGGTGTTCCGATCGGGGGTAAGTCGCTCATGTCCGCCTCCGCCCGCCTCTGGACAGCCGCCGCGCGACCGGCCGCCTGTGACCCGGCCGCTGTGCGATCTAGCAACCGTGTGATCCATCAACCTGTGATCCAGCAACCGTGTGACGCCGCGCGATCCGCCCTTCCTTAGTCATCTTCCCGGCCTAGTGGCGGACGATGCCGCGCCACGCCCCGGATGGCGGAACCGGCCGCCTCCTGAGTCCCGCTTGAGCGCTCCCCGGGCGATCCGCCGGACGTAACCGAAGCGTGGTTTAGTGGCTTCATGGAAGTCGCCAACCGCCGGGACAACCCGTCACCCGCCCGCGCGCTGCGGGCGGTGGCCGCGGAATGGCCGTTCGCGGTCGTCTTCGGCAGCGCCACGGTAGCCGTGATCATGGTCTCGCTCGGCGGTCTGAAACGCGGGCTGACCGTGCTCGGCGCCGCGCTGCTGGTCGGCTCGGTGCTGCGGTTCGTGCTCTCCCCGTCGCGGGCCGGGCTGCTCGCCGTGCGGCGGCGCGGGGTGGACGTGATCACCATGGCGCTGCTCGGCGTTCTGCTGCTGATCCTGGCCATGATCACCGACACGCTGTAACGCGCCTGCGAGCGGCGGCCGTCCGGTCCGTCGCCTTTGCCGGACCTGGTTTCCCGCACCCGCCGCGACCGGGGTAGGCTCGGCTCCGGCGAATTATCTTGACGCCAAGATACCTTGCCGCAGCCAACCCGCCGTGCGAGAAGGACGCAGCCGCCCATGCCCAAGATCAAGGTAGCCAACCCGGTCGTCGAGCTCGACGGCGACGAGATGACCCGGATCATCTGGCAGTCCATCAAGGACTCGCTGATCCTGCCGTATCTGGACGTCGACCTGAAGTACCACGACCTCGGCATCGAGCACCGCGACGCCACCGACGACCAGGTCACCGTCGACGCCGCGAACGCCATCAAGCAGTACGGCGTCGGGGTCAAGTGCGCCACGATCACCCCGGACGAGGCCCGGGTCGAGGAGTTCGGCCTCAAGAAGATGTGGCGCTCGCCCAACGGCACCATCCGCAACATCCTCGGCGGCGTGATCTTCCGCGAGCCGATCATCATGAGCAACGTGCCGCGCCTGGTGCCCGGCTGGACCAAGCCGATCGTGGTCGGCCGTCACGCGTTCGGCGACCAGTACCGCGCCACCGACCTGAAGATCCCCGGCCCCGGCACCCTCACCCTGACCTACACCCCGAAGGACGGCTCCGAGCCGATCGAGATCGAGGTCTTCGACTTCCCCGGCGCCGGGGTGGCGCTGGCCATGTACAACCTCGACGAGTCGATCCGCGACTTCGCCCGCGCCTCGCTGCGCTACGGCCTGGCCCGCAACTACCCGGTGTACCTGTCCACCAAGAACACCATCCTCAAGGCCTATGACGGCCGGTTCAAGGACATCTTCCAGGAGGTGTTCGAGACCGAGTTCAAGGCCGACTTCGAGGCCGCCGGGCTCACCTACGAGCACCGCCTGATCGACGACATGGTCGCCGCCGCGCTCAAGTGGGAGGGCGGCTACGTCTGGGCCTGCAAGAACTACGACGGCGACGTGCAGTCCGACACCGTGGCCCAGGGCTACGGCTCGCTCGGCCTGATGACCAGCGTGCTGATGACGCCGGACGGCCGCACCGTCGAGGCCGAGGCCGCGCACGGCACCGTCACCCGTCACTATCGCCAGCACCAGCAGGGCAAGGCGACCTCGACCAACCCGATCGCCTCGATCTACGCCTGGACCCGCGGCCTGGCGCACCGCGGCAAGCTGGACAGCACCCCCGAAGTCACCGCGTTCGCCGAGACCCTGGAGCGGGTCTGCGTCTCCACCGTCGAGGGCGGCCAGATGACCAAGGACCTGGCCCTGCTCATCGCCCCCGACGCGCCGTGGCTGACCACGCAGGAGTTCCTGGGCGCGCTGGACGAGAATCTCAAGGCCGCGCTGGCCAAGGCATAAAGCCGCGCCACGGCCCGAACGCAGTGTCGTGCTGCGTTTCGGTGTCGTGCTGCTTCTCACAGGCCGGGCGGCGGGCGCCGACGTCCGGGCGCCCGGCCCGGAGGAGTAGCGTTTCAGCGAGGTAACCACACATCCCAGACTCGTCGTCCGACGCCGGCGAACCCGGCGCCGGTGTGCCAGGAGTACGCGATATGACCCGCACCCCCGTGAATGTGACCGTCACCGGCGCCGCCGGCCAGATCGGTTACTCGCTGCTGTTCCGCATCGGCGCCGGCCACCTGCTCGGCCCGGACGTCCCCGTCAGGCTGCGGCTGCTCGAGATCCCCCAGGCGGTCAAGGCGGCCGAGGGCGTCGCCATGGAGTTGGACGACTGCGCCTTCCCGCTGCTGGCCGGGATCGACATCTTCGACGACCCGGTACCCGCCTTCGCCGGGGCGAACATCGCGCTGCTGGTCGGCGCCCGCCCGCGCACCGCCGGGATGGAGCGCGGCGACCTGCTGTCGGCCAACGGCGGCATCTTCAAGCCGCAGGGCCGGGCCATCAACGACGGCGCCGCGGACGACGTGCGGGTCCTGGTGGTCGGCAACCCGGCCAACACCAACGCGCTGATCGCCGCGAACCACGCTCCGGACGTGCCGAAGTCCCGGTTCACCGCGATGACCCGGCTCGACCACAACCGCGCCGTCGCGCAGGTGGCCAAGAAGGCCGGGGTGCCGGTCTCGGAGATCTCCAACCTCACCATCTGGGGCAACCACTCGGCGACCCAGTACCCGGACCTGTTCAACGCGCGCATCGGCGGCAAGAACGCGGCCGAGGTCGTGGCTGACCAGGCCTGGCTGGAGAACGACTTCATCCCGACGGTCGCCAAGCGCGGCGCGGCGATCATCGCGGCGCGCGGGCTGTCGTCCGCGGCGTCGGCCGCCTCCGCGGCGCTGGACCACGTCCACACCTGGTTCAACGGGACCACCGAGGGCGACTGGACCTCGATGGGCATCGTGTCCGACGGCTCCTACGGCGTGCCCGAGGGACTGGTCTCCTCGTTCCCGGTGACCACCGGGAACGGCGAGTACCAGATCGTGCAGGGTCTGGACGTCAACGACTTCTCCCGCGCCCGCATCGACGCGACGGTCAAGGAGCTCGAGGAGGAGCGTACGGCGGTCCGCGAGCTCGGCCTCATCTGAGCCGCTCCGCCTCGAGCGCGGACTCGAACCCCCGACCGCCCGGGACGGCCGCACACAAGCCGTCCCGGGCTGTAGGGGTTTCCCGCTGTCCGGAACAAGGGCATGTCTAGGTGGGCCCTCGGACGATAGCGTGCGATCTCATGAGCCACATCACCGAGATCGCCGACCGCTACGTCGAGCGCGCCGCCGCCTTGGACCCCGTGGGCGCCACCTTCTGCGGCATCGACGGGTACGAAGACAAGATGATCGACCTGAGCCCGGTCGGCTTCGTGGCGCGCACCGAGCTGGAGCGGGACACCCTCGCGAAGCTGGCCGCCGCCGAGCCCCGCGACGAACGCGAGCGGATCGCCCGGGAGGCCATGCAGGAGCGCCTCGGCTTGGCGGTCGAGGAGTACGAGGCGGGCGACACCACCAGCCGGCTCAACGTGCTGGCCAGCTGGATGCAGGGGGTGCGGCAGGCGTTCGACCTCATGCCGCTCGAGGGCGAGCAGGCGCAGCGCAACATCGCCGCGCGGATGGACGCGGTGTCCACCGCCTACTCCGGACTGCGGCGCACCTACCTCGAGGCCGCCAAGCACGGCCGCACCGCCGCGCGCCGACAGGTGCTGGCCTGCGCAGCGCAGGCCGCGGACTGGTCCTCGGGCGAGACCGACTTCTACGCCGGCCTGGTCGAGCGCACCGGCGCCGAGGGGGCGCTGCGCACCGACCTGGAGCGCGCGGCGGCGAAGGCCCGCGCCGCCACCGCCGAGTTCGGCCGCTTCCTGGAGCGCGAACTGCTGCCCACCGCCCGGGAGGATGACGCGGCCGGCCGCGACTGGTACGCCCGCGCCTCGCGCTCGTTCCTCGGCGCGGCGATCGACCTCGACGAGGCGTATGAGTGGGGCTGGTCGGAGGTCAAGCGGCTCGAGGCGGAGATGACCCGGGTCGCCGGGCTCGTCGTCCCCGGCGGCGGCGTGGACGACGCGGTCGCCGCGCTCGACGCCGACCCGCAGCGCAAGATCACCGGCGCCGCGAACTACCGCGCCTGGATGCAGGACCTCGGCGACCGGACCATCGCCGAGCTGCACGGCAGGCACTTCGACATCCCCGAGCCCGCCCGGCGGATCGAGGCGATGATCGCGCCCACCAGCGACGGCGGCGTGTACTACACCCAGCCGAGCGAGGACTTCAGCCGCCCCGGACGCATGTGGTGGGCGGTGCCGGGGGGCCTTGAGGAGTTCTCGACCTGGCGCGAGGTCACCACCGTGTACCACGAAGGCGTCCCGGGCCATCACCTCCAGTGCTCGCAGGCCGTGTACCAGCGGGAAAAGCTCAACCGCTGGCAGCGCTTGATGTGCTGGGTGTCCGGCCACGGCGAGGGCTGGGCGTTGTACGCCGAGCGGCTCATGGAAGAGCTCGGATACCTCGAGGACCCCGGCGAGCTGCTCGGCATGCTCGACGCGCAGATGCTGCGGGCCGCGCGCGTCGTGGTGGACCTGGGCGTGCACCTGAAGCTGCCGGTCCCCAAGGGCGTCTGGAACGGGCACGAGGGCGAGGTGTGGAACGCGGACCTGGCGTGGGAGTTCCTGCGCAGCCACACCCGGACCGAAGAGGGCATGCTGCGCTTCGAGCTGGACCGCTACCTCGGCTGGCCCGGTCAGGCGCCCTCGTACAAGCTCGGGGAGCGGATCTGGCTCCAGTCCCGCGAGGAGGCCAAGGCGCGCAAGGGCGCCGCGTTCGACCTCAAGGAGTTCCACGCGCAGGCACTCTCGCTCGGCTCGATGGGGCTGGACCCGCTGCGGGCCGCGCTCGCCCGCCTGTGATCGAGAGCTGACGGTCTGGCCGGGCCGGCCGCCGGGGGTATTCGTCGCCTGACATGGTCGGCGAACCCCCCGAATGCGCGCGTGCTCCACCTGAGTGGCCGATCCGGGCATGCGCCGGTGCCCGGTCCGAAGGAGCCTGAGGGGGTCCTTCGCGGCAACACGACGAAAGGAGCACGCGATGGCCGGCAAATTCGAGGTGTACAAGGACGCCAAGGGCAAGCACCGCTTCCGACTCAAGGCCGGGAACGGGCAGATCATCGCGGTCGGCGAGGCCTATGACTCGATGGCGGACTGCATGAACGGGATCGAGTCGATCCGCTCGAACGCGCCCGCCGCCACGGTGGTCGACATGACCTCGTCCGGGGCGACCTCCAAGCCGATGACCGCCAAGCCGATGGGCGTGAAGCCGATGGCGAAGCCCGAGGTGAAGCGCAATACCACCGTCGCGTGACGACACCCCGTCCACGCACGGCGGCATGAGCGTCCGGGTGGTGGCCCCCGGATCGGAGGCCACCACCCGGCGTCAGCGCCGGTCGATGAGGCGGGACAGGACGAGCACCGACTTGGTCTGCTGCACGAACGGCGCCATCCGTACCCGCTCAAGCACAGCTTCCAGGTGGGCCGTGTCCCTGGTGCGCAGATGCAGCAGCGCGTCGGCCTCCCCGGTGACCGTGTACGCGGCGATGATCTCCGGGGTGCTGTCCATGGCCGTGCGGATCGCGTCGGGGGACGTGCGCCCGGTGCAGTACAGCTCGACGAACGCCTCGGTGGTCCAGCCCAGCGCCGCCGGGTCGACCAGCGCGGTGAACCCCGTGATCAGGCCCCGCTCGCGCAACCGGTCGACCCGCCGCTTCACCGCGGGAGCGGACAGGCCCACCTGCTCCCCGATCTCGGCATAGGGCGCGCGGGCGTCCCGCAGGAGGCAGCCGATGATCTGCTCGTCCGTCTGGTCCGTATGCACGCGGCGAGTTTAGGGCGCCCGCTGGTCGGCATGAGCCCCGCTTGTGTCTGCGGGCTCCGGCGCATCGTGGCAGTCACCCGAATGCCCGGCCTCGATAGACTCTTCCGTATGGGTACAAGAAGTACCGGATCCGGATCGAGCGGCCCGGACCCCAGCGGACATAGACCGGCGTGCGCGCCACCCTCCGAGATCCACTCCCGGGCCCCCCACGCCTGCGAGCCGGAGCCGACCGGGCAGGTGCAGCGCACGCCGTGAATCCCACCGTCCTGTCCTGCATCATCGTCCTCGCCCTGATCCTGATCGAAGCGCTCTTCGTGGCGTCCGAGATCGCCCTGGTCTCCCTGCGGGAAGGCCAGCTCCAGGCGCTCGCCGGATCGGGCGGCAAGCGCGGCGCCATCGTCGCGCGCCTGGTCAGCGAGCCGAACCGGTTCCTGGCCACGGTCCAGATCGGCGTCACCCTCACCGCGCTGCTCTCGTCCGCCTACGGCGCGACCACCCTGTCCGAGAGCGCCAAGCGCGCGCTCGTGCGGGCAGGGCTCACCTCGGGCCTGGCCGGGTTCGTCGGCCTGGTCGGCGTCACGATGATCATCTCCTTCGTGACCCTCGTCATCGGCGAACTGGCGCCCAAGCGCCTCGCGCTGCAGCGCGCCGAATCCACCGCCAAGACCGTCGCGCCCTTCCTGCAGGGCATGTCCCGGCTGGTCCGCCCGGTGATCTGGCTGCTCTCGGTCTGCACCGACGGCATCGTGCGGCTGTTCGGCGGCGACCCGGCCGCCTCACGCGAGCAGGTCACCGAGGCGGAACTGCGCCAGATGGTCGCCTCCACCGAGAGCCTGACCTCGGATGAGCGCCGGCTGATCGACGAGGTCTTCGGCGCCGGGGACCGCCAGCTGCGCGAGATGCTGGTGCCGCGCACCGAGGTGACGTTCCTGGACGGCGCGCTGAGCCTGGCCGAGGCCGCCGAGCTGATCGAGCGCAGCCCGCACTCGCGCTACCCGGTCACCGACCAGTCGGCCGACAACATCGTCGGCTTCGTCCACGTGCGCGACCTGCTCGTCCCCGACGCCGCCGAGAAGGCCGAGCGGGTCGCCGAGCTGGCCCGGCCGGTCATATTCCTGCCCGGCACCAAGCACGTGCTCTCCGCCCTTTCAGAGATGCGCCGCGACTCGTTCCACCTGGCCATCGTGGTCGACGAGTACGGCGGCACCGCGGGGATCGTGACCCTCGAGGACCTGGTCGAGGAGCTGATCGGCGACATCCGCGACGAGTACGACGTGGCCGGCGCCCTGGTCACCCGGTTGCGCGACGGCGACCTGGAGCTGGACGGGCTGATCAGCCTGGACGACTTCGCCGAGGAGACCGGGATCGAGCTGACCGACGGCCCGTACGAGACCCTCGCCGGGTACATCGTGGCGCGGCTCGGCCGGGTCGCCGAGGTGGGCGACCGGGTAGCGTTCGACGGCCTGAGCTTGACCGTGCACGCGATGGACGGCCGCCGCATCTCGCGCGTCCGCCTCTCGCGCGCCGAGAGCGCACAGGCGCAGCCCGAGCCGAGCGAGGGCGAGCTGGTGCCGGGCGAGCAGAGGCGAGGCATTCGCCGGGACGGATGAAGTCCGGGGCAGGCGTCTGCGAGAATGTGTACATGCGCGCCGACCAGTCTTCCGCCTCGGATTCCGCGCCCGGCGACGCCCGGGCCGCCGCTGTGCCCACATCAACGGTGTCCACATCCGCTGTGTCGACATCCGGGCGCGGCCAGGCACGGCCCCGTGTGCTGAGCGGCATCCAGCCGACCGCCGACTCGTTCCACCTCGGCAACTACCTGGGTGCGGTGCGCAACTGGGCGGCGATGCAGGACGACTACGACGCCTTCTACATGGTCGTCGACCTGCACGCGATCACCCTCGAGCAGGACCCGGCCGAGCTGCGCCGCCGCACCCGGGTCTCGGCCGCGCAGCTGCTGGCCGCGGGCATCGACCCGCAGCGCAGCGCGGTGTTCGTACAGAGCCACGTGCCTGAGCACGCCCAGCTGGCCTGGGTGCTCAACTGCCTCACCGGCTTCGGCGAGGCCTCGCGGATGACCCAGTTCAAGGACAAGACCGCCAAGCAGGGCGCGAACGCGGCCACCGTCGGGCTGTTCACCTACCCGATCCTGCAGGCCGCGGACATCCTGATCTACCACGCGAACTACGTGCCCGTGGGCGAGGACCAGCGCCAGCACCTGGAGCTGACCCGCGACCTGGCCCAGCGGTTCAACAGCCGGTACGGCAAGACCCTGACCGTGCCCGAGCCGTACATCGTCAAGGACACCGCGAAGATCCTCGACCTGCAGAACCCGACGGCGAAGATGTCCAAGTCGGCCGAGTCCCCGGCCGGGCTGATCGAACTGCTGGCCGACCCGAAGGTCAACGCCAAGAAGATCAAGTCCGCGGTGACCGACGCCGAGCGGGAGATCCGGTACGACGAGGAGAACAAGCCGGGCGTCTCCAACCTGCTGCGGATCTTCTCGGCGCTCGACGGCCGCTCGGTGGCCGAGCTCGAGACCGCGTACGCCGGGCGCGGCTACGGGGATCTGAAGAAGGATCTGGCCGACGTGGTGGTCGACACCTTCGGCGCCTTCAAGGACCGCACCGAGGCATTCCTGGCCGAACCTGACAAGCTCGACGCCGTGCTCGCCGAGGGGGCGGAGCGGGCGCGGGCCGTGGCCGCACCGACACTCGCCGCCGTCTACGAGCGCGTCGGTTTCCTGCCCCCGGCGGCCGCGCCGGCTCGATGAGCACTCCGACCGAGATCGGCATACTTCTCGCGATACCGGAACCGTACGGCGGCGAGTTGCGCGACCGCCGCGCCGCCTACGGGGATCCGCAGTCCGACACCGTGCCGGTGCACGTCACGCTGCTGCCGCCGACCGAGGTGGACCAGGCCTCGCTGCCCGAGATCGAGAAGCACCTCGAGGCGGTCGCCGAGCGCGGGCGTCCGTTCCGGATGGCGCTGAGCGGGACCGGGACGTTTCGGCCGGTCTCCCAGGTGGTCTTCGTGCAGGTCGAGCAGGGCGAGGAGCAGTGCGCCAAACTTGAGGCGCAGGTACGCGTCGGCGTCCTCTACCGCGAACTCCAGTTCCCCTACCACCCGCACGTCACCGTCGCCCACGATCTCGACCAGGCGGTCCTCGACGCCGCGCAGGCCGATCTGGCCGGATACCGCGCCGAGTTCGAGATCTCCGGGTTCGGGCTCTACCACCGCGAGTCGGACGGCTCGTGGACCACGCTGCGTTCGTTCGCCTTCCCTGCCGGGATCCGCGCCGCGGCCTGAGCGCGGCGCATCCAGAAGTCCTAGTTCACCTCGAAGAGCGAGTGATCGCGCTCGCCTGTGCGAGCGAATGGCACGCATATGTTAGACGGACTTTAAGTGAACGCGGTTAGTGTCGAGGTATGGCGCTCCCGACTCTCCTCGCGCCGACCAAGCCCTCTGTAGCGCCGCCCGCAGACACCGCGGGGCGTCGCCGCCTCGCGTGGGGGGTCGGCTTACTGTCCGTTTTCGTGCTGGTGACGATCCTCACCGCGGCGCACGCGTTCAACTCCCCGGACCAGTCGCTGGACGCCCGCATCCACACGTTCGCCCTCGCGCACGCGACGCTGGTGTCGGTCACCAAGGTCATCACCTTCCTCGGCGAACCGCCCGTGGCTCTCGGCGGCGGCATCCTGGCCGCCGTCGTCTGCTACCTGCGGCGTGACCAACAGCGTGCGTACTTCTTCGCGGCGTCCTCGGTCGGTGCCTATGGGATCGCGTACATCGTCAAGGAGCTGCTTAAACGGCACCGCCCCGTCTGGCCCGTGCCCGTTATGGCCGACACAGGTCCGACGTACCCGTCGGGCCACGCCACCGGGTCGAGCGCGCTCGCGGTCGCGCTGATCATCGCCGTGGTCCCGCTGATCGGCTCGCTCGCGGTGCGGCGGGCGGCCACCACCGTGCTCGTGGTGTACGCGATCGTCGAACCGATCTCCCGGCTGATCCTCGGCGTGCACTTCCCGAGCGACGTGGTTGCCGGGGCGCTGCTCGGCACGGGCTGGACGCTGCTGTGCGCTGCGCTGTTGCCTGACGTCACGTGGCGTCGGCTGGGCCGGAATCGGCAGAACCCGAACGTGGAGCCTGCTCGTACCACCTGAGCACGCGCATGGCCCGCAGCGTGTTCCACCGGCTCGGCTTTCCCTCGCCTTCGTCCATCGCGAAGTGCAGCCGGCCGGCGTGGGGATTCTCAAGCGGCCAGCGGCCGTCCGCGTCGCGCTTGGACCCGACCAGCTCGATCGCCTCGGCGACCCTCCAGCCGGGGACGACGTCGGCCGCGCGCAGATAGTCGAGCGCCCGCAGCACGTCGTAGTGCCAATAGGTCGGATAAGAAAACTGAGTCCAGGCTGCGGGTGCCTCGGTCTTGCGATCCCAGTCGATCACCTGACCGGTCGACAGACTGCGAAGCAGCTTGCGCTCAAGGAGGTATTCCTGGCCGCGCACCCGAGCCGCGGTCACCTGCGGGACGTTGCCCGCCGCCCGCTCGAACTCCAGCAGACCCTCGAGCACGTCGATCGTGGTGTGGAACGATCCGCGCGTCGATCCGTTCTCCTGCTCGCAGTTCCAGCCGCCGTCGCTCATCTGCTCGCCGAGCAGGCGGGTGACGACAGGCTCGACATCGACGCCGAAGTAGGCTCCGAGCGCCACGGCCCTGCCGTTGATGCACGGCTCCACCTCGCCGGCGAAGTACGGCTCGCCGTCGTGTTCCCACCGCACGTGCGCATGGACCAGCCCGACGGCACGCCGCGCCGCATGGCCGGCCGGATCGAGACCGAACGCCCGCAGCAGCGCCAGGCTCCAGGTGGTGGAGGTCCAGAGCGGAAAGAGGGTGCCTTGCCGCTCAGGGCCGAGCGAGCGCCACCAGTCCGCCGCGGCGGCGGAGGGGAAGTCGGGGACGCCCGCCTCCCACTGGCCGTTCCCCTGTTGCAGGGCGAGCAGCCGTGCACCCCAGCCCTCGTGGGCGACGCGGGCGCGTTCAGCCGCGACGAGATCTTCGGGCGCGTCGGTGAGGTCGCGCAGCACCTGCCAGCGAATGGCCGGGTCGCCGTCCAGCAGCCACTCGATGACGTCCATACGGACCTCGCCTCCTGACGGGAAACGGCAGCCCTACGACAATGTCACAGCCGTACGACAACGCCAGACATTAGGCCCGCAGCACGCGATTGCGGAGCCCCTACAACCGCCGAGTGATGAGCGCCCGCTTGACCTCGGCGATCGCCTGGGTGATCTGGATCCCGCGCGGGCAGGCCTCGGTGCAGTTGAACGTGGTGCGGCAGCGCCACACGCCCTCCCGCTCGTTGAGGATCTCCAGGCGCTCCTCGGCGGCGTCGTCCCGGCTGTCGAAGATGAAGCGGTGCGCGTTGACGATCGCCGCGGGCCCGAAGTACTGGCCGTCGGTCCAGAACACCGGGCACGAGGTGGTGCAGGCCGCGCACAGGATGCACTTGATGGTGTCGTCGAAGCGCTCGCGGTCCTTCTGCGACTGGATCCGTTCCCGGGTCGGCTGGTTGCCGTGCGCGATGAGGAACGGCTTGACGTCCCGGTATGCCTGGAGAAACGGCTCCATGTCCACCACCAGGTCCTTCACCACCGGTAGGCCCTGGATCGGCTCGACCGTGATCGGCTTCGCGGTGCCGGTCTTCTTGTCGAACGACACCAGATCCTTCACCAGCGACTTGCAGGCCAGGCGGTTGCGGCCGTTGATGCGCATCGCGTCCGAACCGCAGACGCCGTGGGCGCACGAGCGGCGGAAGGTCAGCGAGCCGTCCTGCTCCCACTTGATCGCGTGCAGCGCGTCCAGGATCCGCCAGGTGGGCAGCGCCTGGACCTGGAACTCGTCCCAGCGTGACTCGTCGCTGTCCGGGTTGTAGCGGCGCACCTGCACGGTGATCGTGAGGAACCGCGGCGCGTCGTCGTCGGCAGCGCTGGCGCCGGTGGCAGCGGTCTCGAGCGTTGTGGTGGCCATCAGTACTTGCGCTCCATCGGCTGATAGCGGGTGACGACGACGGGCTTCCAATCGAGCCGGATCGCGTAGGACCCGTCCTCGTCGGCCTCGCGGTACGCCATGGTGTGCTGCATGAAGTTGACGTCGTCGCGCTTCTGGTAGTCCTCGCGCGCATGCCCGCCGCGCGACTCCTTGCGGTTGCGCGCCCCCACGACCAGCACCTCGGCCAGGTCCAGCAGGAATCCGAGCTCGACGGCCTCGAGCAGGTCGGTGTTGAAACGCTTGCCCTTGTCCTGCACGCCGACGTTCTTGTAGCGGGCCTGGAGCGCCTTAACGTCCTCGTAGGCCTGCTTGAGGGTCGTGTCGTTGCGGTAGACGCCCGCGTTGTTGTCCATCGTGTCCTGCAGGTCCTTGCGGATCTGCGCCACCTTCTCGGTGCCGGTGGAGTTGCGCAGGTTCTCGATCAGCTCGACGACGTAGCCGGCCGGGTTCTCAGGCAGCTCCGCGAGCGGCGCGTCCTGCGTGTACTTCGCCGCCGCGATACCTGCTCTTCGCCCGAAGACGTTGATGTCGAGCAGCGAGTTGGTACCGAGCCGGTTTGAGCCGTGCACCGACACGCACGCGACCTCTCCTGCCGCGTACAAACCGGCGACGACCGTGTTGTTGTCGCACAGGACTTCGGCCTCGACGTTGGTCGGCACCCCGCCCATCGCGTAGTGCGCGGTCGGGTACACCGGCACCATCTCGGTCGTGGGCTCGACGCCGAGGTAGGTGCGGGCGAACTCGGTGATGTCCGGCAGCTTCTCCTCGATCTGCCCGGCCGGAAGGTGCGTCAGGTCCAGGTACACATAGTCCTTGTGCGGCCCAGCGCCCCGCCCCTCGCGCACCTCGAGGACCATCGAGCGGGCCACGATGTCGCGCGGCGCGAGGTCCTTGATGGTCGGGGCGTACCGCTCCATGAACCGCTCGCCGTCCGCGTTGCGCAGAATGCCGCCCTCACCGCGGGCCCCCTCGGTGAGCAGGATGCCGAGACCCGCCAGGCCGGTCGGATGGAACTGGTAGAACTCCATGTCCTCCAGCGGCAGGCCCTTGCGCCAGGCGATGCCCATGCCGTCGCCGGTCAGGGTGTGCGCGTTGGAGGTGGTCTTGAACACCTTCCCGAAGCCGCCGGTGGCGAACACCACTGCCTTGGCCCGGAAGACGTGGATCTCGCCGGTCGCCAGCTCGTACGCGACAACGCCCGCCGTCCGCCTCGTCCCGCCCTCGTCCTCCACTAAAAGCAGATCGAGCACATAGAACTCGTTGTAGAACTCGATGCCCTCCTTGACGCAGTTCTGATAAAGCGTCTGGAGGATCATGTGGCCGGTGCGGTCCGCCGCGTAGCAGGACCGGCGCACCGCAGCCTCGCCGTAGTTGCGGGTGTGGCCGCCGAAGCGCCGCTGGTCGATCCGCCCCTCAGGCGTGCGGGAGAAGGGAAGTCCCATCTTCTCCAGGTCCAGGACAGCGTCGATCGCCTCCTTGCACATGATCTCGGCGGCGTCCTGATCGGTTAGATAGTCACCGCCCTTGACCGTGTCGAAGGTGTGCCACTCCCAGTTGTCGTCCTCGACGTTGGCCAGCGCGGCGCACATGCCGCCCTGGGCCGCGCCGGTGTGCGACCGGGTCGGGTAGAGCTTGGTGAGCACCGCGGTGCGCGAGCGGGTACCGGCCTCGAGCGCGGCGCGCATGCCAGCGCCGCCCGCGCCGACGATGACGGTGTCATACGTATGGATCTGTTGAATCTGCGCGTTTGCCATGTCTTGCTCGCCTCAGGCCTTGACGTTCGGGGTGAAGGTGAAGATGACCAGGCTGCCGAGGAAGATCATCAGCAGTGCGGCCGCGTAGAGCAGCCCCTTGAGGGCGAGCCGGGAACCATCGCGCTCCGCGTAGTCGTTGATCACGGTGCGCAGGCCGTTGACGCCGTGCAGGGTGGCCAGCCACAGCGTGAGCAGGTCCCACACCTGCCAGAACGGCGACGCCCAGCGGCCCGCGACGAAGGCGAAGTCGATCTTCTCGACCCCGCCGTCCAGCACCAGCATGATGAACAGGTGGCCGAGCACCAGGAACGTCAATAGCAGCCCGGACAGCCGCATGAACAGCCAGCTGTAGAGCTCGAAGTTGGTGCGCGTGGCGCGCGGTGTGCGCCGGCCACGCAGCCGCTGGCTCCCGCCGGTGCCCGCGGTGCGCGGCGAACGGGGCGCCTCGATCGTCGGAGTCGTCGTCATCGCGCGGCCTACTTCCCGAAGATGGTGTGCCAGGAGTGGGCGGTGATCGGGTAGAGCATCCCGGCCATCAGCGCGGCCCAGACGCCGACCACGATCCAGAGCATCCGCTTCTGGTACTTCGGACCCTTCGCCCAGAAGTCCACCGCGATGACACGCAGGCCGTTGAACGCGTGGAACACGATCGCCGCGGTCAGCCCGTACTCCAGGAAGTTGGTGATCGGGTTCTTATAGCTGTCGATCACCGCGTTGTAGTCGGACTTGGAGACCCGGACCAGCGCGGTGTCGAGCACGTGGGCAAACAGGAAGAAGAAGATCAGGACGCCGGTGATGCGGTGGGCCACCCAGCTCCACATGCCCTCGCGGCCGCGATAGAGCGTCCCTCGCTTCCCCTGGCGGCGCCCGCCTGTGCCGGCCTTGGGTGTCGTTATAGCCATGGGCCTCGTCCAGCCCCTTCCCTGCTCGTGTGCGCGCCGCACCGGTGGTCGCGTCGGCGACAGGTTAACCAGGCCGGTGATCTCTCAATCCCGCCGAAACCGGACACTGTGAGCGATCTCGCATCGGACAATCGGAACATTCCGCCCCAACATTGGACCGGATGGCGGTGTGATTCGCACGACAGCGGGGGTGTGCGGGTGACCGGCGGTCGGGGATAATCGCGTGGAGGGCCGCAACCCGCTCGGGTGCGGACCGACTCGAGCCGACGACCCGCGAGGTAGCCGAATGCCCTCCGACCAGACGCCCCTGAGCGAATCCGGTCTTCCGATCCGGCCGGTGTACGGCCCGGACGACCTCGAGGGCTGGGATCCGGGGCAGCGGCTGGGCGAGCCCGGCGCGTACCCGTTCACCCGCGGCGTGTACCCGACGATGTACACCGGCCGCCCGTGGACGATGCGCCAGTACGCCGGCTTCGGCACCGCGACCGAGTCCAACCGCCGCTACCAGCAGCTGATCGCGGCCGGCTCGACCGGCCTGTCGGTGGCCTTCGACCTGCCGACCCAGATGGGCTACGACTCGGACGAGCCGATCGCGCACGGCGAGGTCGGCAAGGTCGGCGTGGCGATCGACTCGGTCGAGGACATGCGCACCCTGTTCGGCGGGATCCCGCTGGACAAGGTGTCCACCTCGATGACGATCAACGCGCCCGCCTCGATCCTGCTGCTGCTCTACCAGCTGGTCGCGGAGGAACAGGGCGCCGCGCCGTCCGCGCTCACCGGCACCATCCAGAACGACATCCTCAAGGAGTACATCGCGCGCGGGACGTACATCTTCCCGCCCGCACCGTCACTCCGCCTGGTCGCCGACGTGTTCGGGTACTGCAAGCGCGAGATCCCGAAGTGGAACACGATCTCCATCTCCGGCTACCACATGGCCGAGGCCGGGGCCACGCCCGCGCAGGAGATCGCGTTCACCCTGGCCGACGGGGTCGCGTATGTGCGCGCGGCGCTCGAATCCGGCCTGGACGTCGATGAGTTCGCGCCGCGCCTCTCCTTCTTCTTCGTCGCGCGCACGACTCTGCTCGAGGAAGTGGCCAAGTTCCGCGCGGCCCGCCGCATCTGGGCGCGGGTGATGCGGGACGAATTCGGCGCGAAGGACCCGAAGTCGCAGATGCTGCGGTTCCATACGCAGACGGCGGGCGTGCAGCTGACCGCGCAGCAGCCCGAGGTGAACATGGTCCGGGTGGCGCTGCAGGGCCTCGGCGCAGTGCTCGGCGGTACCCAGTCCCTGCACACGAACTCCTTCGACGAGGCGATCGCGCTTCCGACCGAGAAGGCCGCGCGTCTCGCCCTGCGGACCCAGCAGGTCATCGCCTACGAGACGGACGTGACGAAGACGGTCGACCCGTTCGCCGGCTCGTACGTCGTGGAGTCGATGACCGACGCGCTCGAAGCCGAGATCGCCGACCTGATGCGACGGGTGGAAGACCTGGGCGGCGCGGTGGCCGCGATCGAGCACGGCTTCCAGAAGGGCGAGATCGAGCGCTCGGCCTACCAGGTGACCCAGGAGATCGACAGCGGCAAGCGGGTCGTGGTCGGCGTCAACCGGTTCACCCTGGACGCGGAGGAGCCGTATGAGCCGCTGCGGGTCGACCCGACGATCGAGATCCAACAGGCCGAGCGGCTGGCGAAGCTGCGCGCCGACCGTTCGCAGGCGGAAGTGGACCGGACGCTCGACGAGGTGAAGCGAGCGGCTTCGGGCACTGACAACGTCTTGTATCCAATGCGCCAGGCGTTGCGGGCCCGGGCGACCGTCGGTGAGGTCTCGCACGCCCTGCGCGCGGTGTGGGGGACGTACACTCCTTCGGACGCGTTCTAACGGGCTACGGCGGCATAGCACTTTAGGACCATCTTGGTTGTCCGCGAGTTCTCATATAGCGGAATCTCTGGGTTTCGCAAGGTGGTACGGACTATCGTGGGCGAATGAATTTGATCCTTCCGCTGGAGAGCGAGCGCCACGAGACCGCAGACCCCGCGTCGCGGCTCGAGGTATTCCTCGCCCAGCGGGAGGATGAGCTGATCGAATTCCGGCGGGACATCCACGCCCACCCGGAGCTCGCCCGCAAGGAACTGCGCACTACCGCGCGGCTGGTCGAGCGCCTGGAAGCTGCCGGTCTCGCCCCCCGACCCCTCCCCACCGGCGCCGGCCTGGTCTGCGACATCGATCCGGTGGAGGGCGTCCGCGTCCGCGCCGATCTTGCGCCCTTCAACGACGCGGACGTCGACCACGCGCACCTGACCGACATCCACCTCGACCGCGTCGCGCTGCACGACGCGTTCCTCGACGCTGCGGTCGACCACGCGGCGCACTGGGACGGCCGCCTGGCGATCCGCGCCGACATCGACGCGCTGCCGATCCAGGAGTCCGACCTCCTGCCATACCGCTCCACGGTCGAGGGTGTCTCCCATGCGTGCGGGCACGACCTCCACACCGCGACCGTGCTGGGCGCCGGGCTCTTCCTCGCCGAGGAGGCGCGCGCCGGACGGCTGACACGCCCGGTCCGGCTGATCTTCCAGCCGGCGGAGGAAGTGCTGCCCGGCGGGGCGCTGGACATGATCGACGCCGGCGCGCTGGACGGGGTGGCGCGCATCATCGGCGTGCACTGCGATCCGCGGGTGGACGCCGGGCACATCGGCCTGCGCGAGGGCCCGCTCACCGCCGCCTGCGACAAGATCGCGATCAAGCTCAGCGGCCCGGGCGGGCACACCTCGCGTCCGCACCTCACGGTCGACCTGATCTACGCCCTCGCCTCGCTGGTCACCGAGCTGCCCGCCGCGCTGTCACGCAGAATCGACCCGCGCGCCGGGGTCTCCCTGGTGTGGGGCGCGATCAACGCGGGCCACGCGGCGAACGCGATCCCGCAGTACGGCGAGGCACACGGCACGGTGCGCGCAATGGACCAGCGGGCCTGGGCGATCGCCCCGGACCTCCTGCTGGAACTGGTCGACGCGGTGGCCTCGGTCTACGGAGCCAAGACCGAGCTGAACTATGTGCGCGGAGTCCCGCCGGTGGTCAACGACGAGCACGTGGTCGACCTCATGCGCGAAGCGGCCCACCTGGCAGCCGGCCTCGACGGCGTCGTCCCGGTCGAGCAGTCCATGGGCGGCGAAGACTTCTCCTGGTACCTCCAGAAGATCCCCGGCGCCATGGCAAGGCTCGGCGTACGCACCCCCGGCGACCCGACCCCCCGCGACCTGCACCAGCCCACCTTCCTCGCGGACGAGTCGGCCATCGCCGTCGGCGTGCGCTTCTTCGCCCACACCGCCCTGCTCAGCTAGCCGGTCCGCTCCGTAGCCGCTTCCCCAGCCCAGCTCCGCAGTTCACTTCCCCGGCTCCCCGGCCCCGCTGGTCTGCGTTAGCTCCCTAGAGCTGCGATCCGTCGAAGCCGTCGCCTCGTGTGTCGCGCGTGCTCCCGGCCTCACTGACGCTCGGCCGTCCGCCCGCGCTGCCGCCTGCGGCTTGCCCGGCGTTCGCCGGAACTGAGTCCCGCCCTCCCTCCCTCCGCTCCGCGGCCTGGCACGCGCCGGTCGCCTCCTCGCTGCGCTGCGGGGGCTCCCGGCGCTGCGAAATCGGCTGACGTCGCGTCGACATCGACCCGGTGTGTCGACGGCTCCCCAGACGATGATCCATCCGTTCCGGGACGGAAACGGAAGGATGGCGCGAGCCCTCGCTACGTCGGTGCTGGCGAGATCGGACATCGGCGAACCCGAGTTCTCGAGCATCGAGGAATGGCTCGGCGCGAACACCGAGGACTACTACGCCGTGCTCGCGCTTACCGGTCACGGTCGATGGAACCCCCGTGACGACGCGAATCTCTCGGTGTCGTTCAACCTGCGCGCTCACCACATGCAGGCGCAGACCGTCGCACAACGCGTCGGTGAGGCCGGGCTCACGTGGACGGAGCTGGACGAACTCGTCGCACAGCATGGACTCCCGGATCGTGCGACCGACGCGATGTTCGAAGCGGTTCTTGGGTACCGCGTGCGCAGAAGCACTTACCTCAAACGCACTGGTCTTGAGGAACGGACCGGCAGCAGGGATCTCGCCGCGCTGGCGAGCGCGGGCGTCCTTACTCCGCATGGCAACGGCCAGGGCCGCTACTACACCGCCGGTGAGCCGCTCCATGAGATTCAGCAACGCCGCAGGGCCCGCCGCGAGCCGCTAAAGGACCCCTATCCGTGGATGCGGGCCCGGCTCGTCACACCCGAAGATCCGGAAGCTTCGTAGGCACTGCGGAATGCCGAGTCGATCGGGCTAAGCCCCGCCTGGCCACCGCTGGTCCGCTCGGCCCGTGATTAGCCCGTTTACAGTCACCCGGGGTGCTCCACCCCTGACCGCCGGCGGATGCTGGCTGCATGGCCGAGTTCGAGCGCATCACGGTTTCATCTCGGGTTCCCGTCGGAGCCGTTGCGGTCCCCATCGCGGGGAAAGACTCCGCCCGAATCCTCCGTCCCAGCGATCTATTCTCGCTGAGTCGGCCGCCCCGTGCCGCACAATCTTTCCTCAGGAGGCTTTGGTGAAGAAGGCCATCAAGATGACGGCGGCGCTCGCGGCGGTCGGTCTCGCCGCAGCTTGCGGCTCGAAGCCGGTCAGCAGTTCCGGCTCGTCGTCAACCGCGTCTAGCTCGAGCAGCTTCAGCGCGTGTATGGTCACCGACACCGGGGGTATCGACGACCACTCGTTCAACGCGGCGGCGTGGGCGGGCATGCAGAAGGCGCAGTCCGACGGCAAGGCGAAGGTGCGCTACGTCCAGTCCACCACCGAGAACGACTACGTGCCGAACATCAACTCGCTGGTCTCGCAGAGCTGCAACCTCGTGGTCACGGTCGGCGGCCTGATGGGCGACGCCACGAAGTCCGCCGCGGCCTCGCACGGCAGCCAGAAGTTCGCCATCGTCGACTCCAACTCCATCACGCCGAACGTCAAGGGCCTTGAGTTCAACACCGCGCAGGGCGCCTTCCTCGGCGGGTACCTGGCGGCCGGCATGAGCAAGTCGGGCAAGGTCGCCACCTTCGGCGGTCTGAACATCGGACCGGTGACGGTCTACATGGACGGCTTCTGGGAGGGCGTCCAGTACTACAACAAGCAGCACAGCACCAGCGTCCAAGTGCTCGGCTGGAACGAGACCACGCAGCAGGGCTCGTTCGCCAACTCCTTTACCGACCAGAACGCCGGTAAGCAGCTGACCAGCGGCTTCGTAAGCCAGGGAGCGGACATCATCTTCCCGGTGGCCGGCGGCACCGGACTCGGCGCGCTGGCCGCGGCCCAGCAGTCCAACGGCTCGCTGACGGCGATCTGGGTCGACACCGACGGCTGCGTCTCGGCCGCGAACTACTGCTCGGTGATCCTCACCTCTGTTCTCAAGGGCATCGCCGACGCGGTGACCAAGACCGTCGAGGACTCCTCCGCGGGCAACTTCAGCGAGACCGCGTACATCGGCACGCTGGCCAACGGCGGCACCGGCCTCGCGGACTACCACGACTTCGCCTCCAAGGTCCCCGCCTCCCTGCAGAGCGAGCTGGCCACGGTGAAGCAGAACATCATCAACGGCACTATCACGATCACCTCTAAGGCGCAGCCGACCAGCTGAGCGCGCGCATTAACGGGGCGGCTGCGGGGCGGATGTCCGGCTGGGCCGGGCGTCCGCCCCGTCCGCGCCCCATCGGCCTCGATAGCCTCCACCGGCCACACTCCTTCGCACGGAAAGGGCCTGAGGGTGCGTCTGGAACTGCGCGGGATCACCAAGCGGTTCGGATCCCTGGTCGCCAACGACCGGATCGACCTGGTCGTCGAACCCGGCGAGATCCACTGCCTGCTCGGCGAGAACGGCGCCGGCAAGTCCACGCTGATGAACGTCCTGTACGGGCTCTACCACCCGGACGAGGGCGAGATCCTGGTCGACGGCGAGGCCAAGGACTTCCACGGGCCGCGCGACGCGATCGCCGCGGGGATCGGCATGGTCCACCAGCACTTCATGCTCGTGCCGGTGTTCACGGTCGCGGAGAACGTGATCCTCGGCGACGAACCGGTGTCGGCCGCGTCCGGCGGGCCGCTGGTCGGTTGGCTGGACCGGCGCCGGGCCCGCAAGCACGTGCGCGAGGTGTCCGAGCGGTACGGCCTGCCGGTCGATCCGGACGCCCGGGTGGAGAACCTGCCGGTCGGCGTGCAGCAGCGGGTCGAGATCGTCAAGGCCCTGGTCCGCGAGGCGCAGGTGCTCATCCTGGACGAGCCGACCGCGGTGCTGACCCCGCAGGAGATCGACGAGCTGTTCGCGGTGATGAACACGCTGCGCGCGGCGGGCAAGTCGATCGTCTTCATCACGCACAAGCTCAAGGAGGTCAAGGCGATCGCCGACCGGATCACCGTGATCCGGCGCGGCCGGGTCGTCGGCGAGGCGACCCCCGCGATGACCGAGCAGGACCTGGCGTCGATGATGGTCGGCCGCGACGTGCGGCTCACCGTGGAGAAGGGGCCTGCCGCGCTGGGCGGCCCGGCGCTCGACGTGCGCGGCCTGACCGTCCTCGACCGGCACGGCAACGCGGCCGTCGACGACATCTCGTTCACCGTGCGGGCGGGCGAGATCCTGGGCATCGCCGGCGTGGACGGCAACGGTCAGTCCGAGCTGGTCCAGGCGATCATGGGGTTGCTGCCCACGCAGGCCGGCTCGATCACGCTCGACGGCAAGCAGTTGGTCGGCCTCGCCCCGCGCAAGGTGCTGGACGCGGGCGTCGGCTTCGTGCCGGAGGACCGGTCGCACGACGGCCTGGTCGGCGATTTCACCGTCGCTGAGAACCTGGTGCTCGACCTCTATACGTCGGAGCCCTTCGCCGGGGTCTTCTCGCTGGACCTCGGCGAGATCCAGCGCAACGCCAAGCTGCGGGTCGAGGAGTTCGACATCCGCCCGGCCGACCCGGACCACCTCGCCGGGCAGCTGTCCGGCGGCAACCAGCAGAAGGTCGTCGTGGCCCGGGAGATGTCCCGCCCGCTGAGCCTGCTGGTCGCCTCCCAGCCGACCCGCGGCGTGGACGTCGGCGCGCAGGAGTTCATCCACAAGCGGATCGTGGGCGAACGGGACCAGGGGCGGCCGGTGGTCATCGTGTCCACCGAACTGGACGAGGTGCTCTCGCTGGCGGACGCTATCGCGGTGATGTACCGCGGCAAGATCGTCGGCACCGTGTCGCCCGACACCTCGCGCGAGGAGATCGGCCTGCTGATGGCCGGGATCACCGAGAACGGAGCGGCCGCGGTCGGCGAAGCGCCGGAGCAGACGGCGGCCGCGGCGCCGGATCACGACGGGGCCGAAGCCGGAACAGGGCACGCCGCGGAAACCGGGCACGACGACGAGACCGAGCGGGGTCCGCAGGAGGGACGTCCATGACCACGGACACCACCCCGGAGGAGCGCGCCCAGGAGCAGGAACCCCTCGGCGGCTTCGGCGCCTCCCTCCAGAACATCTTCAGCGCCGAGAACTCGATCCTGGTGACCGTGCTGGCGATCGTGCTCGCCCTGATCGTCGGCGCGATCCTGATGGTGGTCTCGGACACCAGCGCCATGTCGAAGGCGGACTACTTCTTCCAGTCCCCGGGCGACTTCCTGTCGGCGGCCTGGCACGACATCTCCACCGGCTACTCGGCCCTGTTCAAGGGCGCCATCTTCGACCCGAAGACGGTCAACGGCACCCCGTCCCAGTTCTTCGGGCCGATCACCGGCACCCTGCTGGACGCCACCCCGCTCATCTTCGGTGGGCTGGCCGTCTCGCTCGCCTTCCGCGGCGGTCTGTTCAACATCGGCGGCCAGGGCCAGCTCATCATGGGCGCGATCTTCGCCGGCTACGTCGGCTTCGCCTGGCACCTGCCGACCGGTCTGCACGTCATCGTCGCCGTCATCGCGGGCGCGATCGGCGGCGGGCTCTACGGCCTGCTCGTCGGCGTGCTCAAAGCCTGGCGCGGCGCGCACGAGGTCATCGTCACGATCATGTTCAACTACGCGGCCTTCCTCTTCTTAGGCTGGCTGCTCAACGCCAACGGCTTCCACGACCCGCACGTGTTCGGCCAGGCGGTCTCCAAGCCCGTGGACCCGAACGCCCGGCTGCCGCACCTGTTCGGCGACTCGGTCCCGACCGACATCAGCCTGGTGATCGCGATCGCCGCGGCCGTCGTCGTGTCCTGGTTCTTCCGGCGCTCCAAGCTCGGCTTCGAGGTGCGCGCGCTGGGCTTCAACCCGTTCGCCGCGCGCACCGCCGGCATCAACGTCGGACGCACCCGAATCCTCACCATGGCGCTGTCCGGCCTGCTGTTCGGCCTGGTCGGGGTCTGCCAGACGCTGGGCACCGCGAACGCCAACAACAACTCGCTGAGCCCGAACATCGACGCCAACCTCGGCTTCACCGCGATCACCGTCGCCCTGCTCGGCCGCAACAAACCGTGGGGCATCGTCTGGGCCGCGCTGCTGTTCGGCGCGTTCGATGCCGGTGCGCCGATCATGCAGGCCAGCGCGGGCATCCGGGTCGAGATCGTGTCCGTCATCGAGGCGCTGATCGTCATCTTCGTGGCCGCCCCGCGCCTGGTTCAGGAGATCTTCCGGCTGCGCGCCCGGCGCGCCGCCGCCGCGACAGGAGGCCAGGCGTGACCACGACCAGCATCGCGGCACCCTCCGTCGGCACCGCCGCGAAGTCCGGGCGGGCCAACCTGATCGCCGGGCTCTCGCAGGCGGTCATCGGGGTCTACGCGGTCTTCGCGTTCGGCCTCGGCGCCCGCACCCAGCACAGCGCCAAAGCGGCCGTCGGCATGGCGCTGAACCCGAACGCCCCCGGCGCGCTCCACATGCAGCAGTTCCCGGCCGCCCCGGTCGCCATCGCCCTCGGCGCGTTGTGCACCGTCTGCGGCCTGGTCCGCGCCTTTGTCACGGTGAGCACCGTCGGACGGCGTTGGCTCACCTCCGGATACGTGCTCGCGTTCGTCCTGGCGTTCCTGGTCTGGGCCTCGGCCGGAACCAGCGGACGCGGCGGCATCAGCCTGCCCTTCGCGATCCAGAACACCCTGATCGCCGCGGTCCCGCTGATCCTCGGAGCGCTGTGCGGCGTCATCTGCGAGCGCTCCGGTGTGGTCAACGTCGCGATCGAGGGCCAGTTCCTGTTCGGCGCCTTCGCCGGCGCGATGGCCGCGACGATGGCCAACTCCGTCTGGGTCGGGCTGATCGCCGGCTGCTTCGGCGGCGCGCTGCTCGGCGCCCTGCTCGCGGTGCTGGCGAACCGATACCACATCGAGCAGGTCGTCCTCGGCGTCGTGCTCAACGTCTTCGCCCTGGGCCTGACCAGCTTCCTGTACACCCAGGTGCTGGCCCCGAACCAGAGCAGTTACAACAACCCGCCGATCTTCCAGGCGATCCGCATCCCCGGCCTGGCCAGCATCCCGGTGATCGGCGAAGCGCTGTTCGACAACAACATCATCCTCTACGCCACGTTCGTGATCGTCGTGATCGTGGAGATCGCCCTCTTCCGCACGCGCTGGGGCCTGCGCACGCGCGCGGTGGGGGAGCACCCGCGCGCGGCCGACACCGTCGGCATCAAGGTCCTGGGCACCCGCTACCGCAACGTCATCCTGGCCGGGCTGCTCTCCGGGCTCGGCGGCGTGTGGCTGTCGATCGGGCAGGTCGGCGCGTTCACCACCAACATGTCCTCCGGCAAGGGCTTCATCGCCCTCGCCGCGCTGATCGTCGGCCGCTGGTCGCCGGTCGGCGCGCTCGGCGCGGCGCTGCTGTTCGGCTTCTTCGGCGGCCTCGGCCAGACCCTCTCCTCGCTGCAGACCGGCGTGCCGAGCCAGTTCCTGTCCATGGCCCCGTACTTGGTCACGGTGTTCGTGGTGGCCTCGCTCGGCGGCCTGGTGCGGCCCCCGGCGGCCGAGAACCAGCCGTTCGTCAAGGGGTGAGGCGGCCGATGCCGAGCACCGAGGTGGCCGGGCCGCTGATCGACTGGGAGTCGCTGCGCGAGGTGGCGCGCGAGGCGATGCGGCATGCCTACGCCCCCTACTCGAAGTTTCCGGTCGGCGCGGCGGCCCTGGTCGACGACGGCCGGATCGTCTCGGGCTGCAACGTGGAGAACGCCTCCTACGGGCTCACCCTCTGCGCCGAGTGCGGCCTGGTCTCCGCGCTGCACGCGAGCGGCGGCGGCCGGCTGGTCGCGTTCGCCTGCGTGGACGCCGCCGGGCTGTCCCTGATGCCGTGCGGCCGGTGCCGCCAGCTGCTCTACGAACACGGCGGTCCCAGGCTGCTGCTGGACACCCCGCGCGGGATCCAGACCATGGCCGAGATGCTCCCGCAGGCCTTCGGCCCGGAGAACCTCCGATAACGCCGCACGGCGCAGACCCAGAACGACGAAACCGAGGTGCCGGCCATGGACGCCGTCGACGTGATCCGGACCAAGCGGGACCGCCGCGAGCTGACCGATGAGCAGATCGGGTGGGTGATCCGCGCCTACACCGCCGGAGCGGTCGCCGACGAGCAGATGTCCGCGCTGGCGATGGCGATCCTGCTCAACGGGATGAACCGCCGCGAGATCAACACCTGGACCGATGCGATGATCGGCACCGGAGAGCGGATGGACTTCGCCGTGCTCGACCGGCCGACCGCCGACAAGCACTCGACCGGGGGCGTCGGCGACAAGATCACGCTGCCGCTCGCGCCGCTCGTCGCCTCCTGCGGCGCGGCGGTGCCGCAGCTGTCCGGCCGGGGACTCGGCCACACCGGCGGCACACTGGACAAGCTCGAGTCGATCCCCGGCTGGCGCGCGCAGCTGTCCAACGAGGAGATGTTCGCCGTGCTGCGCGACGTCGGCGCGGTGGTCTGCGCGGCCGGGGACGGCCTCGCTCCCGCGGACAAGAAGCTCTACGCGCTGCGTGACGTCACCGGCACGGTCGAGTCGATCCCGCTGATCGCCTCGTCGATCATGTCCAAGAAGATCGCCGAGGGTACCGGCGCGCTCGTCCTGGACGTCAAGGTCGGCTCCGGCGCGTTCATGAAGGACCTCGAGCAGGCCCGCACCCTCGCCGAGATGATGGTCGCCCTCGGCGCCGACCACGGCGTGCGCACGGTCGCCCTGCTCACGGACATGGACACGCCGCTCGGCCTGACCGCCGGAAACGCCCTCGAGGTGCGCGAGTCGGTGGAGGTGCTGGCCGGCGGCGGCCCGGCGGACGTGGTCGAGCTGACCCTCGCGCTGGCCCGCGAGATGCTCGCCGCGGCCGGGATCGCGGGCGCCGATCCGGCGAAGAAGCTGGCCGACGGCTCGGCCATGGACGCGTGGCGGCGCATGATCCGGGCACAGGGCGGCAATCCCGACGCGTCGCTGCCCACCGCCCGCGAGCAGCACATCGTGACCGCTCCGGCCTCCGGCGTCCTCACCCGGCTGGACGCACTCGCGGTCGGTGTCGCGGCGTGGCGGCTCGGTGCCGGGCGCGCCCGCAAGGAGGACCCGGTGCAGGCGGGAGCCGGCGTCGAACTGCACGCCAAGCCGGGCGACCGGATCATGGCCGGCGCGCCGCTGCTCACGCTCCACACCGACACGCCTGAACGCTTCGAGGCCGCCCTGGAGGCGCTGTCGGACGCGTACGACATCGGCGGTGCATTAGCTGACGCAGCATTATCCGATACGGCATCATCCGACGCAGCATCACCAAACGCACCGTCACCAAACGCACCGTCAGACGCAAGCGCATCCGTGCGCTCGTCGCGTCCGCTCATCCTGGACCGCATAACCAACTAGGGTGCTGCGGTGACTGAATCGACCCTCCCCACCCCCGACGAGATCAAGCAGGCCCCGAAAGTCGCCCTGCACGATCACCTCGACGGCGGCCTGCGCCCGCAGACCGTCATCGAACTGGCTGATCTGGCCGGCTACACCGGACTGCCCGACCGCGACGCCGCGAAGCTGGGCGCCTGGTTCCGCGACGCAGCCGACTCCGGCTCGCTGCCGCGCTACCTCGAGACCTTCGACCACACCATCGCGGCCATGCAGACCGCCGACGCGCTGCGCCGGGTCGCCGCCGAGACCGTGGAAGATCTGGCCGCGGACGGCGTCGTCTACGCCGAGAGCCGCTTCGCGCCGGAGCAGCACCTGCGCAACGGGCTGAGCCTCGACGAGGTGGTCGAGGCGGTCAACGCGGGCCTGCGCGAGGGCGAGGAGCGGGCCGCGGTCGCGGGCCACTTCATCAAGGTCGGCACGATCGTGTGCGCCATGCGGCAGAACCTGGAGCCCGGCCACAGCCTTCGGATCGCCGAACTCGCGGTGCGGCACCGGGACACCGGCGTCGTCGGCTTCGACATCGCCGGGCCCGAACTCGGCTTCGGCCCGGACCTGCACGCCGACGCCTTCAAGTACCTGCGCGAACAGTTCTTCCGGTTCACGATCCACTCCGGCGAGGCCGACGGCCCGTCCTCGGTCGGCGCCGCGGTGCTCAACGGCGCGGACCGGCTCGGCCACGGCGTGCGGATCATCGAGGACATCGACTTGACCGAGGAGGAGCCCAAGCTCGGCCGGCTCTCGGCCTACGTGCGGGACAAGCGGATCGCGCTCGAGGTCTGCCCCAGCTCCAACCTGCAGATCGGGCTCGCCGGCGACATCGCCGACCACCCGATCCAGAAGCTGTACGAGCTCGACTTCAACATCACAGTCAGCTGCGACAACCGGCTGATGAGCGGCACCTCGATGAGCCGCGAGCTGGGCCTGCTGGTGGACACCTTCCACTGGGACCTGTCCGACCTGGAACTGGTCGCCCTCAACGGCATCGACGCCGCGTTCCTGCCGCACGACGTGCGCGACGCGATCGCCGACCAGATCATCAACCGCTTCGTCGACCTGCGCGGCGACGAAGAAGAGTAGGCGCGAGGGAAAAGCGAAAGCACCGAGCACGGCGCGTCGCCCCCGGGGAAGAGCGGCCTTGTCCGCTACTCGCCGGTGGGCGACGCGGACCCGGCACCCTGCAGCGGTACCGGCACGTACTGGATCGTGGTGTCCGAACAGCCGACCCAGATCATGCTCGAGGGCTGGCCCATCTGCTCTATCCCGATCGAGTCGGTCCCGTCGATGTACTGCATCGTGCAGATGAACTCCGAGCGGGCGCGCGAGGTCAGCGGCGAGGAGAGCCCGAAGGCGTACCGCTCCTGCTCGGCGTTGGGCGTGGCCAGCAGCTTCGCCGGGAGCGCCGAGGTGTAGCCCTGCGCCTTCTCGTCGGCGGTCGGGCCGTTCAGCAGCTGGCGCAGGACGAATCCCTCGTTGACTGTGCTCGTGGCCGGCCGGTAGACGGGGGCCAGCTTGTCGCCCTGGTAGAAGAAGAGAACGTACTGGTCCGAGCCGATCGTCGCGGGCAGACCGTTCGGTGCGGACGCCGGGGCCGCGGCGGGGGCGGCGCCGAGCGAGGTGATGCCGCTCGGCTCGATGCCGCAGGCGGCGAGCGCGGGCAGCAGCGCGGCGCAGCCGACGACCAGCCGGACCCGGCTGCGTCTGCCGCCTCGCGCGATCACGTCCTGGCCCCTTGCCTGTCCCTCGTCGATCCGCCGCTTGTCGATTCGCCCCAGGACCGGCGGCCGTCCGAGGGACCCTGTCCGCTGCGGGAAGAGCCGTCCGAGGACGCGCCCCATGTCGGCGCGTCGGAATCGTCCGCCGCCGCGCCGCCTGACCCACTGGGGAACCTAAGAGTGAAGACGGCTCCGCCTTCGGGGCGGTTCCGGGCTGACAACTCGCCGCCGTGCATCCGGGCGTTCTCGAACGCGATCGACAGGCCCAAGCCGCTGCCTTCGGACCGGCCGCGCGCCTTATCCGCCTTGTAGAACCGGTCGAAGATGTGCGGCAACGCCTCGGCCGGGATGCCCGGTCCGGAGTCCGCGACCTGCACAACGACGTATTCGCCCTGGTCGTAGAGCTGCAGCGCGACCGGCTCACCGCCGTGCTTAAGCGCGTTGCCGACGAGGTTCGCCACCACCACGTCGATGCGGCGCGCGTCCACCCGCGCAGGCACCAGCGGCGGCGCGGTCACCATGACCTTGCTGGTCCAGCCGCGGGTCGCCAGCGTCGCCTCGATCAGTTCGGCGAGGTTGATGTCCTCGACCCGCATCGCCGCGGTTCCCGCGTCGAACCGGGAGATCTCCATCAGGTCCTCGACCAGCCGGGCCAGCCGCTTGGTCTCGTTGGCGATCAGGTGCGCGGCCGAGATGGTGGTCGGGTCGGCGCTCTCCACGTCCTCCAACACCTCGGTGACCGCCGTCATCGCGGTCAGCGGAGTACGCAGCTCGTGGGAGACGTCGGCGACGAACCGGCGGGAGGCCGCGTCCATGGCGCGCAGCTCGTCCATCGACCGGGCCAGCGCCGCGGCCGTCTCGTTGAAGGTGTGCGAGACGTCGGCGATCTCGTCGGTGCCCTTGACCTCGAGCCGCACGTCCAGGTCGCCCTGGCCGAGCATCCGCGCGGCGTGGCCGAGGCGGCGGATCGGCACCAGGACGTTGCGGGTGGCCAGGAACGCCACGCCGGCCGCGCCGACCAGCGCCAGGCCGCCGGAGACCGAGCCGATGGTGATCAGCTCGGTCAGGATGTTCTGCTCGTCGTCCAGCGGGGTGAACAGGAACATCTGGGGCCCGCCGGACTGGAGCGTGGTGCCGGTGAGTTCGTAGGGCACGCCGCGCACGATCACCCGCTGCTGGGCCAGCTCCGTCTTCGCGGCGTCCATGAACGAGGGCGGGATGTCCTGGATGCCGATATCCGAGTTGCTCTGCGCCGATCCGCGCGGGGTGACCAGCACGAAGTAGCCCCCGCGCTTGGCCAGCTGGGAGGCGATCTGCGCGTCCTGGGGCCCGGAGGTGGACTGGATCAGCTGCTGGCCGGCGAGCTGCACCGCGTCGGTCAGCTCGGTGGCCGCCCCGCTGGCGACCCGGTTCAGCAGGCTGTCGCGCAGCAGGAAGTACGAGGAGCCGGTGATGATCGCCGCGGTGATCAGGGCGACCGCGGCGAAGCCGATGAACAGCCGGGTGCGCATCCCGGACAGCCGGAAACGCCTGCGATGCAGCCCGCCTCGGCGTCGGCGCATCGGACCCGGCCGCTCGGGCTCACTCCCAGGGGCGGAGCGGCTCGGCCAGGCCGCGTCCCGCAGGACGGGCAGACCCGCCGTCGTCGAGGCCGACAGGGCGGGCGCCGGACGCCACGACTCCCCTTCCGCGCCGGGTTCCGGTGCTATGCGGGTCACTGCGGGCTCACCTCGGGGGGTCCAGCCGGTACCCGATGCCGCGCACCGTTCGTATGAGCCGCGGATCCGACGGCACGACCTCGACCTTCGCCCGCAGCCGCTGGACGCAGGCGTCCACCAGGCGCGAGTCGCCGAGGTAGTCGTGATCCCAGACCAGGCGCAGCAGCTGCTGCCGGGAGAGCGCCTGGCCGGGCCGGCGGGACAGCTCGACCAGCAGCTTGAGCTCGGTCGGGGTCAGCGAGATCGGCAGGCCGGCGCGGGTGACGGTCATCGCGGCCCGGTCCACGACCAGGTCCCCGAAGACGGCGGTGTCCCCGGCCTCGGGCGCGCTGTTGCCGTGGCGGCGCAGCACCGCCCGGATGCGGGCGTCGAGCACCCGCGGCTGGACCGGTTTGACCACATAGTCGTCGGCGCCGGACTCCAGGCCGACCACCACGTCGATGTCGTCGCTGCGCGCGGTCAGCAGGATGATCGGCACCTGGTCGGTGCGGCGGATCCGGCGGCAGATCTCGAAGCCGTCGATCCCGGGGAGCATCACGTCGAGCACGACAAGCTCCGGGCGCTGCGTCTGCCAGAGTTCCAGGGCCTGCTCGCCGGTGGCTGCCGTCGTGACCTGGTGGCCCTGCCGGGTCAGGGCGAGCTCGATCGCCATACGGATCGACGGGTCGTCTTCGACGAGGAGGAGGCTCGGCACCTACCCATTCTTACCGAAGACATGCCTGACAGGGCGAGACGGGGCCAGGATTTAGCCTACCTTCACGGGAATCATGACGCCGTGTGATTAGAAGATGACCGATCCGTGACAACTCACCGGTGAAAATCACACAGCGTCGCCGTAGTCCGTGCAGCGCGTCGTCGTCCGGACCGCTGTTCCAAAGCTGTGACGCGGGCCGGACCGGACGATGAAGTGCGGGGGTGAAGCTGGTGCACATGAGCTTCCTGACTCTTGCACCACCTCCGACCCCCGCTGAGAACCTTGACGCGGATGCGGAGCTGAACGGTTCCCGCAAGCCGGCCCACGGTCCGGGCGCCCCCGCGGACTTCGCCGCGTACGTGGCCGAGCGCCGCTCCGCCCTGCTGCGCACCGCGCACCAGGTGGCCGGCGACCGCACCGAGGCCGAGGACCTCCTCCAGGAGGGCCTGCTCAAGACGTACCAGGCCTGGCACCGCATCGAGGACAAGGCGGTCGTCGGGTCCTACCTGCGCCGCACCATGACCAACCACCAGATCTCGCAGTGGCGCAAGCGCCGGGTCGAGGAGTACCCGACCGACGAGCTGCCCGAGCGCGGCTACGACGGCGAGTCGATGACGCAGGTCGAGATGCGCGTCGCGGTGGCACGCGCGTTGATGCGGCTGTCCGCGCGAGACCGCGAGGCGCTGTCGCTGCGCTACTACGGTTCGTACACGGACACCGAGATCGCGGAGCGGATGGGCGTCTCGGTCGGAACGGTCAAGTCCGCGCTGTGGCGGGCGCTGCGCAAGCTGCGCGACGATCCGGCGCTGCGGCCCCTCGCCGTCTATGTGTCGTCTAACAGCGAGTGGTCCGCCGCCGCCTAGTCGGGCCGCGGGCGGTCGTCGAACGTTTGTTGACCAGTCGTCAAGACACTGCCGCGGTTTTCCCGGGCCGCGGCCCCTTCAGTGACGCTCGGTCATGTGGGATTCTTGCGCGGAACAGAACGAAAACCGGAACCGGGAGTGTGTCGCGCTGTCATGTCTGACACGTTGAAGAAGCTGCGGGAGCCGGCGGCGCTTGCCGCCGTCGCGTACGGAGGGCTGGTGCTGCTCTCCGCCGTGATCAATCTGCTAGTCCCGCCGTCGTACAACGGGGCGGCGCAGTCCTTCGCATCCCGCGCCTACGACCAGGCACCGGTGTTTCTGAACTTCAGTGTGGCGCTGGCCATCGGGATCGCGGTGTACCTGGCGAACGAGGTCGAGCCTGCACTGGGCCGCGCGAAGCTGGTGACGCTCGCCGCCCTCATCGAGGGCGGCGTGGCGGCGGTGTTCGGCGTGGTGACCGCGCTGGCACTGTTCGGCGCGGACGGCCCGCCCGGACAGACCAAGCTGGCCCAGTTCTTCATCGCCCTGGGCGGCGCCGCGGTGGTCGCGGTCGCGGCGTGGTACGCGTGGCTGAGCTGGCAGCGGCACGCGGTGCCGAAGGCGCAGCCGGTCGCCCCCGGTGCGGGCGCGGCCTGGCCGGGCGCGAGCGGCTACCCGCAGCAGCCGAGCCCCCCGCCCGGCGGGTTCGGGTGGACGCCGCAGCAGCAGCCCCCGTACGGCGCGCAGCAGCCGGGAGCGGGAGCGGGAATGCCCGGTCAGCCCCAGCAGCCGCCGCCTGGCTCGCCGACGCCGTTCGGCTCCGACCGCACGCAGTTGCTGCCGCCGGTACAGCAGGGCGGGGCGCAGCCGGGGCACGGTATGCAGGGAATGCCAGGTGCGCAGACCCAGGCGCAGCCCGCGCTGCCCCCGACGATGCAGGGATACGCGCCGCAGCCGCAGCCGTGGTCGCCTGGAGTCACCGGGCAGCAGTTTCCCCAGCAGCCGCAACAGCAGCAGCCGCAACAGCAGCAGCCGCAGCCCGAGCAGGACCAGCCGCCCGGCGGCGGCTTCCCGATCGGCGACTGGCGCTCGGAGTAGGAGAAGACAGGAGCCGCTGCCGCCCGCGAAGCTGACGCGGCGACAAGCCGCCGCACAGACTGCGCAGCGACGGGCACCCGCTGACGAGTACCCGCTCGCACAATTGCTCCGCAGGAGTGACAGCGACGTGACTGTCCGTGACTTCGGACCGGTCCCCGGGGTTTGCCCGGGGACCGGTCCGTTTTCGGACGTCGTTTCGCGAAGAGCGTGGGTGGATTCATGCGTCAGGCTACGAGGATCAACCGAGCGGCGGCCGCCGAGGAGGGCGCCGAATCCCGGTCCGGGGCGCGGCGGGCGATCGCGCTGGGGATGCTCGGTGCCGGCGCGCTGGTCGGCATGGCAGCTCCGGCCGCGACCGCCGCGACCACGAACATGGGTGCTGCAACCACGACCGCGGATGCCGGGTCTACCGTCGCGACGACGGAATCCCAGACCGGCACCGCTGCCGTGGGCACGGGGTCTGCCGCCACGCCGACGGGGATGGAAGCCGCTATTCCGGCGACGAGCGTGGGGTCTGCCGCCACGGCGACGGATGCCGGGTCTGCTGCAGCGTCCGCAAGCGCGAAGTCCGTCACAGCCGCTACGGGCGCGGGGACGGACGCTGCCCAGTCGCCCGCGAACGAGTCCGAAGCGGCAGCTGGGACCGCCCCCGCCGCGTCCACGAGAACCATCGCGCAGACCCGCACCGCGAACTGGTCGCGCCTCGGACAGATCAAGCTGTATCCGCTCGCAGGCACCTCCGTCGACCCGCTGTCGAACGTCGTCGGCACTAACCTCAGTGGGCTGCCGCTCTCCACTGCGCCCGTCAACGCGGTCTTCTCGGACGGCCTCCCGCTCCGGGATCTCCCGGTCATCGGAGCCGTATTGGCTGCCCCGGCCTCCGCGTCTTCCGCTTCCGGTATCGCCGACTCTGGTGCTGATGCCGCATCTGCGTCGGCTCCCGGCGCTGCCGCTGACGTCGCAGCTGCGCCGACCCCCGGCCCTGCTGACGGTGCGCCCGCCGCCGCCCCTGCCGGCTCCGGCTCCGGCTCCGGCGCCGCAGCCGAATAGCGACCGCCCTCTCTACCGATCTCCGCCCCCTATCCCACCTCCCGTCCTTCGCCCGCCTGTACATTCCGACGCATGGCGATTGCGGCGACTGCGAGATTGCGGCCACGGTGAGCGGCGTGATTTCACGATCGCGCCTGCTCGCTCGTGGCCGCGATCTCATGTCCCGCATGTCTGCTGGCACGTCCGGCGGTGCGCCTGCGCCCGGCCGTCCGCCTGACGACGCATCCGCCCCCACCTCTACCCGCGCGCCCGCGTCCGGCCCTCTGCCCGGCGACTCATCCGCCCCCACCTCCGCCTCCACCCGCGCGCCTGCGCCTGGCGGCGCGTCTTCCTCCCGCGCGCCTGCTGGCACGTCCGGCGGTGTGCCCGCGTCCGGCCGTCCGTCCGACGACTCATCCACCCCCACGCCCACCCGCACCCCCACGCCTGCGTCCGCTGGCGCGTCCGCATCCCGCGCGCGGGGGCGCCTCGTGGCGCTCATCGCCATCTGTGCCGCGTTGCCGTTCGCGCTCACCGCGATCGTCGTCCTCGCACGCCCAGATACGTTCGTGCTGCGCGGCGACTCGGCCGTCATCGAGCTCGCCGTCCGAAACGCCGCCGAGTTCGCCCAGCAGCTCGGGCCGTACTCCCGCTTCGGCTGGACCCACCCGGGTCCGCTTTGGTTCTACGCACTCGTGCCGATCTATGTCCTCGGCGGCGAGACTGCGGCCTCGCTCCTCGCCTCCGTCGAATTCCTGAATGCGGTCTTCTGCGTGCTGATCGTGCTCGCTGCCGCGCGTCGACGCGTTGGGTCGGCGATCGGCGCCGCCGCTGCGGTGCTCATCTTCACGCTTGCCGCGCCGAATGCTGTGTTTGCGGAGATCTGGAATCCGTACGCGACCGTGCTTCCCGCGCTTCTCTTTCTCGTCCTCATTGCCAGAGCAGCGGACGGTTCTGCGCTTTGGCTTCTCGGCGCACTGATCGTCGGGTCGTTCCTGGTGCAGACGCATCTGGGGACCGCGCTCCCCGTTTTCGCCTGCTTGATCGCTGTCGTGCTGTTCATGGCGATCAGCCGCGCACCAACGATCCTCCGCCGTCTCCGCTCGTCTCGGCCTCGTATCCGCCGCTCTCGCGCTCTCGCGGCCTTTGCAGGCACCACGATTCTCTTCGCCGTCTGGATTCCGCCGCTCCAGGACCAACTGAGCGGGACACGGAACCTCACCACGATCGCCCGATTCCTCAAAGCCATACACAAGACCGGCACCGGTCACACCGCTGCACAGGGATTTGCCCTCATCGAGCGGCTAGCGATCCCGCCTTCGTGGTCGATCGACATGGTGTCCGTTCTCACGCCGCATTCTGTCTCGGCTGCGGTCGTATGCGGACTGTGCGGCGTCGTCCTCGTCAACGTCGCGATTGCCGTCGTCGCCTGGCGCTGCGCCGCACATGTGGCCACATACATCGCCGCTCTTGCCGTCCTCCTTGTGCCGCTTGGCATCGCGGCCGTCGTGCAGATCGACGGCAATCTTCACAACTACCTCATCGCGTGGTTCCTGGCCGCGCCTGCGGCGACTGTGCTCGCCGCCTGCCTGCTCCTCGCCGAGGTTCGATTTCGGACGGCGCCACGCGGCCGCGTTGCCGCGAACGTCGGCTCGGCGCTCGCCGTCGCGCTCGTTCTCCTCACCGGAACTGCGACAGCCGTGCTCGTGCCGCGCGCGGGGCATTCGGCCGATTGCTGCACTCAAAACGGCATCCTCGCCGCCGACCGATCGCTTCTTGCCGCTACGGGAACGCCGTCCCACAGCGGCGCGCCGATCGACATCCGATATGACGCCAACGGGGAATGGCCGCTCGCTACCGCGCTCGCCGCGTCGTTGGCCGAGCACGGCTGGAGTCCTCACCTTCCAGCCGCGGTGGCGGGGACGTTCAAGCTCCCCGCCACCGATGATGATCCGACCGCGCCCACAGTATGGATCCAGACCGGTACGGAGCAGCCGCCTCGCGGTTACCGAGTCATTGCTCGCGTGCCGGGGGCCGCGATGTGGCAGAGCGGTGACTTCGTCGGCATCGTCGAGCTCCGCCGATGAGACTTCCGTCGGCCTCGCACGTCACTTGTTGGGACGTCACACGCCGACCGGGTGCCAGACCGTCTTGATCTCCAGGAAGGACATCATCCGATCCAGACCGGGATCGGATGACCAGTCCGGGTCGGGGACCGGGCGCCGGATGCGCTTGAGGTTCTGCGCGCCGGCCCGCTCCATCTCGGTGGCCAGGCTCGCGTCGGAGACGCCGGTGAGGTCCAGCGCGTCCACGTCGAGGTGCTCGGCTAGCGGCTTGCTCAACTCGGTGACCCGGCCGGTCAGCATGTTGACGACGCCGCCGGGGAGGTCGGAGGTGGCCAGCACCTCGGCGAGCGTTATCGCTGGCAGGCCCGCCGCTTCCGGAGCCACCAGTACCGCCGTGTTCCCGGAAACGATCACCGGTGCCAGCACGCTGACGAGGCCCAACAGTGACGGCCGCACCGGGGCGAACACGGCGACCACGCCGGTCGGCTCGGGCGAGGAGACGTTCCAGTACGGACCCGCGACCGGATTGACCGTGCCGCGCACCTGGCTGAGCTTGTCGGACCAGCCCGCGTACCAGACCCAGCGGTCGATCGCGGCATCCACCTGCGCTTCGGCGGCCTCGGCCGGGAGCCCGTCCACCGCGGAGACTTCGGCGACGAACTGGTCGCGGCGCCCCTCCAGCATCTCGGCGATGCGGTAAAGGATCTGGCCGCGGTTGTACGCGGTCGCGCCGGACCAGCCGCCGAAGGCCGCGCGGGCCGCCTTCACCGCGTCACGCGCGTCCTTGCGGGAGCCGAGGGCCGCGTTTGCCAGGAATGCTCCCTGCGCTGAGGTCACCTCGAAGCTCCGTCCGCTCTCCGAGCGCGGGAACGCGCCTCCGATAAAGAGCTTGTAGGTCTTGCGCACGGCGAGTCGAACGGAGTCTGCGCCCGGCATCCGGTCGGACACGGTGTCAGACGTGGTCTGGGCGGGGGCGACGACGGCAGACGACGACTCGGCTGAGGCCTTATGGGGCACGGCGTCGGATTGGCTGCCATCGCTGCGCGTGGCCGTGTGGGATGTGGCGTCGGGCGTTTGTTCGGCGACGGCGGTGGCCTTGGGAGCCGAGTTCGCCTTCGCACCGGACTTGGGCTTGCTGTCCTTGCCGTTCTTGGCGGACCCGGGAGTGTCAGACATCGAGGTAGGCCTCCAAGCCGTGCGCGCCGCCCTCCCGGCCGTAGCCGGACTCGCGGTAGCCGCCGAACGGGGACGATGGATCGAACTTGTTGAACGTGTTCGCCCACACCACGCCGGCGCGCAGCTTCTTGGCGACGGACAGGATGCGCGAGCCCTTCTCGGTCCACACGCCCGCCGACAGGCCGTAGGGCGTGTTGTTGGCCTTTGCCACGGCCTCCTCGGGGGTGCGGAAGGTCAGCACCGAGAGCACCGGGCCGAAGATCTCCTCGCGGGCGATCCGGTGT
>NZ_DASZGI010000021.1:0-20601 GCF_035938995.1 Actinocrinis sp.
GCTCGCAAGGCAGGTGGTCGAAGGCGTGCTCGCAGGGGAGGGCGACCCGGACACGGTCGTCGCACAGCGCGGCCTGAAGGTGGTCTCGGACGACACGGCACTGCTCGCCGCGATCGACGACGCCATCGCAGCCAACGCCGCAGTCGCCGACAAGATCCGCGGAGGCAACCACGCCGCCGCCGGAGTCCTCATCGGCGCGGTGATGAAGGCCACCCGCGGCCAAGCCGACGCCGCCCGCGTGCGCGAACTGGTGATCACCCGGCTCTCCTGACAAGCACGCTCCCGGGCAGCCGTCCAGGACGACCTGACGCTCAGGTCGTCCCGGACGGCCAGCAGCGACGGGGCTGGCGGCGGCCCGGCGCCGCAGCGCGCCCCGTCGGCGTGATGGGGCGCGTGGCTCGTCGGCTTCGAGGCGCAGTGGGTCGCTGCTCTGCAACGACCCCGGTCGGCGTGGCCGGTCGCGCGGGGTGTCCGTGTGTCCTCGCGACGCGGCGATGCCGGGCCGTCGGCTCGGCTTCAGGGGTGCGCGCCGCTCCGAGCGGCGGGCGGGTGCGTGCGTCGTCCCAGTCGGGCGCGCCGACTCGGGTGTCGTGATGAGTCGTGATGCTGCGTCGGGTCCTCGGCTCAGCGCGGCGGGCGACCGCCGCACCGCGCTGGGGTCCGTCGGCGCACCACGCTGGAGCCTTCGTCCGTGCAGAAGTCGCTGCGCTGCGCTGCGATCCTGGCGGCGCGGTGCCGCGTTACGCGGCGCCATCGCGCGGTATTCGCCGCAGTCGCGTAGCGGCCATCGCCGTGCCTTCGCAGCCCGCCTCTTTTCCCTAGACTCGCGACCGCTGCCGCTCGTCCGCATGCACGTGCCCTCACTCGCGCAACCCATTCGCCCTGTCCTGCCGCTCGTCGGCATGCGCGGCCTCGCCCGCGCAGCTATTCGCTCCGCCCCGCCGCGCACATCGGCGCGGCTCCGCCTCCGCCCCTGATCCCGTTTGCGTCCGACCCCATCTCCGTCCCCGCCACGTTCGCGCCCGACCCGTCACCGTCCCCGTCTCCGCGCCCGCCCCGTCGCCCCGGCCACCTTCCGCGCCTGGCGGTGGCGCGCGGCCGAGCGCCCATTGTGATGAATGGGAAACGATTTCCTGGCATCACTACTCAGCGCACAGTCTTGGTGCCGTACAGTGATGAGCGCGCCTTTCGGGACGAGAGAACCTGGACGATGGCCGCCATTCGCAACCGCAGTGTCGCCGGAAACGGCTCCGGCTCTGGCTCCGCCCCCGGCAGCCGCATGGCCGCGCGCCCCGGCCCCGCTGCTGGGGTGACCCTTACCCCGGCGGTCACTGCGATCGCCGCCGTCTTCGCTGTCGGCGCGATGTACACCGCCGGCTCGGTGCTGCACTGGGGTGCGGCTGCGAATCCCGGTTCGTCGCCTGACTCGGGCGGCTCGCACACCCTCGCTGATGTCATGGGTGACTTCGGCCTGTCCGCTGTCGCCGCCGCCGCCGCGGTCTCCTGCACCGCCCGTTCCTTCACCATGCGCGGCCGGCTGCGCGTCTCCTGGCTGCTCTTCGCCGCGTCCGCGCTCGTCGCAGGGCTCGGCAACGCGGTCTGGGGCTGGTACGAGATCGTCCTGCACTACCCGCCGCCGTCGCCTTCCCTCGCGGACTGGGTTTTCCTCTTCTTCGGCCCCTTTGCCATAGCCGGCACCCTGGTGCACCACCGCGGCCCTGGCACCTCGCTCGGCTGGTTCAAGCTGCTGCTCGACGGGCTCATGATCGCCGGGGCGCTGTTCACCGCCGGCTGGGGCGTCGCCCTCGCCAAGGATGCCGGCGAGGACGGTTCCTCCCCGCTGCGCGTCGCCCTCGCCCTGGCCTATCCGGTCTTCGACATCCTCCTGGTCAGCCTGGTCATCGCGGTCCGTTCCCGCGGCGGTCGGCGGGACGGGGCGTCGATGGCCACGCTGCTCGTCGGGTACTCCACCATCGTCGTTGCCGACGCCATCTGGACCGTCCCGGCCGTGCGGGCCAGCTACACCTCCGGGGAACTGCTCGACTCCGGCTGGTTCGTCGGCTATCTGCTGCTCGCGGTCGCGCCGTGGATGAGCTTCTGGACCCGCGAGGCCACCCGGCACAAGGCCCCGCGCGGCCTGCACGTCACACTCGTCGCGGGCGTCCGGCGCACCCTTGGCCTCGTCGGGCTGCTGTTCCCCTATGCCGCCGGGGCGATCTGCCTGGCCGGGATTCTGGTCGACGGCTTCACCGGCGACCACCGCGTCCAGCCGGTGCTCCTCGCCGCGGGCGGCACCGTCCTCGCCGCGCTGGTCATCCGACAGGGCGTCACCCTCCTCGACAACCACCGGCTCACCAGCGAACTCGCTGTGCGCGAGGACCACTTCCGCTCCCTCGTCCAGGGCTCCAGCGACGTCATCATGACGGTCGGGCCCGACGGGCTGCTCGGGTACATCTCGCCCGCGATACGCCACGTCTTCGGCTACGAGCCCCAAGATCTCGCCGACAAGTCCCTCTACCGGCTGGTCCACCCGGACGACCGCGAATCCGTCGCCCACGCGATCGAGCGGTTCCTGGCCGGGTCCGCCGTCTCCGCCTGCGCGATGTGCCGCATCCGCGCCGCCCAGCCGCTCCCGCCGGGCGACGGCGACGGCACCGCGCTCTGGCGGAACGCCGAGTGCACGCTCACCCGGCACCGCGGCGGCCTGGTTTTCACCTGCCGCGACGTCAGCGACCGGATCGCGCTCCAGCAGCAACTGGCCTACAACGCCTATCACGACTCGCTTACCGGCCTACCGAACCGCGCGCTGTTCGCCGAACGGCTCGAGCAGGCCGTCGCGCAGCGGCCGTCCACGGCGCATCCGGTGGCGGTCCTCTTCCTCGATCTCGACTGGTTCAAGGAGGTCAACGACGTCGGCGGCCACGCCGCCGGCGACGAGCTGCTCATCGAGGTCGCCGCCCGACTGCGCGCCTCGGTGCGCTCCGGCGACACGGTCGCCCGGTTCGGCGGGGACGAGTTCGCCGCGCTGGTGCACTGCGGTGCCGACGGCCGGGCCGCCCGCGACGTCGCCGACCGCCTGCTCGCCGCGCTCACCCGTCCGTACGGACTATCCGCCGGCACCTTCGTGATCGGGGCGTCGATCGGCGTCGCCTACTCCAGCGCGGGCGCGACCGCAGCCGAGCTGATGCGCGAGGCGGACCTCGCCATGTACGACGCGAAGGCCGGCGGGAAGGGGCGCGCCGCGGTACGCGAGACGGCGCCGCTCAGCCGCCCGGCGCCGTGAAACGCCGCACCTCGCCGCCCACCTATCGATGCACGTACTGATCCACACACCCGATTATCATGAGATCGGCTGTCCGAATGGCGAGACCGCGCGCCACCCGGCTTGACGGCGCCCCGGAACGCGCGAGAAGGTCGGCTTCATGTGGATTGCCTTCGCTCACCTCAGACGTGAGCTCGTACTTGGCCAGCGCGCCGGCTAGCGGACCCTCCGGGGCTCCAAAGCCAGCGCGCATCCCTCGGTTGCCCTGATGGGCCGGGGGATTTTTTGTTGGCCTCGAATAGTACGCCGGGCCGCGGCCCGGACCGAGCGAGAGAAGTCAGACCATGACCGAGCAGGCCAGAGCGGCGGCCCCGAACCACTCCCCGGCGAACCACCCCGCGCCGCAGCACCCGGCACCCCACCAACCAACCCCCGGCCAGCACGCCGCCGCCGGTCGTGCGACCGGCACCGGCACCGCGGCCGGTGTCCAGGTCACCGGCGCCCAGGCCCTCATCCGCGCCCTCGAGGAATCCGGCGTCGACACCATCTTCGGCTACCCCGGCGGCGCGATTCTCCCGGCCTACGACCCGCTGCTCGACTCCAAGCGCGTGCGGCACATCCTGGTGCGGCACGAGCAGGGCGCCGGGCACGCCGCCACCGGCTACGCGCAGGCGACCGGCAAGGTCGGCGTCTGCATGGCGACTTCAGGACCCGGCGCGACCAACCTGGTCACCCCGATCGCCGACGCGCACATGGACTCGGTGCCGCTGGTGGCCATCACCGGCCAGGTCGCCTCCGGCTCGATCGGCACCGACGCCTTCCAGGAAGCCGACATCTGCGGCATCACCATGCCGATCACCAAGCACAACTTCCTGGTCACCCGCCCGGAGGACATCGCGCGCACCGTCGCGGAGGCCTTCCACATCGCCTCGACCGGCCGCCCCGGCCCGGTGCTCGTCGACGTCGCCAAGGACGCGATGCAGGCGATGACGACGTTCCGCTGGCCGGTGGAGATGGACCTGCCCGGCTACCGCCCCGTCTCCAAGCCGCACGCCAAGCAGATCCGCGAGGCGGCCCGAATGATCGTCGAGTCCCGCCGCCCGGTGCTCTACGTCGGCGGCGGCGTGCTCAAGGCCCGGGCCACCGCGCAACTGCGGGCGCTGGCCGAGCTGACCGGCGCCCCGATCGTCACGACCCTGATGGCCCGCGGCGCGTTCCCGGACAGCCACCCGCTGCACCTGGGCATGCCCGGGATGCACGGCACCGTCGCGGCGGTGACGGCGCTTCAGAAGTCCGACCTGATCATCGCCCTCGGCGCGCGCTTCGACGACCGGGTCACCGGCAAGCTGTCCTCCTTCGCCCCCGACGCGAAGATCGTGCACGCCGACATCGACCCGGCCGAGATCTCCAAGAACCGGGTCGCCGACGTGCCGATCGTGGGCGACTGCGCCGAGGTCATCACGGACCTGGCCGCCGCGGTGCGGGCGGAGAACGCGGCCGGCCGGGTCGGCGACTACGCGGCCTGGTGGTCGTCGCTGGACAGCTGGCGCACCCACTACCCGCTCGGCTACGAGACCGTGAAGGGCGAGCTGGCCCCGCAGTTCGTGATCGAGCGGCTGGGCAAGATCGCCGGACCCGAAGCGATCATCGCCACCGGCGTGGGGCAGCATCAGATGTGGGCCGCGCAGTTCATCGGCTACGAGCACCCGAACACGTTCCTGAACTCCGGCGGCGCGGGCACCATGGGTTACGCGGTCCCGGCGGCGATGGGCGCGAAGGTCGGCCGCCCGGACGCCACCGTGTGGGCCATCGACGGCGACGGCTGCTTCCAGATGACCAACCAGGAGCTGGCCACCTGCGCGATCAACGACATCCCGATCAAGGTCGCGATCATCAACAACGGCACGCTCGGCATGGTCCGCCAGTGGCAGACGCTGTTCTACAACCAGCGCTACTCGCACACCACCCTGGGCGGGGAAACGGCCGCACCCGGCCGCGGCGAACCGAGCCGCATCCCCGACTTCGTCAAGCTCGCCGAGGCTTACGGCTGTGTCGGCCTGCGCTGCGAGTCGCCCGACCAGGTGGACGCGACCATCGAGAAGGCCATGGCCGTCACGGACGCGCCGGTCGTGGTGGACTTCGTCGTGCACCAGGACGCGATGGTCTGGCCGATGGTCCCGGCCGGCGTGTCCAACGACGAGATCCTGGCGGCGCGCGGCCAGCGCCCCGACTTCGGCGACGGAGAGGAATAGGGCGATGAGCACCCAGACCCATGCCGGGGCGGCCCACCCGTCCCAGACGCACACCCTGTCCGTCCTGGTCGAGAACAAGCCCGGCGTCCTGGCCAGGGTGGCGGCGCTGTTCTCGCGGCGCGGCTTCAACATCGAGTCGCTGGCCGTCGGGCCGACCGAGTACGCCGAGATCTCCCGCATCACCCTGGTGGTCAACGTCGAGGACCATCCGCTCGAACAGGTCACCAAGCAGCTCAACAAGCTGGTCAACGTGCTGAAGATCGTGGAGCTCGAGTCGGCAGCCTCGGTGCACCGCGAGCTGCTCCTGGTGAAGGTGCGCGCCGACGCCGCCGAGCGTCACCAGGTGCTGGCCACCATAGGGCCCTTCGGCGCGCGGGTGGTGGACGTGTCGGTGGACTCCCTGGTGATCGAGTGCACCGGCGACGCCCCGAAGCTGGAGGCGATGCTGCGCGTCCTTGAGCCGTTTGGGGTCAAGGAGCTAGTGCAGTCCGGCATGGTGGCCATAGGCCGCGGTCCGCGCTCGATCACCGACCGCACGCTGCGCTCGGTCGAACGCGCCGCCTGAAGTTGGAAACCTGTCAACCAGACATCCGAAGCAGTCGAGAGCGAAAGAGTTCAGCGAATGGCAGTTGAGATGTTCTACGAGGACGACGCCGACCTCTCGGTGATCCAGGGGCGGCACGTCGCGATCCTCGGCTACGGCTCGCAGGGTCACGCGCACGCGCTCTCGCTCCGGGACTCCGGCGTGGACGTGCGTGTCGGCCTGCATGAGGGCTCGAAGTCGCGGGCGAAGGCACAGGAGCAGGGGCTGCGGGTGGTCACCCCGGCCGAGGCCAGCGAAGAGGCCGACCTGATCATGATGCTGGTGCCGGACCCGGTGCAGCGCAAGGTCTACCAGGAGTCCGTGCTGCCGAACCTGGCCGAGGGCGACGCGATCTTCTTCGGCCACGGGCTGAACATCCGCTACAACCTGATCACCCCGCCGGAGTTCGTGGACGTCGGGATGGTCGCCCCCAAGGGCCCCGGCCACCTGGTGCGCCGCCAGTTCAACGACGGCTTCGGCGTGCCGTGCCTGGTCGCGGTCGAGCAGGACGCATCCGGCAAGGCGCTGGAGCTGGCGCTGAGCTACGCCAAGGGCATCGGCGGCACCCGCGCCGGCGTCATCAAGACCACGTTCAAGGACGAGACCGAGACCGACCTGTTCGGCGAGCAGGTCGTGCTCTGCGGCGGCCTCGAGGAGCTGGTCAAGGCCGGGTTCGAGACGCTGACCGAGGCCGGCTACGAGCCCGAGATCGCCTACTTCGAGTGCCTGCACGAGCTCAAGCTCATCGTGGACCTGATCTACGAGGGCGGCCTGAGCAAGATGAACTGGTCGATCTCGGAGACGGCGGAGTGGGGCGGCTACAAGTCCGGCCCGCGCATCGTCAACGACGCGACCCGCGCCGAGATGAAGAAGATCCTCAGGGAGATCCAGTCCGGCGAGTTCACCGAGAAGTGGATGGCCGAATACGACGGCGGTCTCGACGAGTTCAAGAAGTACTACGACGCCACCACCAACCACCCGGTGGAGCAGGTCGGCAAGCGCCTGCGCAAGCTGATGTCGTGGGTCGACGCCGAGGCGTAACGGCGGACCCGTCGCTCGACCGAAACGCCCCAGCCTCGCCCGGCTCGCTGCCGGGCGAGGCTGTTTCGGTTCCCCGCCTGGGCATGTGCGCACGACCACATATGGCATGAGCACGACCGGTGCGGTATCAACCGCCGAGACGATCGTGGTCCCGACGATTCGTATCAGCCCTCGAATGGCGTTAGCGGAGACCCCTTCCAGGTCGAGAAGATCAGATGGGTCTCCACGCGGGCGACTTCGGGGCGGGCGGTGAACGCGTCGAGCACGAGCCGTTGGAGGTCCAGGCTGCTGCCGCAGGCCACGTGGACGACGAAGTCGCTGGGGCCGGTCACGTGATGGACGGCCCGCACCTCTGGCAGCGAGCGTACGTGGGTGATGAAGGGATCGATGACAGGGCGCGCGTGCGGCTGTAGCTGGACGTCGAGCAGCGCCTCGATCGCCCGCCCTATCGCTGCCGGGTCCACGTCGACGCTGAATCCGGTGACGACCCCGGTCCGCCGCAGCCGGTCGACCCTGCTCATGCAGGTGGACGGCGCGACGCCGACCGCCGCCGCCAGGTCCTTGTTCGCGATCCGACCGTTGTTCTGAAGGCTTCGCAGGATCGCCTTGTCGATCGAATCGAGGACAACTTTTTCGCTCATACACCGAATATAAAACGAGATCTCTCGTACTTCTTCGTATCCGCGTGCGATCCTGCGCCCGTGACCACGAGTTCCCGAGCTCAAGCCCGAGCATTCGCCACCCGCGCGGTGCACGCGGGCCGCGAGGACCTGACCGATCTCGGTGTCCACGCGATCCCGATCGACCTCTCCACCACGTACCCGTCGCGCGACAGCCTCGGTGAGGCGGCGCGCTTGGACATCATGGGTACCGGGGAGCAGGTCCCCGGCTTGCCGCTGTACGGGCGGCTGGGCAATCCGACGGTAGCCCGGTTCGAGGCGGCGCTCGCGGAACTGGAAGGCTGCGAATCAGCAGTCGCATTCGCGAGCGGTATGGCCGCGTTGACCGCCTGCATCCAGGCTGTCGTCACCGCGGGGAAGCCGCACGTCGTGGCGGTGCGCCCGCTCTACGGAACCAGCGACCACCTGCTCGACTCCGGCCTGCTCGGCAGCACGGTGACGTGGGCGCAGCCGCACGAGGTTGCCGCGGCGATCCGACCCGACACCGGCCTGGTGATTGTCGAGACGCCGGCCAACCCGACGTTGGCCGAGGTCGACCTGCGAGCCCTTTCAGAGGCCTGCGGACCGGTGCCGCTGCTGGCCGACAACACCTTCGCCACCCCGGTTCTTCAGCGCCCGGCCGAGCACGGCGCCGGCATCGTGCTGCACAGCGCGACCAAGTTCCTCGGCGGACACGGCGACGTGATGGGCGGGGTCGTGGCGTGCGATGAGCAGTTCGCTCGCGCGCTGCGGCAGCTGCGGTTCGTCACGGGGGCGGTGCTCCACCCGCTGGCCGCCTACCTGCTGGTGCGCGGACTGTCCACGTTGCCGATCCGGCTCACGACCTCCTCGGCCACCGCCGCCGAACTAGCCGATCGACTGACCAGGCACCCCAAGGTTTCCAAGGTCCACTACCCCGGCCTCGAGCCGCGTCGCCCAGCCGACCAGATGACCAGTGGCGGAGCGATGGTCTCCGTGGAGATCGACGGCGACCCGCATTCGGTCATCGGCGCGGTCCGGCTGATCACCCCCGCGGTGAGCCTCGGCAGCACGGACACGCTCATCCAGCACCCCGCCTCGATCAGCCACCACATCGTCGCGCCCGAAGACAGGGCGGCGAGCGGCGTCAACGACCGGTTGCTGCGGATCTCCGTCGGTCTCGAGGACGTCGAAGACCTCTGGGACGACCTCGATCACGCACTCAAGGCCGCCGACTGACGTCGCCATAAAGCTGAGAGGCAACGCCCACTACGGCGGCTACCGGGTCAACGCCGTTGACGCCACTGACAGTCAGCACACCGATCCGTCGCGGGCGAGCGGAGCGCGCTCGTACGCTCACTGCGGCTCGCCGGGGCGTCACACATTAGGGGGTATTGCCGGGCGTTTCGTTGGCCTTGGTCCTAGTTTGGCCTCAAGCGCATGACGAGGGCTAACGAGGGCTAAGGAGTTCGGATGTCCGTGTCCGGGCAGTGGCGATGCAGACGGGCTGCGGCGTGGATGGCGGCGGGCGCGGTGGCGCTCGCGCTCGGACTCGGCGGCTGTGGCGGCTCGAGCGGGAGTGCGGGGAGCGGCTCCGCTGCCGACACGAACCTGGCCGGCACTTCGGCCGCGGACACCTTCAACAGCGCGACGGTCGGCACCACCGGCAAGATCACCTGGACCATCGAGAAGACCGTCCAGAACTGGAACCTGCTGTCCGCCGACGGCAACACCTTCGACTACGGCCAGGTGCTCAACGGGGTCTATCCGTCCACGTTCATCTCCAACCCGTCCTACGCGGTCACGATGAACTCGGACCTGCTCGACAGCGCCACCGAGACCTCGACCTCGCCCGAGACGATCACCTACAAGATCAAGCAGAACGCGGTCTGGTCCGACGGCACGCCGATCGACGCCTCGGACTTCGTCTACGCCTGGCAGGTGCAGAACGGCGCCGACGCGAACATCCCGGTCGCCTCCACCACCGGCTACCAGAACATCCAGTCGGTCACCGGCTCCGACAACGGCAAGACCGTGACCGTGGTCTACAAGACCACCTTTCCGGACTGGAAGTCGCTGTTCGGCCCGCTCTATCCGGCGCACATCGCCAAGCAGCACGGCAACGACGAGGCCTCCTTCGCCTGGTTCGGCTCGAACCCGCCGGTCGTCTCGGGCGGCCCGTTCGTCGTCGGCAGCGTCTCCTCGGACAAGACCTCCGTCATCCTCAACAAGAACCCCCGGTACTACGGCTCGCCCGCGCACGTCGACCAGATCGTCTTCCGCGCCATCACCGACTTCACCCAGGAGCCAACCGCCCTGCAGAACCACGAGGTCGACGGCATCTACCCGCAGCCGCAGGTGGACCTCGTGACTCAGGTGAAGAACATGGGCGGCACGGTCACGTATCACATCAACTCGGGACTGTCGTTCGAGCACATCGACTTCAACCTGAAGAACCCCGCGCTCGGCAACAAGACCTGGGGCACCACCCTGCGCACGGCGATGTTCACCGCGACCAACCGCGACGACATCATCGCCAAGACGATCAAGCAGTTCCAGTCGACCGCGACCGCGCTCGACAGCCGGGTGCTGGTCGCCAACCAGCAGGGCTACCAGGACAACGTGACCCCGTTCGGCCTCGGCACCGGCGACACCGCCAAGGCGCAGAAGCTGCTGACCGACGCCGGGTTCAAGAACGCCACTTCCGGCGGCCGGCTCACCGCCCCGGACGGCACCCCCGTTCCGGCGTTCTCGATGAAGTACACCGTCGGCAACAAGATCCGCCAGGACGAGTGCGACCTGTTCGCCGCCGACATGGCCGACCTCGGCATCGCGGTGAACGTCTCGCCGACCGACAACCTCGGCGCCACCCTCTCGCAGAGCGGCAACAACTACACCTACGACATCATCGTCTTCGCCTGGGTCGCCACCCCGTTCCCGGCCTCCAACAACCAGCCGCTCTACACCACCGGCGGCGGCTCCAACTACGGCGGCTACTCCAACGCGAACGTGGACGACTGGCTGAACACCGCGGCGTCCACCACCGACACGGCCACCCAGATCGCCGACCTGAACAAGGCCGACCAGCAGATCAGCAAGGACGCCTACACCCTGCCGCTCTACCAGAAGCCGACGTTCATCGCCTTCTACCCGAACCTCGGCAACGTCCGCGACAACACCACGCAGATCGGCCCGACCTACAACATCGGCCAGTGGGGCATCAAGACGACCTCGTCCTGAGGCCGGCCGGGGCGGTGGACCGACGCGTCCGCCGCTCCGGACGTCCGCCCAGCACCAGCTCGCGTCCCGCCGGGCGGGACGCCCGCCTCCCGAGTCTTAAGGGCAGCCTTGTTCGCGTTCGCCGTGCGCCGCCTGCTGGTGTCGATCCCGGTCTTCCTGCTGTCCACCTTCTTCGTCTTCATCCTGGTGGCCTACGGCGCCGACCCGCTCGGCCAGCTGCGGGCCAAGAACCCGCCGCCGTCGCAGGCCGTCCTTAACGCGATGGCGAACACGCTGTACCTGAACCGCGGCCTGGTCCCGCGGTACTGGCACTGGCTCACCCAGCTCATCCTGCACGGGAACTGGGGGCCGTCGATCAACTCCGGCACCGACATCGGCCAGCTGCTCGGCAGCAGCCTGACGCTCACCATGCGGCTGGTGATCCTCGCCATGATCGTCGCGGTGTTCTTCGCGATCCTCGCTGGCGTGGTCAGCGCGGTACGGCAGTACTCGAAGGTGGACTACACGATCACGCTGATCGGGTTCCTCTTCCTCTCCCTGCCGGTCTTCTGGTTCGCCATCCTGCTCAAGCAGCTCGCGATCAACTTCAACAACTCGACCGGCACGTACTTCCTGCAGACCTACGGCGCCAACACGCCCGGCGAGACCGGCTGGTCGGCGTTCAGCGACGCGATCGGCCACATCATCCTGCCGACGATCGTGCTGGCCATGACGTCCTACGCGTCCTGGTCCCGGTTCCAGCGGGCGTCGATGCTCGACGTGCTCGGCAGCGACTACATGCGCCTGGCCCGCGCCAAAGGCCTCAGCCGCCGCCGGGTGATGATCCGGCACGGCCTGCGCACCGCGCTGATCCCGCTGACCACCCAGGTCGCGCTCGACGTGGCGGCGATCCTCGGCGGCGCGGTGCTCACCGAGAACGTTTTCGGCTGGCAGGGCATGGGCACCATGCTGATCAGCGGCATCGAGGCCCAGGACACCAACGTCATCCTGGCCTGGCTGGTCGTGTCGGCGATCATCGTCATCCTGTTCAACCTCATCGCCGACCTGCTCTACGCGGTCCTGGACCCGAGGATCCGCCTTGGCTGAGACGACCACTCCGAACCGCGCGGCCGAGCGCGAGTTCACCGTCAAGGCCCGTACCCAGAGCCAGCTGATCGTCCGCCGCTTCTTCCAGCACCGGCTCGCGGTGGTCAGCCTCGTCGTGCTGATCGCGGTGGTGCTGCTGGCCTTCGTCGGCGGCGCACTGTGGAAGTACAGCTACAGCGACATCACCCCGGACAACTCGGTCCCGCCCTCCAGCGACCACCCCTTCGGCACCGACAACCTCGGCTACGACGAGTTCGCCCGGGTGCTGCGCGGAACCCAGCTCTCCATCGAGATCGCCTTCTCGGTCGCCATCATGGCCACCGTCGTCGGCACCGTCTGGGGTGCGGTGGCCGGCTACTACCGCCACGTGGCCGACTCGCTGATGATGCGCGTGGTCGACCTGATCCTGACCATCCCGATCCTGGCCGCGGGCGCGCTGCTGACCAAGAAGGTGCAGCACACCGGCTGGTGGGCGCTCGCGCTGGTCATCGCGGCGCTCTCGTGGCCCGCGGTCTCCCGGATCGTGCGCGGCCAGGCGCTGTCGCTGCGGGAGAAGGAGTATGTCGAGGCGGCCCGGGCGCTCGGGGCCAGGGACGGGCGCATCATCTTCCGCCACCTGCTGCCCAACATCGCCGGTCAGATCATCGTTGTGGTCACCATCCTGGTCGCCTCCGCGATCCTCATCGAGTCCTCGCTGTCCTACCTCGGCTTCGGCGTGCAGAACCCGGACGTGTCGCTCGGCTCGCTCATCTCCGGCAGCGACACGGCGCTGCAGGGCGGCCGCTGGTGGCTGTTCTACTTCCCCGGCATCTTCATCATCCTGATCTGCCTGTCCGTCAACTTCATCGGGGACGGGCTGCGGGATGCCTTCGACCCGACGCAGCAGAGGGTGCGCGCATGACGTCAGACTCGGCCCTCACCACCCCGGCGCGCACCGATTCGGGACCGGGCGACGCGGGGTTCGATGAAACAGGGTTCGATGAAGCGGTGCTCGCGGTCGAGGACCTCACCGTCGACTTCCCGACCCCCGACGGCGTCGTGCAGGCGGTGCGCGGGGTGTCCTACCGGCTGCGGTCGGGCGAGGTGCTCGGCATCGTGGGGGAGTCCGGCTCGGGCAAGTCGGTGACCTCGCTGGCGGTCATGGGGCTGCTGCCGCGCACTGCGCGGGTCTCCGGCTCGGTCCGGTTCCGCGGCCGGGAGCTGATCGGACTGTCCGACAACCAGATGAACGCGGTGCGCGGCAAGAAGATCGCGATGATCTTCCAGGACCCGATGACCTCGCTGAACCCGGTCTACAAGATCGGATACCAGCTGGCGGAGGCCGTGCTCGCGCACAACGACGTCAGCCGGGAGGCCGCCCGCAAGCGCGCCGTCGAACTGCTCGAGCTGGTGGGCATCCCGTTCCCGGAGAAGCGGATCGACCAGTACCCGCACGAGTTCTCCGGCGGCATGCGCCAGCGGGTGGTCATCGCGATCGCCATGGCCAACGACCCCGACGTGATCATCGCCGACGAGCCGACCACCGCGCTGGACGTGACGGTGCAGGCCCAGGTCCTCGAAGCGCTGCGGGCCGCGCAGCTCGAGACGCACGCCGCGATGGTCCTGATCACGCACGACCTCGGCGTGGTCGCGGGCCAGGCGGACCGGGTCCTGGTCATGTACGCCGGAAAGCCCGTCGAGATCGGCCCGGTCGACTCGATCTACTACGGTCCGCAGATGCCTTACACGCTCGGCCTGCTCGGCTCTCTGCCCCGGCTCGACGTGCGGTCGCAGGAACGCCTGACGCCGATCCAGGGCGCTCCGCCCTCGCTGCTGAACCTGCCGCCCGGCTGCCCGTTCACTCCGCGCTGCCCGCTGGCCCGGCCGATCTGCCAGACCGTCGAACCCGAGCTGCTCCAGGTCGCTCCCGAGCATCGCGCCGCCTGCCACTTCTCCGCCGAGCTGCGCGGCCACCCCGACCCGGCCGAGCTGTTCGCCACGACGACCGCCGACACGCAGCTGCCCGCCGAGTTCGGTGCCGCAGCGAGCACCGACGCCGTGCCCGGCCCCGGTGAAGTGCACACGGTCGGCGGCGCCATCGACACCGGCGAGGAGGAGCTTCCGTGACCGCCGCCGCACCCGCTCTCGTCGCCCCGGAGACCGGCCGACACCCGATCCTCTCGGTGCGCGACCTGGTCAAGGAGTTCCCGATCACCTCGCCCGGGATCATCCGGCGCCGAGTCGGCACCGTGCACGCCGTCTCAGGGATCTCCTTCGACCTCTTCCCCGGCGAGACGCTGGGGCTGGTCGGCGAGTCCGGCTGCGGCAAGACCACCACCTCGCGCGCGGTGCTGCACCTGCAGCCCGCGACCAGCGGCCAGGTGTTCTTCGAGGGCCGCGACGTCACCAAGATGTCCAAGAACGACCTGCGCCGGATGCGCCGGAACATGCAGATCGTCTTCCAGGACCCGTACGCGTCGCTGAACCCGCGCATCACCGTCAACGAGATCATCGCCGAGCCGCTGAAGATCCACGGCATGTGGGACGACAGCGGACCGAAGAAGGTCGCCGACCTGATGCGCACGGTCGGTCTCAATCCGGAGCACGGCAACCGGTTCCCGCATGAGTTCTCGGGTGGTCAGCGTCAGCGCATTGGTATTGCGCGGGCGTTGGCGTTGCGGCCGAAGGTGCTGGTGCTGGACGAGCCGGTGTCGGCGCTGGATGTGTCGATCCAGGCGGGTGTGATCAATCTGCTGGAGGATCTGCAGGACGAGCTGGGGTTGGCGTATCTGTTCGTGGCGCACGACTTGTCGGTGGTGCGGCACATCGCGGACAGGGTGGCGGTGATGTACCTCGGCAAGATCGTCGAGGTCGCCCCGACCACCGAGCTGTTCGAGCGGCCGCAGCACCCGTACACGCAGGCGCTGATCTCGGCGATCCCGATCCCGGACCCGCGCAAGGAGCGCGAGCGCGAGCGGATCATCCTGCAGGGCGACGTGCCCTCCCCGGCGAACCCGCCGTCCGGATGCCGCTTCCGCACCCGCTGCCCGAAGTTCCTGACCCTTTCCGAGGTCGACTCCCAAAAGTGCGTGAACGAGGAGCCCCCGCTGGTCAACCGCGGCCAGGGTCCGCAGCACGTGGCCGCGTGCCACTACGCGGAGGTCTTGTCCGTCATCTGACAGGCCGGCGAGCCGATTTCACCGCGTGTGCCGGTGTCCGCACCAGAGGGACACCGGCACACGCGCGCCCGCGTCGGTAACGCTCCAGCCCGAAAGCCGAGACGGCCTCCGAGGCCTTGCGCGGCAAGGAATGATTCACCCTCCCGTTGACGGGGAACCCGGCCAGGGGTCAAGTGACCGAGTTCCCCGCCACCGGAAAAGAGTCTGCCGCAGCAGACTCACAACTCGCTAACAGACGCCTACTCGCCTTCTACTTTCCGCGTACCGTCTTGGCGTCCGGATGGTCGATGTCCGTGATCGGTGCCGGTAGCGCGCGTGGATATCCCCCGCATCTTGACGACGCGTTTCCGGCTCGCAACGCTGGGCGCACCTTTGGAGAGCGCTCCCCGGCGCTCCCGTACGTCGGCCACCAACCCGCCCGTCCGCTCCCGGCGCTCGCGCTTCACCGTGGAGGTCACAGTTGCCCTCGCACGCCGACACCGCGCTGTCATCGAACACCGCGCTGTCATCGAACGCTGTGCCTTTGCCAGGCGCTGTGTCTCTACCTGACACCGCGCCTTCACTTGACACCGCCAAGCCGACGCTCGCCGACGTGGCCGCCCTCGCCGGCGTCTCCGAGGCGACCGCGTCCCGAGTGCTCAACGGCTCCGCACCGGTGAGCCTGAGGGCTCGCAGCCACGTCGAGGACGCGATGACGCGGCTGGGTTACGTGCGCTGGCGTGCGCCTCGGGCGCAGACCTCGCGCAGCGGGTCGGTCGCCGCGATCGTCACCGAGTCCAGCGCCCGGTTCTTCTCCGACCCTTTTTTCGCGCGCGTCCTCCGAGGAGCCTCGCGCACCCTGTCGGCGGCCGGCCTACAGCTCGCCTTTCTCGTCGTGCATGGCCGCAGCGAGTACACAGCTGCGGAGCGCTACATCAAGGGCGGCAGCGCTGACGGCGTCCTGCTCGTGTCGGCGCACGGCCGCGACCCGCTGCTGCTCACCCTCCAGGCCGTCGGCATCCCCACCGTCATGTGCGGGCGGCCCTTGGTGCCCTGCAGCGCCTCGTACGTGGATGCGGACAACGTCGGCGGGGCCCGGACTGCCGTCGACCACCTCCTGCGCGGCGGACGGCGGCGCGTCGTCACCATCGCGGGGCCGCGGGACATGGCCGTCGGCATCGACCGGCTCACCGGCTACCGCGAGACGCTGGAGGCCGCCGGACTGCCGGCGCTGGTCGGCTACGGCGACTTCTCCCACGCGTCGGGCGAGCACGCGATGACCCGGCTGCTCGAGCACCGGCCGGACCTGGACGCGGTCTTCGCGGCGTCGGACCTGATGGCCGTCGGCGCCCTGCGCGCGCTTCGCCGGGCCGGACGTCAGGTGCCGGACGACGTGGCGCTCGTCGGTTTCGACGACGACCCGATCGCCCAGCACACCACGCCTCCGCTGACCACCGTGCGGCAGCCGGTCGAGGAGCAGGGCGCGGTGATGGCCCGCCACGTCATGGCCTTGATCGAGCACGAGTCCGTCGCCGGCGCGCCGAACGAGCTGCCGACCACGCTGGTTCAGCGCGAATCGGCCTGAGAGCCGTCGAAACGAACCGAAACCCGCCATAAGAACCGTGTGTTACCGGCGCGAACGGGAAGCCCTCGGCGGCGTTGAACGGAGTCGGCGGGTTCTCCGTGTGTACGGGACGCGCGGTGCTCGTGACCGTTCCCGGACAAGGACGGGGCGGCGGCGAAAGATCGAGCGGCGCGGGCACACAAGCCTGCGCGCCGAACGATCCGCAGCCGCCGCGCTTCCCCTTCCCGGCCGGAATCGGTCAGTACCCCGATGACTGACGGATGGCAAAGCTTGTACTATTTCTGGCCCAAAGGAACTCTTCCGCGGGAACCGGTTTGGTGCAATCGCTAGGCGATCTCGATCGGGCCGCACCGTGAGCGGGCACCCCCTGCCGTTCCGGACGCCGAGAGGACGGAGTACGCGTTGACCGACCAAGCCAAGGGCGAACCAACTTGGCTGCGGGATTTCCCGTGGCTCGGAGGAGTGGCCCCGCAGTGGGTGAGGCGGCAGCAGGAGGAGCAGATCCGCCGCGAACAACAGAACGAACAACAGAAGCGGCTGGCACAGCAGTGGGCCGAGTACGACGCACGGCAGCACGCGATCCTGCAAGGGCATGTGGACGTGACAGCGACCGGGACCCACGTGGCGGTCACCGATCCGATGGACACCGCGAACAACCCGACGCTCCAAAGCCCTGCGCCACCACCCGGCCTCTACACCCCTTATCCGTATAACAACACTCCCTCACCTGCCGCGGCTCCTGCACCTCCACAGACGGACGTCCTCAACTCAGGCGCCTTCAGGACTACTGGTTCGCACCGCGCCGACTCCACGACCACCACCGGTTCGCACCGCGCCGATACCTTCAGCACCGGCGAGTTCGTTACCGGCCCGGTCAAGGTCACGCCGGAGGCCAGTGTCACCGACACCGGCCGCATCCCCCGCCAGGCGCGCCATTACCACACGCCGCTGACCGCGCTGCCTCAGGGGCGCTACGCCGCATCGGTGCAGGAGCGGCCGGGCCTGGCCCAGGTGTGGGCCGATCCGAGCTGGGCGTGGACCGCCGGCCGGCCGGCGTTCTCCCGGCACGCGCTGGCCGGAATCCTCGTCCTGCTGGCCTTTGGCGGCGGGGCCGAGGTGATCTTCCTGTGGTGGCTCCAGACCCCGTCCGCGCGGCTTCAGCACCTGTCCGACGACTACATCATGATCGCGCAGCTGACCGGGCTGCTCGGCGGCTACCTGCTGCTGATCGAAGTCGCCCTGATGGCCCGGATCCCGTGGCTGGAGCGGCGGATCGGCTCCTGGCTGGCCACACTGCACCGCGGCCTCGGCGCCTACCTCGTGGTCCTCCTGGCCGCGCACACCACCTTCGTCATCATCGGCTACTCGATGAGCCTGCAGGTGCCGGCGTCGGCCGTGGTCCAGAGCATCTTCTCGACGTACCCCTACGTCCTGATGGCCACCTTCGCCTATTTGGCCCTGCTCGCGATCGGGCTTTCCTCGCTGAAGAAGGTTCGCCATAAGCTCGGCTACGACCGCTGGCACAACGTCCACCTGATCGCCTATCCGGCCGCGGTCGGCGCGTTCTTCCACCAGGTCTTCCTCGGCGCGCAGTTCACCCGCAACGCCATGGCCAAGGACACCTGGATCGCGATGCACGTCACGGTGGCCGCGGCGATCATCCTGTATCGGATTCTGCTCCCGGCGAACCGGACGATGCGCCACCGCCTGAGGGTGGTCGGCGTCGTGGTCGAGTCGGCCGACACCGTGTCCATCTACGTCGGCGGGGTCAACATCAACCAGCTCGGCGCGCAGGCCGGCCAGTACTTCCGCTGGCGGTTCCTCGCCCGCGGCCTGTGGTACCAGACGCACCCGTTCTCCCTCTCCGCGGCGCCCACCGACGACATGCTGCGGCTGACGGTCAAGGGCGTGGGCAACTACACCCGCAGGCTCAAGCGGCGCATCCGGCCGGGCATCCGTGTCGTCGCCGACGGCCCGTACGGGGCGTTCACCTCGGACCTGCGGCGGCGCCAGCGCGTCGTGCTCGTGGGCGGCGGAGTCGGTGTGACGCCGCTGCGCGCGATCGCCGAGACGCTCGACGGCAGACCGGGCGACGTCGTCTTCCTTCAACGCGCGTCGACGGTCAACGACCTGCTCATGCGCGACGAACTGGAGCGTATGGACGCCGACGGCCGGATCAAGTTCATCCCGGTGCTCGGCAAGCGGGGCAAGACCCCGCGCCAGGACCCGATGGCCGCCCACCGGCTGCGCGAGCTGATCCCGGACCTCAAGGAACGCGAAGTCTTCATCTGCGGCTCGCCAGCGATGGCGCGCACGGCCATCAAGAACATGCGCAGGGCCGGGGTGTCCTGGCGCTGTATCCACAGCGAGCTGTTCGACTTCTGATCCCACCCGCTAATTCGGCCCGCCGCCCCTACTCCAGGGGCGGCGGGCCGATTTCTGGCTCGCTCGTTTCCCAGCCGCGCACGCCTGACGCCCGCACCTGGCGCCTGGTGCGGGCCTCAAGCGCCCTGGTGCCGTGTCGACGCTCCAGTCAGTCCGCTCGCCGTAGCCTCACGAGGAGCGCCTGAGCCGTAGCCTCACCAGGAACGCCTGCGCCGGCTTGTTCGCCAGCGCGGGCGCCGCTACGCCAACCTCCGCCAGGAACCGCCCAGTCAGCCGCAGCCCGTCCGGCTCGGGCTCCGTCGCGGCCCACAGCGGCCATGCCTCCACGGCACCGGAGACCCCACCGGGCACCGCCTCGACCGCGTACTCGGCCTCAGGATCCAGCCCGGGGAACCGGATCGGCGCGGTGCCCTCCGCCACGCTCGTGTCCATCTGCACGTACGCGAACACGCCTTCAAAGCGATCCTGTGCCACCACGCCGTGTACCCACGCGGCCGGATCGGGATGCTCGACTCGCACGACCTCGCCCGTGTGCAGTAGCGGCCGAAGTTCCTTATAGAGGGAGATCCAGGCGGCGAGCTGCTCTTGCGACCGCTCGCTCCACCGGGTGATGTCCGCCTCGACGCCGGCATGCCCGAAAAGCGCGGTGGCGCAGCGGAAGCCGAGGTCCGTCGCCCGGCCGCTGATGTGCGCGGGGGAGGAGCCGACGTGCGCTCCGATCAGCTCGTAGGGGATCAGCAGGCTGGTCCACTGCTGGATCGACTGCCGCTCGATCGGGTCGATGTTGTCCGAGGCCCAGACCCGATCGGTGCGCTCGAGGATGCCCAGATCCACCCGCGCGCCGCCAGACGAACACGACTCGATCTCCAAGCCAGGATGCCGAGCCCGCAACGTGTCGAGCAGCTGGTAGACCGCCAACGTCTGCGCGTGCGCGCCGGGGGAGCCGTCGTGCCGCGGCTCGGCCAGGTCCCGGTTGTGATCCCACTTGATGTAGTCGATCCCGTACTCAGACACCAGGGAGCTGATCCGCTCGAGCAGGTAGTCGAAGACCTCGGGCCGCGCGATGTCGAGCACCTGCTGGTTGCGATGCTCCGCGGGCAACCGCTCGGGGTCGGCCAGATACCAGTCGGGATGAGCGCGCATCAGGTCGGAGTCGGGATTCACCATCTCCGGCTCGAACCACAGCCCGAACTGCATACCGAGCGAATGCACGCGCTGCGCCAGCGGGTGCAAGCCTTCCGGCCACACCGTCTCGTCCACGTACCAGTCGCCGAGCCCCGCGTTGTCCGTGCGCCGGTGGCGGAACCAGCCGTCGTCGACCACGAAGCGCTCGATGCCCACCGCCGCGGCCTTCTCGGCCAGGTCCAGCAGCTTCTCCAGGGAGTGGTCGAA